>NZ_JAMQQG010000213.1:31202-64200 GCF_023716925.1 Frankia sp. R82
GTACATATTAAAAAAACCCTATGGGACATATGCTACGCCACAGCCCATAAATTTGGGAGTGGCCTGGGGCGGGGGCCCCCGCCCCCCCGGGCCCCCACGGCAACCGCGATCAGAAAGGGCAACACAGACAGCTGTGCACACGACACCAGCTCTGCACAGGAGACAGATCGACCACACGACGTCGCACAAGCTGCAGGAAAGACATGGCTCGTGTCACGCTAGCAGTGGACACCGGGCCGCGCTAAGACATGGGCGATGATTCCGAAGAATCGTCATCCGACCGTTTTGCCCCGTCCATCGGCATGATCTCCGCAAGGGTCGCGAACACCGCGGCCCGCGTGGGTGGGGCGCCGCTGGCCCGGCGGACCTCCCGGCCGCCCGCGTCGAGGACGAGCACCGTCGGGGTGCGTCGTACTCCGAGGGCACGGACCAGCTCGAGATGCGCCTCCGCGTCCACCTCCAGATGCCGGACGCCGGGCACGACCTCGGCGACCCCGGCCAGCACGCGCCGCGTCACGCGGCAGGGTGCGCAGAACGCGGTGGAGAACTGCAACAGGGTCGCCCGCTCGCCCAGCGTCTCGCCCAGCGCGGCGATCTCGGCGCCCCGCGCGGGAGCGAGCCCCTCCTGCCCGGGTGCGGCTCCCGCTGCGGGCGCGGACGGCACCGACATGTCCACCGCAGTCTCCTTCTGCTCGCCGGACCCGACACCGAGCCGCCCGTCGGAGGGCACGCCGAACCCACTGGACCGCCGCGACCGAGCCGACCGGGCCACGCGGAACCGGCCGTCCCGAACGCGGGTCGTGACACCCAGCGCGGTCGCCAGCGCGACCGCGCTCAGCAGCACCCACAGACCCGTCACGGTTCGTCCAAGCGTCGCGGGTCGGCCGGTGTTCCCGCGGTGGTTCTGGAACGGCTCACACCTGTTCGAACGGTCGGGCCCGCACCGATGACTCGGCGCCGGTGACCCGGCCGACGACGTTGGGATCCAGGACGACGTTCTGACCGGCGGCGCCGAAGACGATCCGATCGGACCGGACGGTCGCGGAGGTGAGTCGGAGGTTGAACGGCAGACCCACCACCGGCACCCGCACGGTCAACAGCTGGCTGATCGCCGGACTCAGCGACGCGCCCACCGGAGCCGTCAGCTCACGAGGGGTGAACGTGATCTCCGTCGGGGCAACACTGATGTCGGCCGTGCCGACCGCGTCGACGGTGGCGCCCAGGACGTCCAGCGAACCGGAGACGCGGATGCCCGTCCCCGCCGACCCGACCTCGACGGCCGATCCCTGGCTGCGCAGATAGGCGTTGAGATCGGTGAAGGTCAGTTCCACCTGGGCGGTGAGGCGGTCGACCGGGATCCGCCGCACATCGCCGTGCACCACGTCCCCGGGCGGCACGTGCGCACCGACGAGCTCGGCATGCACCCGATCCACCCGCAGGCCCTGCTCGACCTGGCCACGTACGTCCACCCGCACGTCCCGGTAGTTGCCACGCCACACCTGGGTGAGGAACGGGAATCCCCCCAGCGACACGTCCGGCCTCGCGGCCAGGCCCTCACTGCGCTGTGCCTGGGCGGCGATCAGGCCGGCAACCACCCGCGGGGTGATCCGGTCGATGGCGAGCAGCAGCGCGAGCAGCACCACCACGAGGACGGCGACCACCCGCACTCCCCGGCCGGGTCGGCTGGCGCTCATCCGGGCAGATGCCGCCCGACGAGATACACCAGCGGAGCGGCGCAGGCCAGCGGCACCACCGCGCCCAGCAGAGCACCGGTCACCACCGTGCCGCTCGGTCGGCTCGTCCCAGCAGCACCCTCGACCTGGATGACACCGCCGGGATGGACCGCACCGACCGACCGGCCGTCGCGGGAGCGGATGAGGACCAGATCCACCAACCCGGCCGTGACCGCGCCCGCGGCGGCGGCGGCGAGGCCGGCAACGGTGGACAGGCCACTCGGGTTGAGGGCGCCAAAGCCCGCGCCGGCGGCACCCGCGACGAGTGCACCGATCGGGCCGGCCACCGGCGGCGGCAGCCCCGCCCAGCCGCCCAACCGCCCCACCGCGACCACCACGGCGACGCCGAGCAGGCCGGCGATGACCACCATGTCCGCCGGCTGGTCCCCGCTGTGCCCGGCGCGCAGCGCGAGATACCCGGTCAGCAACAGGCCGAGAACGATCCCGCTCAATCCCGTGACCAGTTCGGCGCTGACCCGGGCAGACGACGGAACACCCGCGGCAGCGGGCACTGGCGGGGCGGGAGCGGACGGCGCGGGGGCGGACGGAGCGCGCAGTGTCACGGCCCGGCGCAGTCCGAGCTGGTAGAGGATGACGGCGGCGACGCCGGTGCCGCCGACCCCGACGATCGCGTGGTACGGGTGGCCATGCGTCAGCGACAGGCTGAGGTCACCCAGCAGGGCCCAGCCGGCGATGAGCACGGTGGTGCCCGGTGAAGCACGCAGCGTGCGCGACCAGGCCCAGGCGAGCGCGAGCTGCAGGACGGCGACAACCACGGCAAGCGCCCAGGTGGCCAATGCCGCGGCGGTGATCGCGAGGCCGGCGACGAACACCACGGCACCGGGCACCGCCAGCGAGCCCGCTCCGTTCGGCCGTGCCGGGGTGACCACACCGGATCCGAGATCGCCAGCACTCACGCCGCCATGCTGTCACGTCCGGGCCGGCACCGTGGTGGCGGACCTCAGCCGCCGGCGAAGGGCGGCAGGACCTCGACGACGGCCCCGGCGGGCAGGATCAGGGTAGCCGGGTCGCGTTGCCCGACGGGCTGCTCGTCCACCAGATAGGAGCAGCGCCGCAGCAGTCCGGGCAGGATTCCGCCGTACCGGGCCGCGATCGCACCCTGTACGTCCGCGAGAGTGATCGCGGCAAGCGTCTCCTCGCTGATGCCGGCCGCCTCCCGCGCCGCCGCCCAGTAGCGGACCGTGACCAGTTCTCGGGTCGAACCCGGTCCGTCCGTCATGACCACCGTCCATCACGGGCGGTAGCGAATCTGGCCGGGCTGCCAGCGAGGTCGACCAGCCGGGCCCCGATGCGGTCCAGCAGGCCAGGCGACAGTCCCGCCTCGGCATGCCCGAACTCGGGCTCGATCCAGACCTGCGCATGACCCCCGGCCGCCACGCCGAGAGCGTACGGATGCGCCAGGGTGAAATACCGGTCCCGGCATCCGTGCACGATCAACAATGGGGTCGGCGCAATGGCACCAACCAGCTCCAACGGGGACAGCGGGAGCGGCACAAAAGCGCCCGAATCGATACGCACCCGTAACGCCGCTCGCGCCACCATCCGGCCGGTGGGAGACTCGGCGAACCAATGGATTCGCCGCATCGGCGCGGTATCCCGAACGAACCAGCGACTTCCCGCACTCACGCTGACCACAGCATCGGGCGGATGCCTGAGACGGCGTCCGTGACAGAGCGTACCAGTTTTTGCCAATCCGGCATGACGCAGGACCGCCATCCCGCCCATCGACCAGCCGACGGTGACAACGCGCAGGTAGCCGAGGGTGCGGGCCGCTCCGACCGCAGCATCGACATCGAACACCTCGCGATCGCCGAACGTGCACAGACCAGTTGATCGTCCGTGACCGCGCAGGTCCATGACCTGCACTCCTACATATTTTCGCAAACCTTCCGACACACGGCGTAACAAGGGGTGAGTCATCGAGCCAGCGAAGCCGTGGACCACCACGGCCGCCAGGTCACGTGACTCTCCGTGCTGGTCCGGAATTTTTGGATCATGCCTGGTGGCAAGGATCTCAGAATCTGCGGTGGGTAGTGGCCGGTAGACGGTAGGAGCGCAGTAGGGCACTCGGCTATCCTCCCCACATACCGGCCTTCGTTTCATGCCCATGACGGTCGTGCGACGCCCAGCGCCGGACATAGAGTTGCTCATCGGGTCGACGCTGCCCCAACCACACACCACTGGAGGAGTCGTCTTGAGCGTCGTCCTTTTGCTCACCAACGCCCCCGGTCCCTCCGCCGAGTCGTTTCCGTCACTTGGGTTGCTCACCCACACGGTGCGGGTCGCTCCCCTGGAGGCCAGCGCCCTGCTGGATGCGCCTCCCGTCGACGTGATCGTGGTGGACGGGCGCCGCGAACTGGTCATCGCCCGGGGCCTGTGCCGGCTGTTGCGCACCACCGGGCTGACCACTCCGCTACTCGCGCTGGTCACCGAAGGTGGACTTGCCGCGGTGTCGGCCGACTGGGGTGTCGACGACGTCGTGCTTGACTCCGCCGGTCCCGCCGAGGTCGAGGCCCGGTTGCGACTGGCCATCGGTCGGGTCGCTGCCGCCGGCGGCACCGCCGAGGCCGGTGTCATCCGGTCCGGCGACCTCTCCGTGGATGAGACCACCTACTCGGCGAAGCTGCGGGGTCGTCCACTCGAGCTCACGTTCAAGGAGTTCGAGCTGCTCAAGTACCTGGCGCAGCACCCCGGCCGGGTCTTCACCCGGGCGCAGCTGCTGCAGGAGGTCTGGGGCTACGACTACTACGGCGGTACCCGCACGGTGGACGTGCACGTCCGCCGGCTGCGGGCGAAGCTCGGCCCCGAGCACGAGGCCATGATCGGCACAGTTCGTCACGTCGGTTACAAGTTCGTGGCACCGTCGATCACTCCCCTTGCGGACGGGCCCGCCGGCGGCCGGGTCGACCGCGACGACGCCCGCACTCCCGAACGGGTCTAGGCCCTCGGGCCGACCCGGCCGGTCAGGCAGCCCGCTGCCGACCCGGCCGGTCGGGCTGCGCACAGCACCGGCCCGGGCGGGGACACCGCCCGCCGCCCCGCCCGTCGCGGGCGCGGCTCGCCACACCGGATCCACGGATCATGCGACATCCGGCCCGGGCACCTCGTACGGTCGGGTGGTGACCTCCCCGACCCCGCAACCGTCGGCAGCTACGCCGGTGAACGCACAGCAGGACGGTCTGTGGCCGGGTAGCCGGCAGCCGGACTGGCATCCCACCCTCAGCGGCGCGGACGTCGACGACATCGAGAGCCTGCTCGCCGCGGCGGAGCGAGCCGACGGAAGCGGGCCGATATCCGAGGATGTCCGGTTGACGTTGCGCCCGGGTCTTGCGGTGGGCGGGGGCCATCACCTGCTCGCCCGGCTGCCAGCCGCGTCGGTGGACGACCTCTCACCGCCCGGTCCACTCGGTGCGGTTGCCCCGGCCGACCCGGACGAATCGATGATCATCGGCTACGCACACCTGGGTGGGTCGCCGGCCAGCCGGCAGGCCGAGGCCGTGGTCCATCCCGCGCACCGCCGCCAAGGTGTGGGCCGGGCGCTGGTCACGGCTCTGCGGGACGCCTGCGCCGCCTCGTCCGCGGAGCTCGACATCTGGGCGCACGGAGATCTTCCCGGTGCGGCGGCCCTCGCCGGCCCGCTCGGCTTCGTCCGCACCCGGGTGCTGTTCCAACTGCGTCGCCCGCTGGGTGAGCCGTTGCCGCCACCGGTGCTGCCCGCCGGGATCACCGTGCGGCCCTTCGAGCCCGGTCGGGACGACCAGGCGTGGCTCACGGTCAACGCCGCCGCCTTCGCCGACCACCCCGAACAGGGCCGCTGGACGGCGGACGACCTGGCCAGACGCCAGCAGGAACCGTGGTTCGACCCACGTGGCTTCTTTGTCGCCGAGCGGGACCGACAGCTGATCGGCTTTCACTGGACGAAAGTCCATGCGCTCGACCCGACACCCCCGCCGGATGTCCCGCCCGCCCAGGTCGGCCCGGTCGGCGAGGTCTACGTCGTCGGCGTACTGCCCGGTTCCGGCGGGGCGGGCCTCGGTCGGGCACTCACCCTGATCGGCCTGCACCATCTGCGGGCGCAGGGCCTGCCCACCGTCGCGCTGTACGTCGACGAGGACAACGATCGCGCGGTGCGAATGTACACCGGGCTCGGTTTCACCGAGCATGCGCGGGACGTGTCCTATCACTGGGACGGCCAGGTTCACCCGGGCGGCCAGGTTCACCGGAGCGGCTAGGTCCACCAGAAGGGCTCTGGTCGCTGGGCGGAGTCCGGTTGCCTGGCGGACTCGGGTTGCTGCGGGTGGTCGGGGTCACAGGGCTGGTCAGGAGCTGCGGCGCCCCGTCAGCCCCGGCGCGACGGCCGCCGGGTTGCCATCGTCAACATCGATGACCGTGCTCAGGTTGGTGATGTGCAGCAGCCGGTGGGTGTCCTCGTTGAGATGACGCAGCGCCAGCCGGCCACCGGCCGAACGCTGACGCTGATGGGCGAACAGGATCACCGCGAGGCCCTGCGAATCCAGGAAGCTGACCTCGGCCAGGTCGACAACGATGTCCCTGACTCCAGCGACCCGGGCATCGAGCAGGGACTCCCGCAGCGGATCCAACGAGGAATAGTCGATGTCGCCCACAGGGTGCACGACAATCGTGTCACTTCCGGTCACCTCGACCCGCACACGTGGTTCCATGGCTCCGCCCGACCGGATGGCATGGGCACTGCGGGAAACAGGCCGGACCGTTCCCACTGCGCGTCGCGCTCTTGTCAAGCGCGATGGAGCCGACGTACCCCGACCGCTCCACTCCCACACCCGCCAGATTCACACCGGAGCGCGGCCTGTCTCACATCACCGCTCCTGCGCGCCCATCCCCGCCTCCCGCTTCTCCCCGCCCGGCGGGATGGGATGACATGTTGCCCGATGAGAACGTCCTCGTATGGACATCAACCCGCCCTGGTCCCGCGGTGGCGCTGCTTCCGCTGACGTCGTCACGTTCCTGTGCCGCTCGGACGGTGCTGCCGTCTCGGTCGGCCCGCTGCCCGGTGGTCCGCCGGGATCCGGCGCCGTGCTGGTCGGCCTCGGCGTCCGGCTGCCCGGTGCATCGCCCGCCCGGCTGCGGCTCACGCCCGACGAGGCCGGGCGCCTCGCCGGTCTGCTCACTGACGTGGTCGAAGGCGGCGCCAGTGCCGCCCCAGATCACGTGCCGGACGGCGCCTGGCCCGAGCCGGCGGCCGGCGCCCGCAGTGATGCGGTCGCGGGCTCGCGGTACGTGGTCGTGGCGCCGGAGGGAGCCGCGGTGACCGAGTTGTGGCCGGCGCTGGCAGCGGTGCCGCCGGGCGCCCGGCTCGTCGATTTCTCCTCGGATGCCGACGTCGTGCTCGTCTTCGCTCTGGACGATCCGCGTTGGCCAGTCCGGCCAGTCGAAGCCGACTCGGCGTCGGATCGGGAGGAGACACCGGGCAGGTGAGCCCGGCGGCGGTGCCACCGACCACCCGGCCGGCTAGCCGCGCAGCACCTCGATTCCCGAGATCACTGCCAGCACCAGGAACGCCGCTGCGGCGATCCGGGTGATCACGGAGATCGGCAGGATCCGCAGCAGTCCGCGCCCGCCAGCGATGCCGAGCGCGGCGACCGTCCACAGGCCCAGCAGAGCTCCCAGCCAGACGCTCACCGGCGAGTCGAAACGGGCGGCGAGGTTGGCCGTGGTGATCTGGGTGAGGTCGCCGAGTTCGGCAAGGAACACAACGCCGAACGCGGTGACCGCCACCCGTCGGAAGGTGGCCGTGCGCCGTCGCCGGCTGGCGTGCCATCGGCGCGAGCCTGACCCGCGGCACTGCCGTCCTCGTGCTGCCCGTCCTCGTCGCGGCCCTCCCGGAGCACCAGCACGGCACCCAGCAGGAACAGCACCATCGTGATCGCATCGACAAGGCGGCCTGGCAGGTGGGAGAAGGCACTACCGGCCGCGACGGCCACCGTGACATGCACAAGGAAGGCGGAGGCCACCCCGATCCACACATAGATCGGCCGGAATCGGCTGCCCAGGACCAGGCTCGCGACCATCGTCTTGTCAGGAAGTTCGGCGAGGAAGATGACGCCGAAAGTGACCAGAACCACGGTGATACTCACGCCGGAACCTCTCGTAAGGCCGGGTCGTGAGCGGGGGCACGCCTTCGACCCGGCATGACTGCCGTGTCGAAGGTCTCGCCCACCCGGCCGCGAAGCGGCCGGGCCCGGGCGCCGGGAACCCGTGAGCCAGCCCTTGGTGGGCTGGCAACGGGCGCCAGTATGTCGACGCACGGGCCGATGTGCGCTCCGCCGGCCAGGCGGACCATCGCGGTCTCGCGGCCGTCAGAGGCAGGCACTCGACGGGGCTACTCCCCTTCAGGGATGAAGGCTACCCGCTCGACGGATGTGGTGCATCACCTCACGTTCCCGCCACCTGGTCATTCAGACGGCACACGGAAGGACACGCCACCACACCGGCCATGCGCGTGGACATCACGCATTGCAGCACTAAATTTACGTGAAGTGATGGACGATCTGGTCTCTTCCGAGTTCGGCGCGGCCGGTGATCCGGCCCCGGCGCCGATGGCGCTCGCCCGCGAGGCCACCGATCTCCGTCCGGTGATCAACGCCACGGGGGTGCTGCTGCACGGGGCCCTCGGCCGCGCGCCCCTGTCGGCAGCGGCCCGCGCCGCTGTCGACCTGGCCGCCGGCACGATCGACCTGGAGTTCGACCTGACCACCGGCCGGCGGCACCGCCGCGGTCACAGCGTGCTCGCTGCCCTGGCTACCGCGGTGCCGGCCGCGGCGGCGGTGCACATCGTCAACAACGAGGCGGCGGGGCTCGTCCTCGCGGTGTCGGCGCTGGCAGCGGGGCGGGAAGTGATCGTCAGCCGCGGTGAGCTCGGCGAGACCACCGACGGTCTGCGCCTGCCGGACCTGCTGGCAGCCACCGGCGCCCGGCTTCGTGAGGTCGGCACCACCAACCGCACCACCCTCGGTGACTACGCGCGGGCGATTGGCCCGCAGACCGGTGTCGTGCTGCGGATTCACAGCGCCGGCTATCAGGTGGTCGGGTTCACCGATCGGCCCGCCCTGAGCGATCTCGCCGAACTGTGCGCCGATCTCGGGGTCGCGCTGCTCGGCGACAGCGGGTCCGGGCTGCTGCACCCCGAGCCCCGCCTGCCCGACGAACCGGATGTCACCACCTGGCTGGACCAGGGCGTGACCGTGGTGCTCGCCGGCGGCGACCGGCTGCTCGGCGGCCCGCAGTGCGGCCTGCTGTTCGGCCACACCGGTCTGATCGACCGGATTCGGCGCCATCCGTCGTCCCCCGCCTATCAGGCCGGCAAGCTCACCCTCGCCGCGCTGGAAGCAACGCTGCGCCATGATCCGCCGGTGCGTCAGGCGCTGCGAGCCCGCCCCGAACACCTCGTGACCCGGGCCGAACGGCTAGCCCGGTGGCTGCGCCATGCCGGGGTTGCCGCGTCCGCCGTGGCCAGCCGTGCGTACATCGACGAAACCGTCGGTGCCCATGGTCTGCGCGGCGGCGAGCTGCCGAGCGCCGCGGTGGCCGTTGACTCGATCATCGCGATTCCGTTGCGCGACGGTGAGCCCGCCGTCCTCGGCCAGGTCGAGCAGGGCTGCTGTCTGCTGGATCTGCGCGCCGTGCCGGCCGAACTCGATCCGGTGCTCGGCGCCGCCGTGCTCGCGGCGGCCACGGCGATCGGGGCCACGGCGCTCACCGATCCACCAACCGCCCCCCAGGCCCTGGCACCGCTTCTCTCGGGGAGCGCACCGGCCGGCCCGGGGCCGGTTCAGCTCGACCGTCCGATCCACAGGGAAGCCGCCGTCGCCGTCGCGCCACCGGTGAACGATCTGGCCGTGGGCCCCACCCGGTTGCTGACCCGGCTGCCGACCGAACCGGAACGGACGTTCGAGACTGACCCGCTCGGTGCCGAGCTTCCGGCCCGCATGGTGGAGACAGCCGACATGGACACGGTCGAGTCCGCGACGATCCCGCGCGTCCCCGGCCCGGCCCGGGCCGGCCCGGCCCATCCGGCACCCCACGAACGACTCTCCCACCAGCAGGCACCACACCACTACGCGTCGAGTTCGCCACACCCGCCGGCACCGGACCGGCAGGCGCCATGAGGCCGATCCGGCTGCTGGACCAGCCCGTCGTCCTGGATTTGCTACGCCGACTGTCCGCCGTCGGTGGCGGGGCCGTGCTGCTGTGTTACGGGCTGGTTCATCTACTGGTCTGGCCGGGTGCGCCGACCGGCACGCCGGGCGAACGCTACCGCTGGAACGGTGACACCCATCTGCTCAGCTGGCTACCCACGGCCGTCGGGTGGTCGGTCGCCGCGATCCTGCTCTCGGCGACCGTACTGGGGTACACCGCCGCCGCCGCCGGGCTCGTCGGCCTGCCGGGGCTGCGCGGGCATCATCTCGGCGCCACGGCGGCAGCCTGTGCCACCTCTCTCGGGCTGTACGCGGTGACCTGGCCCGGCCTGGAACCAACCCCCACCGATTTCAGCGCCGGCCCGGTGATCAGCGGACTGCTGCTGGCCTGCGTCCTTGCGACCGCCTGGGCGCGGCACTACCCGCCGTCGGTCGGCGGACCGTCCGGCCGTTCGGACGGCCGGGGCGCCGACCGGACGGGATCGGCCGCCGCGCCCTGGACGATCCCCGAGCGGCGCACGGGGTCCGAGCCGCGGGTCGTCAGGCCGTCCAGTTCGCGGACCAGGTTGAGTCGGGCTGACGGTTCCCACCGGCGCCGCGCCCACCCCGTGGAGTAGAGCGGCCCGTCGAGCAGGTGCCGCAGCGCCGCGGCCCGGCCCCGGCGCCACTGCCCGTCGTCAAGTCCGCCGTACTCCCGGCGCACCCGGCGGACGTACAGGTCGTAGCCGGCCGGCCCCCGCGCGAGGACGCGCAGATCCGCGTCGTTGACCAGGGCCTCGTCCCGGCTGCGCGACCCATGGGACGCAGTGGCGAGCACCAGGCGGGCCACCGCGGCGCCGACCACCCGGGGGCAGCCCAGCTCAGCCAGGATCCGGCTGGCGAGGTCCGCTGAGCGCCGCTCGTTGTCGGTGAGCTCGGGGTCGTACACCGCGTCGTGGAAGTACACCGCGAGGGTGCAGGCGGGAGCCAGCTCCTTGTCGCTGGCCTGCTGCTCGGCCGTCAGAAGCACCCGGAGCGCGGCCGTCGTCTCCGCGATGTGACGCAGGGTGTGATAGTGACGACCGGGTTGCTGGTAGCAGCGGGCGAGATCGACGAAGGCCCGCACCCGTTCGCCGACATCGGCCGCGACACCCGCGCCGACCAGCGCATCATCGAAAAGCCGAGCCAGCGGAGTACGCGGCCCGGCCAGGGCAGCCTCCCGGACGATGTTCACATTCCCTCCCATCCACCCTCGCCTTCCCGGCCTCGCGCCGGTCCAAGCACCCTCGCATGCCCGACCCGGCCCGGCCAGACCCGACGCCACCGGAACAACCCGGACCGACCAGGTCCGATCCGGCGCAAGCCGATCCGATCCATCCGATCCATCCGATCCGCCCGACCCGATCAGGCCACCCCGACATTTGCCATTGTCGAACACATGTGCGATTTTTGGGCGATGGAAGTGCAGATCATGATCGATGGACAGCCCTTCCCGCTACCCCCGGGCACCGAGCCGGACGAACTTCGCCGCCGGATCGCCCAGGCGGTCTTTCGCTGCGAGGTCGAGCAGCTTCACCTGGCCGACGGCCGCACGCTGCTGGTCAACTGGCGCTCCATCCGCCTCATCGAGGTCCGGGTCGTCCGACCGGAACCACCATCCACCTAATGGAACAAAAACCAAAAAAACGTTCAAACTTCACCAAAGGTTCATATCGGTGCAGCCGCTGACCGATAGGCGTTGCTCTCCCGTTCGCCGTAATCGCCACCCATAGAGATGATTAGGTGCCAGTTGTGCACCAGGTGGAATTATTGTGATCTTTGTGGGATGGATGGTGCGCCCGGCCCACTTCCTGCAGCATTCAGGGAGCCTCTCATGATCGGGTACGACTATTCGGTCGCAATCCTCGGCAGCGGCATCGCTGGATCGGCGCTGGCGAACATCCTCGCCCGCCATGGCCACAGCGTGGTGCTGGTCGACAGCGGCAGCCACCCCCGCTTCGCCCTGGGGGAATCAACGATCGGCGAAACGACCTATCTTCTCAAACTTCTGGCCGAGCGCTTCGACGTACCCGAACTCGCCCACGTCAGCAGCTTCGAAGCAGTACGCTCGAGCGTCACCTCGGCCTGCGGCGTCAAGCGCAACTTCGGTTTTGTCTACCACCGCGACGGGTGCGTCCAGGACCCCGCGGAGGTGACCCAGTGCAGCGTCGCGGAGTTTCCGAACGGCCCGGAGATGCACATGCATCGCCAGGACATCGACTCCTATCTCTTCTATACCGCCGTTCGCTACGGGGCGGTACCCCGCCAACGGACGACGGTCGAACGGGTGGAGTTCACCGCTGACGCGGCGACCCTCACCACCCGTTCCGGGGAGACGCTTCGCGTGCGGTATGTCGTCGACGCATCGGGCCGTAATTCCGTGCTGGCGAACACGTTCGGCCTGCGGGAGGATCCGTGCCGGTTCCGCACGAACTCCCGTACGCTGTTCACCCACATGGTCGGGGTGACGCCGTTCGACGACGTCACCACGCCCAGCGGCCAGCCCACCCGCTGGCACCAGGGCACTCTGCACCACATCTTCGACGGTGGTTGGCTGTGGGTGATCCCGTTCGACAACCACCGCTGCGCCACCAATCCGCTGTGCAGCGTCGGGCTCAACCTCGACGACCAGCGCTTCCCCCGTGAGCCGGGCCGCACCGCGGATGACGAATGGGCCGCCTTCCTCGATCGTTTTCCGAGCGTGGCGCGGCAGTTCGCCGCCGCCCGCCCGGCCTGGAACTGGGTGTCCACCGGGCGCACCCAGTACTCCACCAGCCGCACCGTCGGCGACCGGTGGGCGATGATGAGTCACGCCGCCGGCGCGATCGACGCATTGTTCTCCCGGGGTATGGCCAACACGATGCAGGTGATCTACGCCTTCGTTCCGACCCTGCTGGCCGCGCTCGAGGACGGCGACCTGTCCGCCGAGCGCTTCGCCTATCTCGACACGCTCAACCAGACCATCCTCGACGTCAACGACCAGCTCGTCCACGGTTCGTATGTGTCGTTTCGGGATTTCGACCTGTGGCGGGCCTGGTCGAAGGTCTGGTTCATGGCCTGGAACATGGGCATCGCCCGGATCACCGGCACCTACTTCGGCTATCTGGAAAAGGGCGACCGCGCGCTGTTCGACAACCTGCTCGACGCCCCGCATCCGGGCACCTTCTGCCCGGACCTCCCGGAGTTCCAGCCACTGTTCGCCGCGCTGTCCGCCGTGATGGTCGACGTCGAACAGGAACGCCTGACCCCGTCGGCGGCGGTCAAGCGCCTGGCCGGGCTGCTCGGCGGGGCGGCGTTCCTACCGACACCGTTGCGACTCGGCGACGTGCTGCGCCGCTGGCACGACGGTTCCTTCGAAGCCCAGCGCCAGATGTACGAATGGGGTCGCAGCAGCTCGCCGGCCTCGATGCGGCGCTGGTACGACTATGACCTCGACACGCTGCTGGCCCGCACCGGCGGGACGCCGACGTCGGTGAGCTACTGACGTCGATGGGCCGCTGAGGCGGACGAACTCCTGACGCCGGGGTCTGCGCCGGTGGGTAGCCGGCGCAGACCCCGTGCTGGCGCGCCAATTCCAGCACCGGTACTGTTGCGGAAATAGATGCCCGCTCGGCCGCAGGGCAGAGCGGTGGAGGGAGCTCCTCACCATGGCCACGCCCGATGTCGGTAAGCCGGCACCCGAGATCACCCTGCCCGGCCTCGTCGTCTCCGACGGCGAACGCCGCGACGAGCAGTACTCCCTGACGGCCCAGCGTGGCCATCCGGTCGTGCTCGCCTTCTACCCCGGCGACAACACCGCCGTCTGCACCAAGCAGATGTGCTCCTACGCCGCCGGCATCGAGCTGTTCCGCAGCCTCGGCGCGCCGGTGTGGGGCATCAGCCCGCAGGGCCTGGACAGCCACGAGTCCTTCGCCCGCGACCACGGGCTCAGCTTTCCCCTGCTGGCCGACACGTCCCGTGAGGCCGCGAAGACGTACGGCATCGCCATCGCCGGTCTCGGGCTGCGCCGTTCGGTCTTCCTGATCGACGCCGACGGAGTCCTGCGCTGGAAGCAGGTCGGTCTGGTCGGGCTGACCTATGCGGACGTCGACACGATCACCGAGCAGATCCGCAAACTCTGACGGCCCGAACCGGCCCGCGGGCGTCGGCGCTACCATCTGTTTTGCTTCCCCGATAGCACTGGGGCGCAATACCGGTAGGACGCGATACCGCCCATACGCGGTACCGGTGGGACCCGGAGGGGACTTCGTGAAAACCCGCTCGGCCTTCACCTCCCACGCCTGCGTGCCCCGCGGCGGTCCACCGGCCGAGGTTCCATCGGGTCCGCCACGGGTTTTCGGGCCGCCCGTCCCGATCCCCGTCGGCGCGGGGCGGGCCGCCATGGATGCGCTGCTGGCCGGGCTGACGTTTCACCGCTTCGATATCGCCGTCGCCGACCTCGAGGCGGCCCGGGAGTTCTACACCGTCGCTCTCGGCGTCGAGGTGTGGCAGTCCCGGGCGTTGGCTGGCACCGTGTGGCGGCGGGGGCAGGCCGTCCCCTTGGCGGGCACGCTGGTGGCCGAGGGCACGCTCGGCTCGGGGTTCGTCCGACTGGTCGAGCCGGCCGCCGGCCACACGGTGGCCCGTGAGGCGCTCGAGCGGCGCGGCGAGGGGCTGTTCGCCATCGGTTACCAGGTGGACGACCCGGTAACCGCCCTGGGCGCCGCCCTGGCTGCGGGGACGGCCGTCGAGCAGCTCGGGCCCGACCCGGTCCACCCGGCGGAGATCTACCTCGACGGTGGCTCCGGTCTGCTCTTCGGTCTGCTGCACCGGGATGCATCGGCCCTGGTCTGACCACGAATCGCGGTCTGACCACGAATCGCGCCGGTGGACTTGTGCCGGGCGCCCGAAAAATGTCATCATCAATACAGGCCGCCCGGCACCCCCCGAGCTGGGCGGCCTCTTTGCTGTCCGCAGCCTCGTCCGGTGCCCGCAGCCGCCCGTTGGCCGCAAGCTCAGCGCAGCAGCACGACCACCGTCAGCAGAATGCCGACCAGGGTCGTCCCAATGGCTACGAAGGTCGCGATCCGGCCGCGGCCGCTGCCCCGGCGCCAGGCCAACGCGCCGCATCCGACCGCGATCAGCCCGGCCAGCGGAAAGAACAGGCCAAGCACCGCAAAGGTGAAGGCAATGATCCACAATGCGCGCGCATCCGGTAGTTCGTCATCCGGTTCGAGCGACACGTCGTCCTGCCAGTCGCCGTCACCATCCGTGTACGGATCATCGTGGGCGGTCGCGGCTTCCTCGACCACGGGCGGGCTCGGGTCGGGTCCGTCTCCCGCCGGCTGCGAAACCGTTGCCCCGGAATCGGCATGGGTCTCGGCGGTGGCCTTGGTCATCGCACACTCCTCCTGGACGCCATGTCGGCGATCTCCGCGACGGCGCTCGCACCGCACGTAGGTGGTATTTCCCGGTCCCGGTTCCGGGGCTTACTCAGAGCCTGACGTAGTTTGTGCCCGCTGTCGCGGTTCCACGCGAGAAGCGGATCGAGCAGGGGCCACGATCACCCGAAGGCGCTATCGCATGTGAACCCGGTCGCGTCCCCGCGGCCACGGCCCGCCCGCCGGGCCGGCCCCGACGAGGTGGGCCCGGCGGGAGCGCCCCCGCCGCACCGCGCCCGGACCGTTGCGGGCAGACTGGGATCACGGCGTCGCAGCGGACTAGCCGACAGATCTCGGGACACGTCCGCTCCCGAGCGGCCCGACGGCGGGTCCGGCAGATGCGGCACCCCGAGACCTCGCGAACCCGGAGGCCAGATGTGACCGGCAGGCCAGCCAGCGGGCGGCTCAGCCCGATCGAACAGCTCGGGCCCGACCATCGTCGGGTGCTCGTCAACCTGCCTGAGCGGACCTACCCGATCGACATCGGGGCAGGGATCCGCCGGACGCTGCCCGCCGTCGTCGCCCGTCTCGGCGCGCGCCGCGCCGTCATCGTCTCCGCCCGCCCGACCGAGGTCGTCCCCGATCCCGGCGTACCCGCGCTGCGGCTGCCCGCCCGCGACGGCGAGGTCGACAAGACCCTCGCGAACGTCGATGCGCTGTGCAGTCAGTTCGCCGCGTTCGGCCTCACCCGCTCGGACGTGGTCATCTCCTGTGGTGGCGGGACGACCACCGATGTCGTCGGGCTCGCCGCCGCGCTGTACCACCGTGGCACCGCTGTCGTGCACCTGCCCACGTCCCTGCTGGCCCAGGTCGACGCGAGCGTGGGTGGCAAGACGGCGGTCAACCTGCCCGCCGGCAAGAACCTCGTCGGCGCCTACTGGCAGCCCAGCGCTGTCCTGTGTGACACCGAGCTGCTGGCCAGCCTGCCCCGGCGGGAATGGATCAACGGCTACGGCGAGATCGCGCGGGCCCACTTCATCGGCGCGCCGGATCTGATCGGCCGGCCCGTCGCCGAGCAGATCGCGGCGAGCGTGGCGCTCAAGGCCGCCATCGTCGCCCAGGACGAACGGGACACGAGCCTGCGGCACATCCTCAACTACGGGCACACCCTCGGCCATGCCCTGGAGCGCGTCACCGACTACACGATGCGCCACGGGGAGGCCGTGGCGGTGGGCACCGTGTTCGCCGGCCGTCTCGCCGGCGCACTCGGCCGGATCGACGCGGCGCGGGTCGCGGAGCACCTGGACGTGGTCCGCGGCTACGGGCTGCCCTGGGCGCTGCCCGCCGGGATCGACCTGGCCGCGCTTGTCGACGTCATGCGGCTGGACAAGAAGTCCACGGGCACCGGGCTCACGTTTGTACTGTCCGGGCCGGACGGCCCCGAACTGGTCCGTGACATCGACGCGGCGCTGGTGGTCGCCACCCTGGCCGACATGCCCCGGTCGACGCCGGCGTGATCAGACCCCTGGCCGGCGTGCCCCGGCAGGCCACCGAACCCGGCGCGGCCGCGATGCCGGTCGTCAGCGGCACCACGCGGCTGTATGCCGTCATCGGCGACCCGATCACCCAGGTGCGGGCGCCGTCCCTGCTCAATCCCCTGTTCGCGCGGCTGGCCGTCGACGCCGTGCTCGTCCCGATGCAGGCCCGGCCGGAGGCGTTCCCAACCGTGCTGGCCGGGCTCGCCGCCGCCGGCAACGTGGACGGGGTGTTCGTCACCATTCCGCACAAGGTCGCGGCCTGCGAGCTCGCCACCCGACGCAGCACCGCGGTCCGGATCAGCGGCAGCGCCAACGTGCTGCGGCGGGCGCCCGGCGGCGGCTGGGAGGCCGACAACTTCGATGGCGCCGGCTTCGTGCGTGGCCTCACCCGGGCCGGGCACCCGGTGCACGGGGCGCGGGTCGCGCTGATGGGAGCCGGTGGCGCCGGCAGCGCGATCGCGGTGGCCCTGCTCGACGCCGGCTGTCGCCACCTGGCGATCCACGACCCCGACCAGGCGAAATGCGCGGACCTGGTGGCCCGTCTCGACCCGCACTGGCCGGGACGGGTCGAGCGCGCCATCGAGGCGGCGCTACACGACGCGGACCTCGCGGTGAACGCGACCCCGCTCGGTCTGCGTCCCGACGACCCGCTGCCGTTCCCCCCGCAGGCACTGCCCGCCGGCTGCCTGGTGGCGGACATCATCATGAAGCCCGCCCGGACCAGACTGCTCGACACCGCCGACGCGCTCGGGCTCGGTACCCACCCCGGCATCCACATGCTGGCCGAGCAGGTGGACCTCTACCGGGAGTTCTTCGGCTTCGCCGCCGCCGGCCAGGCGGCCGGGTCGGGCTGATCCGGCCCGGGTCCCCACCCGTCACCAAGCCCGACCCACCGCTGCGAAAGGCACGCCCCATGCCCACGTCCGCACCCGCGCCGACGCCCGGCGTTCTCGGGATCGACGTCGGAGGAACGAAGGTCGCACTGCGGATCGAACCCGCAGATGCGGAGGGCACCGCGAAAACGGCGCGGACGGTGGAGGCCGACGGCGCCGGGGCGGTGGAGTCGTCGTTTCCCTGGACGCCGTCCACCAGCGCCGCCGCGGACCTGGCCGAGCTCTCCCGCCAGGTGACGGCGCTGCGGGCCCGGTGGGGCGCCCCGGTCATCGCGGTTGGCGTGGCGGTGCCCGCCACCGTGGACCGGGCCGGCCGGGTGACGACCTGGCCGGGCCGGCCGAGCTGGACGGGCCTCGCGTTCACGGACGCGCTGCGCACGCTGGTGCCGGGCGCGCACGTGGCCCATGGCGACGACGGTGACCTGGCCGCCCTCGCAGAGGCGGTCGCCGCCGGCTGCCCCGATCTGATCTACCTGGGCATCGGTACCGGGGTGGGTGGCGGCATCGTGCTGGCGGGCCAGCCCTGCCCGCGGCCGGGCCACGGCTCGGCGGAGATCGGGCACATGATGATCTCCACGACCGGCGCGGTGTGTACCTGCGGGCGCCGCGGTTGCGTCCAGGCGATCGCCAGCGGCCCCGCGACCCTACGCCGCGCCGCGCGGTATCGCGCCGGCCCCGTCCCGCGGCCAGGCGGTGCCCCGAACGGCGGTGCCCCGAACGGCGGTGGTGACGTGGACAGCGTCCCGTTCCCGCAGCTGCGGGCGGCCTGGCTGGCCGGAACCGACTGGGCGGTCCGCGCGGTGCGCGACAGCGCGCTGGCGGCGGCCGTGGCTGTGGTCAGCCTGACCGAGGTCCTGCGCCCGGAGCTGGCGGTGGTTGGCGGTGGGTTCGCCGACGGACTGCCCGGCTTCGCCGCCGCCGTGGACGAGCAGGCCCGGGCACTCGGGCGGCCGGGGCATCCACCGGCACCGGTCCGAGCCGCCGTACTCGGCGGACTGTCGTCCCTGTCCGGTGCGCTGCTGCTGGCCCGCCAGACCAGCTGACCACCGGCCCTCGTCGCAGGTCGCCGGCTCCAGTCGCCGGCTCCCGGTGGCCGACCCGTCCGTCGCGCCGCCCCGGCTGCCGGGGACCCGCCCGTCGACGGATCCCCCGGAGTGATCTTCCCTGCCGGCGGACGGACTGTCCAAGGGCGTGCTGATCCCTAGTCGGTGGCGAGAATCCGACCGGCTGCCGGAACCGACGCCGCGCCCGGCGGGAGGGCAGCGCCGTCCGTACGAGCCGCGGGCACCTCCGCCACGATCACCGCGGCCGGAGCCGTCTCGCCGAGCAGCGCCAGCAGGTCCGCCGGTCGGTGCAGCACGGCATCCGGCGCGGCCGCGATCAGCTCCACCCCGTCGGTCTCACCCCACAGGGCTGCCGCGGCCATCACTCCCGCGCCGCGGGCGCTGTCGAGGTCGGCCACCGCGTCGCCGATCATCACTGTCGTGCTCGCGTCCGCGCCAAGCAGAGCCAGCGCGTGCAGCACGATGTCCGGCGCGGGCTTGGGTCGGGCGATCTCGTCCGACCCGATGACATGGTCGAACAGGTCGAGCACGCCCAGCACACCCAGCAGGTGGCGGGCCCGCGGCCCGGCCTTGCCGGTCGCGACGGCCAGACCGTACCCGCGTTCCCGCAGGGTGCGCAGCATGTCCGCGACGCCGTCGAAGAGCACCACCTCACGGGCGAGCCGGTAGCTCTCCCGGACGAAGGGCTCCTCCATCTCCAGCGGCAGATTCATGATCCGCATGATGTCGGGGAAGTACCGGCCCAGGTGGCGCTCGTATTCCTCGAAGGGGGGCTCGCCGTCTCCGACGACCTCCGCATAGGCGATCGTGAACGCCTGGCGCATCACGCCGAAGCTGTCCACGAGGACGCCGTCGAGATCGAAGATCACCGCCTGGCGCCGGACAACGATCGCCGATCCGTTCTCACGTTCCGTTCCCACATGCCCCCCTCGGCTCACTGGACATCGGTGGTGGTCGGGCAGACCGTCATCGGCCCGCGGGGACGAGATCCGGCGCCCGTCGAGACGAGCGGGCCGAGTCGTAGAACCGTTCGATCGCGGCGATCGTCGGCCGGACCTCGGCTATCGCCCGTCCGCGGGAAGCCGGGTCGGCCAGCATCGCTGGAAGTTCGTCGAGCTGACGGCGGTACTCGGTGCCGATCGGTTCGTCCGGCAGCGTCACCGGACTGGTTTGACCGGTGCGGGTAAGCGTGAGCACCGATCGGTCCTGCCGGTTGGGACCGAACCCGAAGGTGCAGCGCAGCGAGGTCGTGCCGGCCGCCCCCTCGACGGTGATCGCGGTCAGGTCCCGGGCCTCGTGCGAGGCCCAGCTGGCCCGCAGGGCCACCGACGTTCCGTGTTCGGTGACCAGAAAGCCCCGCGCGGTGTCCTCCACGTCGCCACCGGCCCGGCCGGGCAGCCGGCCGTCGCTGTCTGACGTGGCCTGTGGCTCGTCCTCATGACGCCAGGACGCCGCCCATGCGCCGTCGTTGACGAAGTCGTCGGAGGTCGTTCCGATCACCTCACGGAACCGGACGGCGCCGAGCAGCGGGGTAAGGGTGTCGAGCAGGTGCCAGCCGAGGTCGACCAGCGCACCGCCGCCGGACTGCTCCCGGCGGGTGAACCAGCCGCCCGCGTCGGGAATGCCCCGGGCCCGCACCCAGGCCAGATCAACATGTCGGATCGCGCCGAGCCCCGCGGCCACCTCGTAGAGGCGGCTCACGTCCGCCCGGTAGCGTGCGGCGCTGCCGGCCAGCAGGGTGGCGTCACCGGCCTGCTCGGCCGCGGCCAGCCGGTCGGCCTCGGCCGAACTCAGGCAGACCGGCTTCTCCAGGAACACCGGGATGCCCGCGGCCAGGAGCCGTTCGGCGATGTCGGCATGGCGGTTGTTGGGCACGGCCACAACGGCGAGGTCGGGCCGCGCCCGGCCGGCCGCGGCCAGTTCGTTGACGTCGGCGAACACCGTGGGCTCCGGTTGACCAGAGCCCGTTCCCGCGGGGCCGTGACCAGCACCGCCAGCACCGTCCGGAACGGTGGCAAGGTCCTGGGTGGCAGCGGTGCGCGCCGCCGGGTCGGGATCGACGATGGCGGTCACCACGAACCGCGGATGCTCGCGCAACCGGGGCAGCCAGATCGAGCGACCCGCCCACCCCAACCCGACGACGGCGACCCGCAACGGCGCCGTGACCGGATCCGTCACGGGGCTTCGGGACGCCACGGAGGTCACCGAAGCTGCTGGGGGCACCGGAGCTGCTGAGATCACTGGGCCGCCATCACGTCGGCCACGACGGCCGCCACCTGGTGCATCTGCTCCTCGGTGCCCAGCAGCGTGCGGTGGTGCAGCCAGATGCCGTCGGCGCTGAGGGCCTCGGTGTTGGGGCAGCGAGCGGCCAGCTCGTCGACCGTGGTGTCCGGCGCTCCGGTCTCCCAGAAGCCGTTGGAACGGTAGATCGACCGGAAGGCCGCGAAGGCCGGTAGGCCACGCTCGATGAGCGCGTCGACGAGGGCGTTACGGCGGTCCTCGCCGAGGCCCGGCACCCGGAACATCGCCATGTAGTGGGAGTTGCGGTCGCACCGCTCGTCGCGGCCCTGCGGGACCACACCGGGGATGGCCGCCAGTGCCTCGGCGAGCACCGGCCAGCGCTGCTCGCGAGTGTCGATCTGGCCGGCCAGCCGGCCGAGCTGGGCCCGCAGGACCGACGCGGAGAACTCGTTGAGCCGGAAGTTCGAGCCGGAGGTCTGGTGGAAGTAGCGGCGGTCGGTCCGCGGCCGGCCACAGCTGTGCCGCAGAAAGGCCAGTTCGAACAGCTCCGCGTCCGGGAAGGTCACCGCGCCGCCTTCACCAGCGGTCATGAGCTTGCCGTTCTGGAAGCTGAACGCGGCCACCGAGCCGAGTTCGCCGACCTTGCGGCCCTGCCACTGAGTGCCGTGCGCGTGCGCCGCGTCCTGCAGAAGCGGAACACCGGTATCTGCCGACACCTTGGCCAACGCGTCCATGTCGGCGAGCTGGCCGGCCATGTGCACCGGCATGATCGCTCTGGTGCGGGCCGTGACGGCCGCGGCAGCCGCCTGCGGATCGATGCAGTAGGTGTCCAGATCGACGTCCACCGGCACCGCCACCGCGCCGAGACGCTGCGCGGCCTGCGAGGACGAGATGAACGTGAACGCCGGGACGATGACCTCCGTGCCCGGACCGACTCCCAGGACCTGAAGGGCCAGCTCGAGGGCGTGGGTGCCATTGGTGACGGCCAGCGCGTAGTCGGCGCCGTGATAGGCGGCGAATTCACGCTCGAAGCTGTCGACCTCGCTGCCACCCATGCGCCACCACTGCCCCTGTTCCAGGGCGCGGATCAGACCCTCACGCTCCTCGTCAGAGTACTGCGGCCAAGCCGGCAGCTCCGGTGCGCGTAGCACTCCACCGCTCATGGTCCCCACCCTTTTCTTACGTGACGATAAGGTACGCGCAAGGATCCCGGCCGTCGACGGTTCATTACCGTGGGTTGTCCGCAGAATCCGCACGAGTGGTGCGCGACGGACGGTACCCCACTCCCCCGACAAGCCCCGGCAGGCCCCACTCCCCATCACGCGGGAACCAATAATCGACCAATAAATGCGCTACGATCCACCGACCGTGGGCAACGGGACCACCATCTCGGTGACCCTGCGTCGACAGGCCTTCGCTGCGGGCCCCAAGGCCACAGCGTAGCTGCGATAGCCTCCGGCCGGCGCCCGGTCATCCCGGCCGGTCGGGTCGGCAATGTGATGAGGAAATGTGAGCACGCTGCTACTTCTGAACGGCCCCAATCTCGGCATACTCGGCCGGCGGCAACCTGAAGTGTACGGAACCGCCACCCTCGCCGACATCGAATCCGCCATCGCGGCCCGGGTCGCCGACCGCGGATGGAAAGTTCTCTCGGTACAACGTGAATCCGAGGGCGAGCTCATCCATGCGATTCAGGACAACTACGAATCGGTGGGTGCTATCGTCAATCCCGGCGCACTCATGATGTATGGCTGGAGCCTGCGGGACGCGCTGGCGAACTATCCCGCGCCGTGGATCGAGGTTCATCTTTCCAACGTCTGGGCGCGCGAATCCTTCCGGCACGAGTCGATCCTTTCCGCACTGGCCAGCGGAGTCGTCGTCGGCCTGGGGGCCCTGGGCTACGAACTCGCCGCGTCCGCTCTGCTCGACCTGGTGCCGCCAACCGGCCCCTGACCTACGCTGTCCCGTCCGCCCCGCCCCGAGGGCCGCTGCGGCCCTCGGGCGACACCGTGCTGGTCCGCAGGCCTCGGGTGGCGCCCCTTGGTCTGCGATCGCCGGGATCCGATCATCCCGGCACGAGTCCGCGACCGGCCCCCAGCCAGGCGACGACCCGTATCTCCATCGCCTTTTCATGCTATTCAGCAGGCGCTTCTCTCCAGGCCACGAGGCCGCCATCCCGACGACATCTGCCGGCCAGGTCCGTACGAATTCACAGCAGACGCCGTGCTCTTACGAGCCAGCTACTGTCGTATGCTCTCGCCCACGGCGCGCCATAACCACGGCGTCCGGCGCCGGAGCGTCCCGCGGCAAGCTCACATATGGTGACGTCTGCCACCAGGATGGCGCCGAGCCCCACTTGTTCATCGGCCGCTTACGGCGCGTTCCGGTCAGCCTGATTGCGAAATCCAAATTCGCCGGTCCGGACCCGCCGACTTCTGGGCAGCAGTACCGAACAGCGGTCGCCACTCGTCCACCAGGCCGGCAGCCCGGCCACATCAGCAGTCCGCCCGACCCGCGGTCCGCCCAGCCGGCGGGCCCGCGAATCCTGCCCCCTATGCCAACCTGTCCTGGTCTCCACCAGGACCCGCCGCGCTCACGACGGGGGAGCTCGCCACCCGCCGCCAACCCGCTGGTTCCCGCCAGGCGAACCACGACACCATCCCCGACGGCACGTCCAGACGGGTCGGTGGCTCGTGGGCGGCCACTCGGAGCGGTGGCTCGATTGCGGGGTGCTGCACCGACCGCGCCGGGACCTCGCCGAGACATCTCTGCACGGCAGGCGAAAGTGCCCCAGGTAGGAATCGGACCTACGGCCTACCGCTTAGGAGGCGGTCGCTCTATCCACTGAGCTACTGGGGCGAGTGCGTGGCGGGTGGATGCGGCTCGGGGCCGGGCCGCCGGGCGATGCCGATCGTACGACCACAGGCCGCCGGTCACCCGAACTGCTGGGCCATCTCGACGAGCTCCTTGCACTTCGGGCAGATGGGGAACCGGGAAGGGTCCCGCACCGGCTCGAACTTGTAGCCGCACAGCGCCGTGACTCGCCCGCCCTCGATGGAGGCACGGACGATCTCCTCCCGCCGGGCGTAGTGGGAGTGGTCGTCGCCCTCGTCCGTCCTGGTGTCGGACGTCTCGGGTGCGATCTGAGTCGTGCTCATGGGGCGATTGTAGTGCCGGGCCCTGATGCCGTTGCCACCACCGGCCGGCCGCTGGCCAGGTTGCGGACCTGGGGCCCACAGACACGGCACACGCGGGACACCTGGCCCTTGCGTCCTGCGGGCGCGGCGTACTCTGGACGACGACGAAGGAGAGCGGTGACTGGACTCATCGACAGTACCGAGATGTACCTCCGCACCCTGTACGAGCTGAGGGAAGAGGGCATCCCCCCGCTACGCGCACGCCTGGTGGAGCGGCTGCACGTCAGCGCGCCTGCCGCCAGCGAGTCGACCGCTCGCATGGCCAATGAGGGACTGGTGTCCCTCGCCGACGATCGTACGGTCCAGTTCACCGAAAAGGGATTGCAGCGAGCGACCGCGGTCATGCGCAAGCACCGCCTGGCGGAGCTCCTGCTGACCAAGGTCATCGGTCTGGACTGGGCACTGGTGCACAACGAGGCCTGTCGCTGGGAGCATGTGATCTCCGACGAGGTCGAGGCACGGCTCACCGTGCTGCTCGGCGACCCGAAGCGCTGCCCGTTCGGCAACGAGATCCCGCCCGCGGCGCACCCCGAGGCGGTGGTTCCGGGCCTGGCTCCGATCAGCCTGCTGACCACGGCCGACCGGGCGCCCGCCGACGGTGGCCCACCGGTCACGGTGAGCTGGATCTCCGAGCGGCTGCAGACCGACGAGTCCGCCATGCGCCGGCTGCAGGACGCGGCCATTGTGCCGGGCGCCCAGGTCATGCCGGGCTCCCGCGGTGATCTCATCCGGATCGTCAACCCGAACGGCCAGGCCGACGCGGAGATCAGCCGCAGCACCGCCGCCCTGGTGTACGTCGACCGCTGAACCGGCTCGACCGGTAGCCCACACCGACCGCCGACCGCCGACCGCCGACCTCGGCACCGCGGCCTGTCGGCCGCCCATCTCCCTGGGGAGAAGCGGATCCGACAGCCCGGTGTCCGGTGTCGGTGCGCCGGCACCGTCATGCTCCGGGGCGCACGCCGCCCTGGAAGCTCGGCCAGATGTTCTCCACCCGGACCACCTCTCCGGTGTGTGGTGCGTCGATCATCTGGTCGCCCCCGACGTAGATCCCCACATGGTCCAGGTCAGGGTTGAAGAAGACCAGATCGCCGGGTATCAGCTCGGCCCGACTCACGCGCTTTCCCTCGTTCCACTGCGAACCGGTGTAGTGACTCAACGCCACTCCGGCCTTGCGCCACACCCACTGGGAGAGCCCGGAGCAGTCGAACGTTCCGGGGCCGTCCGCACCCCACACGTAGGGCTTGCCGAGCTGGGCATAGGCCTCCTGGACGGCGACCGGCGCGCCGCCACTGCCCAGCGCGGGCTGGGCGGGTGCCGCCGCGATCGGCGTGGCCGCGAAGGCCTGTCCGGCGGTCGTCGCGATTCCCACGGCCTTCTGGTAACGACTCTGGGCCTCCTGCGCCTGCCGGGCGAGGGCTGCCGCGGCGGCCGCAGCGGCCGCCTGACGGGCTCGGCGGGCGGCTTCGGCCTGGGCCAGGGCCTGTCGCTTCAACTCGGCGTACCGAGCCTGTAGGCGGTCCAGCAGGCGACGCTGGGTGTCGGCCGACGCCTCGAGTTCCTGTTTGCGACGACCGAGGTCGGCAACGATTTCCTTTTTGTCGGCCAGGGCCGCATCCGCGTCCTGCCGAGCCTCGGTGAGGTCACGCCGCGCCAGGCGCAGGACGGTGTCGGAGTTGCGCTGCCGGGTGGCCAGCGCGTTGACGGCGCCGACCCGGTCGAGCGCGTGCTGGAGATCGCCGCTGAACAGCAGAGACAGCTCGTTGAAGCCCCCGGCCCGGCCGGCCGAGACCGCCAGGCCCCGATGCCGGTCCGCGGCGGTCCGCACCACCCGATCCGCGCGGACGACCCGGCCGGCCGCCGCCGCAGCCGCCTGTTCGGCAGCGGCCAGTCTGATCCGCTCGGCGTTGAACTGCTCGGCGGTCTGTGCCGCCTGCCGGGCCTGGGTGTCCAGCTCCGCGCTCGCCTGATCGATCTCGGCCTGCACCCCGTCCAGGCTCGTCGAGGACGATCCGGCCGGACTCGCCCAGGCGGTGCCGATCGAGCCCGCCAGCATCGTCGGGCCGGCCAGCAGCAATCCGGTCAGCCCCAGCGCCACCGGCCAGGCACCCCCGGTACCGGAAAGGCCTGGGACGCCATTGCGCTTACCGCGGCCCGACCGGCCGCGCACACCTGTTGGTGGAGGTGTGACCATTCTTGACCCAGCCGGTTTTGCCGGCGCTCGTTTCGGCGGGCCCACTTTGGTGGGCTCCGGGTCAGCCGGGAGTGGGACAGGCGGTGGGATGCCACGCCGTCCACCACGGGAGTCGCCTGCGCGCCGAGTGGCGGCGTGAGGAGTGCGGGCCTTGGGAAACGGTTCGCCAGCGGTATGCCAGCCCTCCGTAGGGACGCTGCTCACACCGCGGGACCGTAACTGTGGGCAGTTGTACAGTCACGGAAGCACGCCGATCCGGGCGGAGAGTCTCCGCACCCCCACTGCAAGGCGGCCAAAATGGACCACAGGGCGCCCAATTCAGCGATTTCACACGTCAGAAACAGCGGAGACACAGATCCGGAACAGATCTTGCCGACTCTTCGGTCCCGAGGATCCGGGACAAGCGCAGCGTGGCCGGGGACCGGGTGAGCGCAAGCCGCGCGACGCGCGGGGGGACGACAGGAGAGACATGGAATTGAATTCGGGCGATACCGCGTGGATGCTCATAAGTTCCGCGATCGTGTTGTTCATGACGCCCGGGCTGGCTTTTTTCTACGGCGGCATGGTCCGCGCGAAGAACGTCCTCGGTATGATCATGCAGAACTTCTTCGTCATCGGCATCGTCACCCTGGTCTGGTCGCTCGTGGGCTTCAGCCTGGCGTTCGGCGAGGGTAACGGCTTCTGGGGTGGCTTCCACTTCTCGGCACTGCAGAACCTCTCCAGCGGAGACGGTGCCATCCCGTACGTGGTGTTCGTTGCCTTCCAGATGATGTTCGCGATCATCACCCCCGCCCTCATCACCGGTTCCATCGCGGACCGCATGAAATTCAGTGCCTTCGCGGTCTTCGTGACCCTGTGGTCACTGCTGGTCTACTCGCCGATCGCGCACTGGGTGTGGGCGGCGAACGGCTGGCTGTTCAAGCGTGGGGCGATGGACTTCGCTGGTGGCACGGTCGTGCACGCGAACGCCGGTATCGCCGCCATCGTGCTGGCGCTGGTGCTGGGCAAGCGGGTCGGCTGGCCCAAGGGTGACTTCCGCCCGCACAACGTGCCCTTCGTCCTGCTCGGCACCGGCATCCTGTGGGTCGGCTGGTTCGGGTTCAACGCGGGTTCCGCGCTGGCGGCAAACAAGCTCGCCGGCCTTGCCCTGCTGAACACCCAGATCGCAACCGGTGTGGCCATCCTCGGCTGGCTCGCCGTCGAGCGGCTGCGTGACGGCAAGGCCACCACGCTGGGCGCCGCCTCCGGGGCGGTCGCCGGTCTGGTCGCCATCACGCCGGCCTGTGGTTTCGTCTCCCCCATGGGCTCGATCGCGGTCGGCGGCATCGCCGGTGTGGTCTGCGCCCTGGCCACCTCGATCAAGGGCAAGGTCGGCATCGACGACTCGCTCGACGTCGGCGCCGTCCACCTGGTCGGCGGCGTGCTCGGTGCGCTGCTGACCGGTCTGTTCGCCACGGTGGACACCAACTCGGCGGGCAAGGACGGCGTGTTCTACGGCGGCCCGTGGAGCGTGTTCGGTGAGCAGGCGCTCGCGGTCGGCGCGACCCTCGGCTACTCGGCCGTGGTCACGCTGCTCATCGCGCTGGCGATCAAGTACACGATCGGTCTACGGATGAGTGACGAGGACCAGGTCACCGGCATGGACGAGGCACTGCACGGGGAGACGGCCTACCGTTACTCCTCCATCGGGGGCGGCGGCACGCTGACCTCTTCCGTGACCCCGGTCAAGGTGCCCGAGGAGGCCCAGGCATGACCAAACTCGTCACCGCCATCATCAAGCCGTTCAAGGTTGACGACGTCAAGGCCGCCCTGGAGAAGCTGGGTGTGCACGGCCTGACCATCTCCGAGGTGCAGGGTTACGGCCGGCAGAAGGGCCACACCGAGGTCTACCGGGGTGCGGAGTACAAGGTCGACTTCGTCCCGAAGATCAAGGTCGAGGTCGTGGTCGCGGACGAGACCGCCGACGAACTGGTCGCAGCGATCACCGCGGCCGCGCAGACCGGCAAGATCGGCGACGGCAAGGTGTGGGTCGTCCCGGTCGACTCGATCGTGCGGGTCCGCACCGGCGAGCGCGGAAGCGACGCCCTGTAACCCGCGTCCGCGCTCAACCAGCACCAGCAGAACCACATGGTGCGGCACCGCGTGAGATCTGACGCGGTGCCGCACCATGCGTCCGGCGTCGCCCGGAACCTCCGTCGGCCGAACGCACCGCGCAGGTGCGGAGGGGGACAGCCATGCGGGACAGCCTGGACATTCTGCGGGGTCGCCATGACCCACTGCCCGAGCAGACCGGCGCCGCACTACGCGGCCTGCTCACCGAACTGGCGGACGGTGCGCTCGTGGACCTGCTCGGCGACCCAGGGCCCGGCATCGCCCTGGTCGCCGTCGGTGGCTATGGGCGCGCCCAGCCGGCCTTCGGTAGCGACCTCGACCTCGTGCTCCTGCATGACGGCAGCCGCCCGGATGTCAGCACCGTCGCCGACACCGTCTGGTATCCGCTCTGGGACGCCGGTGTCGGGCTCGATCACAGTGTGCGCACCATCGACGAGGCGATCGGGGTGGCCGACGACGACCTCAGGGCGGCGCTTGGCCTGCTCGACGTCCGCCACATCGCCGGAGACGCCGATCTGGTCCGCACCCTGACCCGCCGGGCCCGCGACCGGTGGCGCACCCGGGCCCCCAAACGGCTGCCGGAGCTGGCCGCCGCCGTCGCCGAGCGGGCGGAACGCCTCGGTGAGGTGGCCTTCCTGCTCGAGCCCGACATCAAGGAGTCCCGCGGCGGTCTGCGCGACCTCGCCGCGCTGCACGCGCTCGCCGCCGCCTGGGTCGCCGAGGTCCCCTCCGCCCGGGTGCTCGCCGCCGCGGAGGTACTGCTCGACGTCCGCGGGGAGATCCGCCGGATCCATGCCGGCCGAGCCGAGGACCGGCTGCTGCTGCAGGACGGCAGCGGGGTCGCCGTGGCGCTGGGTTATCCGGACTCGATGGCGCTGGCCCATGCGGTCGCCGACGCCGGACGGACCATCTCCTGGGCCTGGGATGCCACCTGGTACCGCACCGCGGCCGGCCTGCGCAGCACGTCCCGCTGGCGCAGCCGCCGGCCGGTCCGCCGCCCCCTCGACGAGGGCGTGGTGGAACAGGACGGGGAGATCCAGCTCGCCCTGGACGTCGACCCGGGGCAGGATCCGGCGCTGGTGCTGCGGGTGGCTGCCGCGGCCGCCCGCACCGGACTGCCGCTGGGCCGCTTTGCCGTCGACCGGTTGGCCCGTGAGGCACCGGCGATGCCGGATCCCTGGCCGCCGGCCGCGCTGGACACACTCGTCGCGCTGCTGGCCACCGGGCCGGCCGCGATCGGCATCCTGGAGACCCTCGACCAGGTCGGCCTGCTGGTGCGCCTGCTGCCCGAGTGGGCCGCCGTACGCAGCCGCCCGCAGCGCAACCCCTACCACCGGTTCACCGTCGACCGGCATCTGATCGAGACGGCCGCCCGCGCCGCCGCCTTCACCCGGGACGTGGACCGACCCGACCTGTTGCTGATCGGCGCGTTGCTGCACGACATCGGCAAGGGCTACCCCGGCGATCACACTGAGGCGGGCATCGAACAGGTCCGCCGGATCGGACCGCGCCTCGGCCTGCCCGCGGCGGACGTCGACGTCCTCATCGCCATGATCCGCCACCATCTGCTGCTCGGCGAGTCGGCGACCCGACGTGACATCGACGACCTGGCCACGATCCAGGCTGTGGCCACCGCAGCCGACAACGATCGCACCCTCACCCTGCTGCACCTGTTGACCGAGGCGGACTCCCGCGCCACCGGCCCCACCGCCTGGAACGCCTGGAAGGCGAGGCTGATCGGGGATCTGGTGACCCGGGCCAGGGCTCTGCTCGGCGGGGAGGGCGTCCCCTGCCCGCCCCGTCTCGACGAGCGCCAGCGCGCCCTGCTCGCGCTGACCCCGGAGCATGTCGTCCAGGTCAATCCCCTGCCCGACGAGGGCATGTTCGAGATCGTGGTGGTCACCGACGACCAGGTCGGCCTGCTGGCCATCACCGCCGGGATCCTGGCACTCAACCGGCTCGACATCCGCCGGGCCTCGGCGCGCAGCGCGCACGGACGTGCCCTGTTGCAGGCCGCCGTCGCCACGCAGCATGGCCATCTACCCGAACGCGATCGGCTGCTCGCCGATCTGCGGGCCGCTCTCGCCGGCTCTCTGGACATCGCCCGCCGGCTGGCCGACCGGGAACGCGACTACGCCGGTGTGCGGCAGTGGACCACGCCCGGGCCACCGCAGGTGAGCTTCGATGACCTAGGCAGCGCCACGGTCGCGGAGGTGCGGGCCCCGGACCGGGCCGGGGTGCTGTTCCGCATCGTGCAGGCGTTGTCCGCGCTGCGCCTCGATGTCGGCACCGCCATCGTCGCCACCCTCGGTCTCGACGTCGTCGATGCCTTCTACCTGCGGGAAGCCGATGGCAGCCCGGTCACCGATCCGGCCCGTCAGGCCGAGATCGCCCGTACTGTGCTGCGCGCGCTCGGCACCGAGGTTGCCGTGGACGACGGCGAGGTCGCGCACCCCGCGAGCGCCGTTTCGGGGCTGTGATCCATCCCGCGTCCAACACCCGACACCCCGCCCTGCCGGCACCCCCACGCGGGACGCTATGATGAGCACGCACGTTGGGAGGCTTCGCCTAGTCCGGTCTATGGCGCCGCACTGCTAATGCGGTTGGGGGCTTCAACCCCCTCCCGGGTTCAAATCCCGGAGCCTCCGCCCTTCGCTCCCGGGGCCAGCCTCGTCGGCTGGTCCCTGTGAGCAGCGGAAACACCTTCGCCCCACGTCATCTAGGGTCCCTCGACCGTCCTGGTACCCACATGGTCCCCACGCCGCGCGGCGCGCGGTATCGCTGCCGCCACTGTCTCGGCCGCCGTCTGCCCGGACGAACGCAGCAGATGGACGTACAGCGCCCCGGTGATTGATGGCGTGGAGTGACCGAGCCGCTTGGACACCAGCGCGATGTCGACCCCCTCGGCGAGCTGAATACTCGCGCTGGAATGCCGCAGGTCGTGAAGGCGGCGCGGCGACAGGAGCGACCTGCCCAGCTCGCACCCGATGCCCACGTCGACCGGCAGCGTCAGCCTCGCCCGCTTCCCGGGCATCCCGACGACCGACACCACGGTGACGTCCCCGACGGGCTCCCGGTCGACATAAAGCGTCCAACGGCCGACTGGCTGCCGGTACCGCTCCCCCACGACCACTTCGTCGCCACCCGCGGACGCCGACGCCCGGATGGCCGCACACAGTCCCGCTCGTCGGGCGATCTGCTGCATCCTCCGGGTGACGTACTGCGGGTCGAGGTGCCGTCCGGACGGGTGAACATCAGGTTCCGGAGCTGAACCGGCTGCCCGTGCTCGTCGGGAAGTACTCCGTTGTCCCAGCCGGGGCCGACTGCGTCGCGCTCGTCGTCCTGGACGAGTCGGTGCCCGAGCAAGGCGCCGAGCGTCGTCGAGTCCAGGTCGACCTTCCGGCGCCCGCTGCGGGTCTTCGGTGCCCAGACGCCGTACTCGGTGTCGTTCTTCACGATCTGCTTCGTGATCGTCAAGACGGAGCGCTCCTCGTCGAGGCCCGTCCAGGCCGCGCCGCATGCTTCCCCGCGGCGCAGGCCGTGCAGGGCGATCAGCTCGTACATGGCTGCGAGCCGGTCGCTGGCCGCCTCGTCGAGGAACGCGCCGACCTCGTCGGCCTCCCACGGTTCGACCTCCCGCGCCGTGTAGGCGGGCAGCTCGACCCCGATCGCCGGATTAAAATCGACCATCCGCTGCTTGAGCGCGTCGTTCAAAGCGGTCTTGAGCATCTCGAAGACGTCCGCCACCGTCGCCGGACCGATCGGCCGACCACGACCCGCCGCCTTCTTCAGGGCTGTGTCGATGTGGTCGGCCCGCAGCGCGCTCAGCGGCATCTCGCCGAGCGTCGGCACCAGATGCAGCCGAATAAACTGCTCGTACCGGTTCGATGTTGTCGGGCGCAGCGCGTTTTTCCGGCTGTGCCAGTCCCGCAGGTAAGCGCCGACGGTCAGATTGCCGATGTGCTGCCGACCCGACCGAACCCTGGCCATCGCCTTTTCGCCGTCGACCTCGGCCTGCTTCTTCGTCGCGAACCCCGAGTCGCTTATCTCGGCCTTCCCAACGAGCGGGACCAGCTCCTTCGGCACTCGGAAACGGTAGCCCCAGGCCCCATGGCTGCGCTTCTCAAGTTCGGGGCACTTCCCGCGGCCATACTTCTGGCCGGCCGCGTCTCGGCACCCACAGAGCTTCTCAGCTTTGACCTTCATAGCTGCATGTGTTCCTTCCTCCGTGGTGACGATCTACGGTGCAACCTCCGGAGTCACCCAAGGCGGGATGTCGTGGTGTATCGGCCGTCCGCCAGGCAACGGTTCCCTTTTGGCGGCAGCCTCATCACAGTCTGCAAGGTACAGAGCTTGAATGGTCGGGGTCTGTTTGATCACATCCGGTCTGTCCGGGTATGGCCGGACCGTGCTCGGGGCTTGCCGCTGGTATGAGGTATGCGGATGGTGG
>NZ_JAMQQG010000251.1 GCF_023716925.1 Frankia sp. R82
CTTCCTCGGGTTCCTCTGCCTGGCCGCCGCGATCACCTGCTGGAAGAAACTCCCACACCCCACATGAGACAAGCTCTAAGAGTCAAGGCCAAGGTGGCGGCGAACGCAGCACCGCCAACCAGGAAAGCCCCAGCCGGGCCACTACCGTCGATCCAACTCAGGAAGCCGCTCACCATCGAGACGATGACGGACAGAGCGATGCACAGCGCCAACACGAGAGCTTGGAGAGTGCCCGTCCTTGTCAGCGGACCGCTCGCCGGACCTGATCCTGGCAAGGGAGCCTGTAGAGGTGTATGCATAGCGAGTCTCCTCGAGCAGGGGAGCAACCTGGCGGTTGCTGGCCGAGTTCCCGCCAAAGAGCACGGGCCAGCACCGCCGGGGCAGAATCTTCTATTCCGCAGAACCTGTCTACACCACTCAAGGGCAGGGTCTATAGGCCATAAGGCAGGGGAAAAAGTCCCCTTGCGTGATGGGACTATGGACTCTAAAAATCCGGCCTGGACTATGTATGTAATCTCGCGCCAGCCTGTCGGTGAGCCTGCCCGGCTTCGACGGTGCCGACCCCTGGCGGAAAGGGGCAGCGCGCGGTCGTAGGAGACCGGGACAAACTGTGGGAGGTTTCGCCGCGTTCATGATCGGCTCGACGTGGTGGCCTTCGGGTTGGTGCGGTGTCGTCGCCAGGTGCGGATGTCGGCGTCGGCGGCCTGGCCGGTCTTGTGGGCGTAGAGCAGGGTGGACGCGAGCTCCCGGCGGATGTCGGCGTGGCCAAAGTTCTTGCGGATCGTCGCGATGGGGACGCCGGCGTTGACGAGTTCGGTGGCGTGGGTGCGCCGGAGCTGGTGCAGGCTGATCTTCTCGGCGGCGGTGACGCAGTAGTTGGTCCAGGCTTCTTCGGCGGTGGCGTAACGCGGCGGCCCGCCGACACTGTTCTTGGCGGCGCGGAACAGCGGTCCGTGGGTGTGGCCGGTGGTCCGCAGGTAGCGGCGGAGCAGGGCCAGGAGCGCCGGGTCGTCGAGCAGGACGGTGCGCCGCCGGCGGTCATCGGCCGGCCTGCTGGCGGGACACATCCGCGGCACCGGCATCGGCCGGGCGCCGCGGTTCGCCTGGCGGGACGGGCGGCTGCTGGCCGAGTCGGCTCTCAGCGTCGTCGCCGAGCTGATCCGCCGGGTCATGCTGCTCACGTTCACCGTCGAGGGCCAGGAGGCGCCGGCCGTCTCCTCGGTCGACCAGCTCACCGCCGACGCCGGCCGGGCGCTCCTCGCCGAGAACCGCGCGGCCTACGTCGCGAAGTACGGCGAGCCAGCGTAGGCGGAGGCGGCGATGGGGTTGTCGCGGGAAATGCCCCATTTTCTGTGGCAACCCGACGTCGGCGATCACGACCTCTCCGGTTCCGTTGGCAGCTGGCACCTCGACGTGGACGCGTTTCCTGCGACGGCTACTCCGGTGGGCCAGGCATCCCCGATCGCCTCGTTGCGCCTGTCTGTCCCATTGCGGTCCTCTCGCTGGGGTCGGTCTTTGCGTGGACCGTAGGCCGACATCACGGACTCTTACGCTCTTGGTGACTATGGGGTGTCTGGGTCGTACGGGTAGTTCCCTGGGGCTATCGGTAGTGATACTCAGAGTGAGTGGTTGCGGAGCGTCCGTGGGGGTTTTGGACGGAAAGCAAGCTGCATATGCTGTCCGACTATCTCCCGGCTTTCATGAAGGCGTGTGCGACGGCGAGGAACACCGTCTACCTGGACCTGTTCGCCGGCCAGGCCGAGAACGTGGGTCGAGACAGCGACCAGCGGATCGAGGGAAGTCTGCTGCGCGCGCTGGCCACCGACCCGCCGTTCACGGTGGTGCGGGGCTTCGAGCTGCGGGCGGGTCGGGCGGCGAGTCTGCAGGCCGCGTTACGCGCCCGGCATCCCGACCGGGACGTGGTCATCCATACCGGCGATGTCCACGACACCCTGAGACCGGCCCTGCAGGGGCTGGACGCCTACCGGCGGTCGCCGACGTTCGCGTTCATCGACCCGGATGGGGTGGAGGCACGCTGGGAACTCCTGGAGACGCTGGCGGCTCACAAGCGGCAGTCCCCGACGAAGGTTGAGCTGTTCCTGCTCCTGCCATCCGCGCAGATCGGCCGGGTGGTCAACGACCAGCTCGACCCGGTGCAGCGGGCGAGGGCGGAGCGGCTGATCACGGATCTGTTCGGGTCGTCCGCGTGGCGGCCGATCCTCGCCGGCCGGCGTGCGGGCGACCTCGATCCCGAAACTGCCCGGGACGAGTTCACCAATCTGATGCGCTGGCGGTTGGAAACAGCGCTGGGCTACCGGTTCACCCACACCCTGCGGATGACCAACCGGGGTAACTCCCCGATGTATGACATGATCTTCGCGACGGATCATCGCGCCGGCGATGACATCATGAAAGCGGTCTACAGCGCCACCGCGCAGAGATTCCCCCTGATGCGGCAGGAAGCCCGTGCCCGCCAGCAGGACCGCACCGACGACGCGACCGGGCAGAGCAGCCTTTTCACCAGTGTCGAGATAGCCAGGAACACCCCGCCGCACGGGATACGGCTGTATCAGTACACCCCGCCCGTCTCGCCCTACGAGCTACCCTGATAACCACCCTCGCGGGCGGGGTCTTCATGTCCCTATCCCTGGCGCGGATCAGGCGGCTGGCGAATAGATCCGGGGCATCTCGTCCCAGGTTCGGCCTTCCAGAAGCCGGCCGGCGGCCTTGGGCGTCGACCCGCCCCACTGCTTGAAGAAGAACGGTGTCCCCGCGTCCAGGCAGGTATCCCGGAGCCCGCTGACCCATGCCTGCTCCACCGGACGGTGTCGGGGCCCGCTCTCCCCGCCGGCGATCACCCAGTGCACCCCGGTCAGGTCCAGGCCGGGGAGCGGGCCGAGTAGCGGCTCGCACGACAGGAACCGGACCGCCGCGGGCACCGGGACGAGGTCGTCCACCCGGTGCGCGGCCGCAGCGTTCTCGACCGTCACGCCCATCCACACATTCGACGGCCAGTCCAGGTCCCCCGCGAGCCGGGCCAGCCGCCGGGACCTCTTCGTCAGCACCTGGAAGGTGTGCTGCGGCGTATCCGCCATCACCTCGAACACCGCCCGGATGAAAGCCACCGGCACCCGAGCATGGAAAAGATCCGACATCGAATTCACAAAAATCAGCCTGGGCTCCCGCCAGCGGCGCGGCACCGCCAGGACATCCGGATGGACCGTCACCCCGAACCCCGGGCCCGAGGTACGGGGATCCCCGTCGTTCTGATACTTCGCCGACCCCATCGCCTTCAGTCGCCGAGCCAGCGTCAGGGCATAACAGTGATCACACCCGTCGGATATCCGATCACACCCGGTCGTAGGGTTCCAGGTAGCTTCGGTCCATTCGATACCGCTATGGTCTGCCATCAGAACTCTCCCTCCTCCACTCCCCAGGGAATTATTTCGTGAATACCGGGCGAAGTAAAGGCGTATGGTCACATTCAGCTTGACAGCGAAACTCCGCCCGCCGTATTACCGCTCTCCCGGAGCAGACCGCCGCGATCGTGGCACAAGGCCGCTGGTCGATCGGCTCCCCCGTCGTCCACGGCTACGTGCGCACGATCGACCGCTGGCGCGACAACCCCATGGACGGCGCCCTCTGACCCATGTGCACCACCTCGGGTTCACACGGCCTGGATGCACACGGTGGGAGGCCCGGTTCGGGCCGATGCGCACGCCCTCCGGGTGCACATGACGACCGGGCCGGTCCCGAGACCCCGCGCGGTCGCCGGCGTGAACATGCCGATCCTGCCGGTGAGTCTGGGCCACGGGCGGAGGGGTCTACAGCCCCGCTGGGCTGTGCCAGCGCACGCGCACGCGTCCTTGAACCGGTACAGAAACTTCGCGACGATCATCATCAGATGCCGCTCACGTCCACGATCCGGGCCGCGTCAGCCCCGGCGGCAACCGCGTCTCCCCATCCCCCACCGCCACATCCACCTGCCCCTGCACCAACTCCCGGGCGCTGGTGAGGTTCGCCCCGGACAGCCGGGCGTCGGTGAGGTTCGCCCCGCCCAGCTGGGCGCCGCTGAGGTTCGCCCGGACCAGGTCGACGCCGCTGAGGTTGGCGCCGGTGAGGTTGAGGTGGTTGAGGCTGGCGGGGCCGGTGAGATCGGCGCCGGTGAAGTCGGCGCGGGGGACGCCGTTGCGGTGGGGGAGGCGGGCGAGGACTTGGACGGTGGCGCGGATGTCCGCAGCGGGACGCACCGGTGGCGGGTCGCCTTCGGCCGGGGTGGGGATGCGTAGGTCCGGGTCGGTGCTGCGTTCGCGGACGAACGCGGAGAGGACTTCCACGACGGTGCGCTGGTCGGGAGGGCTGTCAGTGGCGATGCGTTCCAGGGCGTAGATCCCCCCGAGGCGGATCGTGATGTTGGTGTTGCCGAGCTGGTCGACGGCGCGGGTGTAGAGCTCGCGGACGTGGGTGTTCTCGTTCGCCCGGCGGGTTTCCGCCAACGCGACCAGAGCGCCGGCGACGGCGACCATCGCCGCGGCCGCGGTCAACAGCCCGGCCTGTAACGCCGCCCGTGCCTCCGCCTGATCCGCCGGCCGGTACACCACCGGCGGGACCAGCCACACGGCCACCACCGCACCCACCACCCCGACCGTCCGCCACGTCCCGCCATGGGCAGGTTGTATGCCCACACCGACACAGCGCCACAGACCGGTCACCAGCCGGGCGCGACGATCTGCTCTGCGGCAAGCAATGTTTACATTGTCAACGTTGGTCGGTCGTCACGTGACGACCGGTAAGGCCGGCTTTCGGCAACCGGCCCGACCGGCGCCGTGGGCCTGGCCCCCGCCGGCGAGGACGGGTAGCGGTAGCGGCCTGTCCCACCCCCGACACCCCGCTGTGCGGCCTAGTGGCGCTCGTCGACCCGCCAGCGCGCGACCCGTCCCCCGGGGCTCCGGTCGCCCGGCTCACCAGCACCAGCACCGGCACCGGTAGCGCCACCGGCCGGGCGAGCGCGGCGCCTCCGCTACCGTGTAATCCTCATCTGGCGCATTCGGGGGGATATCCGTGCGGGGTCGTGCTGTTCGGGGGATGTGGGACATCGTCCGGCGCCGGCACGCCGGCGACCACCTCGGCGACGTCAGGGACGGCGTCGGCGGCCGAGCTGGCGTCCGATGGGGCCGCCGCACGCTTGTCCTCGGCCAGGAACACGCGGAAAGCCCCCTCGACCAGATCCTCGTCTCGGGGTCCTCGGTCGAGTGGTGGCCTCAGGAACGCGCAGTGGGTCATGCTTGAACTGCTGCTGTCAAACAAAAGGCGAAGCCGAGCGGGCCCGCAACCTGATCCCGCGACCGACGATCGGGGGATTCCTACATGACGGAGCCCAGGAAGAAAGGGGGCTTCAGCGAGCGGGTCGAGGTCCTCTGCGCCGTGGAAGCGGCGATTCTCCTGCTAGCTGTGTTGTCGGCGGTGGAGCAGCTCTGGGACGGCTGCGTCTTGCTGCTGTTGGTGGCGGGTGGGATCGCCCTACTATGGACTCGAGCCGCCTTGGGACCGGCGGCACTTGAGGAAATTCGACGGGCTGGTCGCCAGGGGTTTGTTGAGGGCTGGCACGGGTTACCGTCGGAGCAGTTGCGCCACCTCTGGGTCGAGCCGCAGCACACATGGTTCGAGCCGCAGCCCCCGCGGGACTCTGCTCCTCCGAGACTAAATGACCTGTCACCCAGGCAGTTCGAGGAGTTGGTGGCAGAACTGCTCCGCCAGTCCGGCGCAATAGTGGCAAGCGTGATCGGCGGAGCTGGGGACAATGGCGCGGACGTCATCGCCGACTTTCCGTCCGGCAAGCGTGTCGTGGTCCAGTGCAAGCACTACACGAGCCAAAAGAAGATCGTCCCGAAAGAGATACGCGAGTTCAACGGCTGCGCCTGGTATGATCACCAGGCAGATATAGCTCTCTTCGTTACGTCCTCGCAATTTACCGATCTGGCTGCCGAGTCTGCCGCTAAATACGGCATCAAAACCATTAACGGCGCGCAGGCGGGCCGTTGGTGCGCCGGCGAGATCCCTGAGTTCATACGTGCCCTCGTCTAGCCCAGATCTTTCGCGCCTGGACCGGGTGTGATCGTGGGCTGATGTCCCACTCTTGTTGATGTTGAGTTATGCC
>NZ_JAMQQG010000252.1 GCF_023716925.1 Frankia sp. R82
GCTCGAGGCCACCCACACCGCCGCCCGGCCGGCCGGCCGTCCCGGCGCCGGCCGGCCGGTCGATCTGGACGCCGATCTGGACGCGGCCGAGGACGTCCTGGCCGCGGCCACCGCGGAGCTTGCGGGCGCCAGGGCCTGGCGGCACTGCCTGGGGCGCCTCGGTGCCGGCCAGTCCGCGGCCCTGCGGGCCTACAGCGAGGCCGTCACCGCGGGCGCCGCCCTCGGCGGACGCCACAGCGAGCGCTACCGACAGGCCGCCCGGGAGGCGATGGCCATCGCCCAGACGGCCGTCCCGGCCTGGGTGATGCCGATCCGCGAGGTGCTCTCGACGATCCCGCCGGTGCGGGACAGCTTCGACGTCGTCGTCGTCGACGAGGGCAGCCAGGCCGGTCTGGACAGTCTGTTCCTGCTCTGGCTCGCCCCCCGGGTGATCGTGGTCGGCGATGACCGACAGTGCACCCCACCGGCCGTTCCGGGCCGGCAGCTCGAGGACGTCTTCGACCGGCTCGACGACCTGCTGCCGGACGTCCCGGCGTGGCTGCGGGTCGGGTTCAGCCCGCAGTCGAGCCTGTTCGGCCTGCTGCGCACCCGGTTCGGGGAGGTCGTGCGGCTACGCGAACACTTCCGGTGCATGCCGGAGATCATCGAATGGTCCTCGGCGATGTTCTACCGGGAGGCGCCGCTGGTGCCGCTGCGCCAGTTCGGTGCCGACCGGCTGCCGCCGCTGGTCGCCCGGCACGTCCCGCACGGCTCCACCACCCCGACGTCCGCCGGCCCGCGCAACCGGGCGGAGGCCGAGGCGCTGGTCGGGCAGGTCGTGGCCGGCACCGCCGATCCCCGGTATGCCGGGCTGAGCTTCGGTGTCGTGGTCCTGGCCGGGCAGGCCCAGGCCACGCTGATCCGCGACCTGCTGGCCGAACGGCTCTCGGCCGCCGAGCACCGCCGCCGCCGGCTGCGGGTCGGCACCCCCGCCGACTTCCAGGGCGACGAACGCCAGGTGGTGTTCCTCTCGCTGGTCGTGGCGCCGTCGACCCCGCCGACGGCCCTGACGACGCTGGAGTACCAGCGCCTGTTCAACGTCGCCGCCTCCCGGGCGCAGGACCAGGTCTGGCTGTTCCACTCGGTCACCCTCGCCGACCTCGATCATCACGACCTTCGCCACAGCTACCTGGCGCACGTCCTGTCCTCGGCCCGGGCCGCCCGGGCCGGCCTGCCCACCTCGTCCGAGCCGGCGCCGGATCCGCCGGACGTGCCCGAGGACCGTCCGCATCCGGCGTTCGGCTCGCTGTTCGCCCAGCGGGTGTACCGGTGGGTGGCCGGCCGCGGCTATCTGGTGACCCCGCAGCTGGAGGTCGGTGGGCAGCACCTCGACCTGGTCGTCTGCGGTGGACGGGCGCGCTTCGCGATCGGCTGCGACGACGACGGCCCCGGCGGGGACATCGCCCGGGCGTTCGACCGGGAGCGGGACCTGCGTCGGGTCGGCTGGCGGTTCTGGCGGGTGCGCCAGTCCGATTTCGAGCTCGACCCCGAGGCCGCCCTGGCCACACTCTGGCCACGGCTCGCCGCCGCCGGCATCGAACCACTGGCCGCCATGCCGGACGACCCCGAGGCCGCCGGGTGGGCGCCGGCCGGGCAGGAGTCAGACGGGGGTGCCGTCGGTCATCTCGTCTGATTCGAGTGGAACCACGTGTCCACCTGGTAGTTCGCCGTCGGACGGGTCCCGCCGAGCCGAGGGAACCCGCCCCGTCCGGTCCGGAGCAGCCCGGTCCGGACCGGGCTCGTGGTGGGCCGCGGGGTCCAGCCGGACCGCCGAACCACGGTGCGCCGGCGCATCCGCGTGCACCGGCCCGTCCACGTGCGCGGGCCCGTCCATGTGCGCGGGCCCGTCCACGTGCGCGGGCTCGGGATGGGTGGGGTCGGCGTCCTCGCCGACGCCGTGGAGGCGGGTGAAGGGCTGCCGGGCCAGCCGCGACCGGGCTGGCGGCGGCTCCAGGAAGTCGGCGCGGCGGATCCGGCAGAACGCCGTCTGCAGGCCCGGGCCGACATGGCCGACGGCGACCTGCACCGCGGCCGACAGGTAGGCCATGGCCTCGGCGCGTTCCAGCCCGATGCGGCTGGTCAGGAAGGCCATCGCCGAGCGGGCCGCGCGACGCACCGCCTCGGGCAGCTCCGCGTCGACTCCCATCGTCACCCAGGCGGTCTCGGTCTCGACGAACGGTTCGCGCAGCGCGCCCAGCGCCGCACGTGCGGCCCCGTCCCGCAGGGTGGACAGCCGCAGGGTCGCGCGCAGCGGCCCCTCCAGCGCGGTCGCACCGAGCTGGCCGTCACCCAGCGCGTAGTGCGGATCGCCCACCGCGAACAGCCCGCCGGCGATCTGGACCGGCAGGTAGAGGTGGGCACCGACGCCCAGATCGACGCAGTCCAGCGCTCCCCCGTGCAACCCGACCGAGGTGGACGGGATGGCCCCGGTGGTACTGTCCACCGCGACTGCCATGACGCCGAGGAACGGGGCCAGCGGGAAGCGGGTACGGGTGCCGCCGACGCTGGTCAGCGCGCCGAACAGGCGCCCTCGTCGGCGCTCGATCGCGCAGAGGGTGGTGACGGTGCCGAAGCGCTGCCAGTGCCGCGCGCTGGCGTTCGCCTCGGGCGGCGGTCCCTCGGGAAACTCGCCGGCGAACAGCCCGGCGCCGTGCCGGCTCGAGACGATCCCGTACCGCGCTCGTGGATGCAGTGACAGCACGTCGACGCGCAGCATGTCGCCGGGTTCCGCGTCCCGGACGAACACCGGCCCGGTGACGATGTGCGGGGCGTCCACACCGAACTCGTGCGGCAGCCCGGACGCGGCGATCGCGCGCGCGTCGGCGAGCACCTCGGCGGGCACAATGCCCAGACCAGCGAGGAAGGCCTCAGGATCGCGACCCTGGTCGCCGAGGATCCCCTCCTGGCTGACCGTGTCGATGGTGACGGTGGCACCCGGGTCGATGGACAGAACCGGTCTGGAGTGGGCGTTCGGCAGTTCACCCCATGTGACGGTTTCCGGGGTGGAGGGCAGGTAGTGTCTACCCTCGATCTTGCCGCGGCCTGGTTGCAGCGCCACAGACCGCTCTACCGGACCCGAGACCGTCCGGGCGGGCTCCCACCGTGACGAGCCGCCTGGATCCACGCCCGAGTACCACCCGGTCCCGTACCGCCCGGCCTCCCGGCCGGGGGTACGCAGGATGCACATCGACAACGCAGGTTCACGCGCGTCAGATTTTCAGTGAAATGTGACAAAAAGGTCACACATATGTTGCGATCGCCGTCATTCCGCGGCACGAGAGGCGGCAGGACCGTGGATGCGGCTCCCCTGGGGCCAGGAAGCCCGTATCTGCGGGATCTGGGTGAATTCGAACTGATCCAGGCGATCACCGCGCGTTTCGCGCCCACCCGGGACGTCCTCGTCGGTCCGGGCGACGATGCCGCCGTGCTCAGCGCCCCCGACGGCCGAGTCGTCGTCACCACCGATCTCCTGGTCGAAGGCCGGCACTTTCGCCGGGACTGGTCCAGCGGCGAGGACGTCGGGCACAAGGCCGCCGCCCAGAACCTCGCCGACGTCGCCGCCATGGGCGCTCGCCCCACCAGCCTGTTCCTCGGCCTGGCCGCTCCCGGCAGCACCGAGCTCGGCTGGGTCCTGTCCCTGGCGGACGGCCTGGCCGCCGAGGGCGCCCGGGCCGGCACCACCGTCGCCGGTGGCGACATCAGCTCCGCCGACACGATCATGCTCGGTGTCACCGCGCTCGGTGACCTCGCGGGCCGCGCCCCCGTCCTGCGCTCCGGCGCCCGCCCCGGCGACATCCTCGTCCTGGCCGGCACCGTCGGCCCCGCCGCCGCCGGCCTCGCCCTGCTCACCGCCGGCCTCGGCGCCACCCAGCCCGAACCCGACCAGCCCGAACCCGACCGGCTTCGGTCGAGCGGCGCAGGTGCCGGCATGCTCGCGGCGCACGGTTGGGACCGTCTACTCGCCGCGCACCGCCGGCCCCGTCCGCCCTATCCGCTCGGGCCCGCGCTCGCCGCCCTCGGCGCGCGCGCCATGTGCGACGTCTCCGACGGACTCCTGCAGGACGTCGGACACCTCGCAGCCGCATCCGGAGTCCGCATCGACCTCACCGCCGATGCTCTCCCCATGGACGACGCCCTGCGCTCGGCCGCGGCCCACCTCGACGTCGATCCGCTCGGCTGGGTCCTCACCGGGGGCGAGGACCACGCTCTGGTGGCCTGCCTTCCCCCGCTCCCCCGGACCGTGCCGCTGCCGACCGGCTGCCGGCGGATCGGATCGGTCCGAGCCGGACGGGGTGTGACCGTGGACGGCCAGACCCCGTCCGGCGCCGGCGGCTGGACCCACTTCGGACGGCCACACTCATCCGAGTGACCAGGCACATCACCGCGTAACAGCACCGGCGTGGCCCCCGCCGGACGCTGATCGACCTCCACCGCGCTCCTGCTCCGCCTCCGACCGGCTTTCCGATCCGCCCACGAGCGCTATTCCGATCCGCCTGCCACCAGCATTTCGACCGGCCTGTCGCCATCGTCGGAAAGGCCACTCCGACCGCGCCGATTCCAAACCGACACCAGGCCGGGCCGGGCCGGATATCCACCCATTCCACCGACTGATTTACGGCCCACCCGTCACCCCGGCACCATCTTCAGCGGCCTGAACGGTCAGAACACAAAGAAAATCCACCTCGCCGCCGTAGGCGACACTGTGGGCGACGCAGCCCGGGAGACACGGGAGGGGGACCCGACCGCGAAACGAGCCCATCCCGCGGGACCACTCGTCCCGCCGCGGGTCCAGGCGAGATCGTCCATCACAGCGGAAGCCCACAGCGGCAGCCGCCACACCGTGACCGTCCTCGCCATGGCAGCTCACTGCACCGCGGCGATGTCCGCAGGTGGCGTGTCCGCAGGTGGCAGTCCGCCACGCCGCGGCGGAGGAGGAGAAAGTTGGGTGCCGACCCGCCAGGTCGCCTCACGGGCGTAGGCCGCTCGAAGCGGCGTTCATTGGGTCCGGGGGCCATGATGCGGGCCGGCACTGCCAGTTTAACGGATGGCCACGCCATCCTGTTCCCACCCGCCGGACCAGGCTCGACCGCCCGCATCCCACTCACCAGGCCACCGGCCTCCCGCCTGCCAGCTGCTCTCCGCACCCCTGCCGTCCGCACACTCCTGCCATCCGCACACCCTGGCCGTCCGCACACCCTGGCCGTCCGCACACCCTGGCCATCCGCCGAACGCGCGCATCGGCAACCGGATCCCACGCCCGCCACGCTCCGCGACAGGCCGCGAGGCAAGATCACGCTCCGCGGGTCACCAGGGGGACAGAACGGACACGATCACCCCGACGACGACCCGTGTGGGCGTGCGGCCCGGTCGACTCCCGGGTTCGGCATCACGCAGAGCGAGAATCACCCTTGAGCAGGGGGCCGCGAACGGGGATTGGTGGGCGTCCGTCGTCGTAGGGTTGGGCTGGGCGGGCACCTTCCCGCGACCGGAGGGGCGCCGCGGGTCCCGGCCCGATGTGTGGTCGGCGGACCCGGCAGCAGTCGGGATCAGCGACCGCTCACCACGGGGCGACCCCGGGAGGGCACCCAGGGTCCGTGTGACCGGACCGGGCAGGTCCGGTGGTACGGGACCTTGCCGCAGCGGGTAGCCTGAGCAGACGGTGACAGAAGGGCCTTTCGGAGGCCGTGAAGTGAGACCGTGGATAGAGGCGAATGGCCCCGTGACAGCACCGACGGTTCCCGCGTCCGGACCTGACTTCGGACCTAACGAATGGCTGGTCTTCGAGATCTACCAGCAGTTTCTCGAAGATCCGGAGAGTGTCTCGCCGGAGTGGCGCGAGTTTCTCTCCGACTATCACCCGAGCGTGCCGCCGGGCAGCCCCGGCAGTACCGGGGCGACGGCCGGCGTGGCACCGAGCGGGGCACCTTCGGGCGGTGAGTCCGCCCCCGACGTGCCAGCACCGGCCGCCGGGGCGGCCGCGGCCCCCGCCTCCGCTCCCCCCGCCAGCACACCGGC
>NZ_JAMQQG010000253.1 GCF_023716925.1 Frankia sp. R82
CCCTCGGCGCCGAGCTGGACGAGGCTCGCGAACGGCTCGGCGCGCTCCGCGAGGAACTACGCTCCGCCACCGAGACCGCCCGCCGGTTCGGGGCCGCCCCGCTGGCCGCCGAGCGTGCTCCCGCCACCCTGGCAGCCGCCGCCGAGCTGCTGCGTGCCGCGACCACCGCCGTCGACCGGGCCGAGGCAGCCCATGCCCGGGCCCGGGCCACCGGCGAGGCCCTGCTCGAGGGAGCCGCGCGGACCACCGAGGAGCTCATGGCACTGGCCGCCGTGGCCGAGAGTCTCGCCGACCTGCCTGTCGCCCGGCCCGCGCACGCAGAGACGGCAGGGACCGCAGGGACGGCAGGGGCCGAGCAGACCCCCGAGCAGACCGCCGCCTTCGACGGGGATGCCGTCAGCGCCCGGGAGCAGGCCCGTTCGCTTCGAGCCGCCTGGCGCGACAGCGCCGCGGCCCACGGCCAGGCCGCGGCCGACGTGCGCACGGCGGCCGAAGCCGTCACCGCGTGGGCGGCGCGCGACGAGTTCGACGCGGTCCGTGCCCCGGCCCGCCGCCAGATGATGCGTGCCGGGCAGGACACCGTGGCCGACTCGGCCGTGGCCTGGTCGGCGGCGCTCGAACCCCGACTGCGCAGCCTCTCCGATGATCTCGCCCACATCGGCCGCAACCGCGAGGCCATCGTTGCCCGGCTGGAGGGCATGGTCCGGGCGGCCCTCGGCACGCTGCGCGCCGCCGGACGGCTCTCCCGCCTGCCCGAACGGCTCGGCGACTGGTCCGGCCAGGAGTTCCTGCGCGTCACCTTCGCCGAGCCCGACGACCGGGAGCTGACCGAAGCCCTCGGCCAGGTGGTCGACGAGACCGCCGCCGCAACCGCCAGCACCACCGGCACCGCCGGCACAGGTGCCCGCGCCCGGACCAGCGCAGCCGCCGGCAGCACGGTCGGGTCCGCGGCCACCCGGGCCGGTGTTCGCCGGGACGGGATGGGGCTGCTGCTGCGCGGGGTGCGGGCGGCCCTGCCCCGCGGGGTGCGGGTCGAGATCCTCAAGCCGGACGCGGTCCTGCGCACCGAACGAGTCCGGGTCAGTGACCTCGGGGACGTGTTCTCCGGTGGCCAGCAGCTCACCACGGCGATCATCCTGTACTGCACGATGGCGGCGCTGCGCGCCAACGACCGCGGGCAGGTACGCGCCGCCCACGCCGGAGTGCTGTTCCTGGACAACCCGATCGGCCGAGCCAGCGCCGGCTATCTGCTGGACCTGCAGCTCGCCGTCGCCGACCGGCTCGGCGTCCAGCTCGTCTACACCACCGGCCTGTTCGACACGGCGGCGCTGTCCGCGTTCCCGCTGATCGTCCGGCTGCGCAACGACGCCGACCTGCGCGCCGGACGCAAGTACCTGCGGGTCGCCGAACGTCTGCGGCCCGGCCTGACCGCGCCGCCGGCAGCGACCTCCTCGGCGCCCATCGGCACACTCACGGCCACCCGGCTGTTCGCCCGCCCACGCCCCGCACCCGAAGCCGCGACCGGCCGCACGACGCCGGCGAAACCTGCCATCCTCGCGGAAGCGACCATTCCGGCGAAACACACGATGCCAGCGGAACCCGTGGTGCCAGCGGAACCCGCGATGGCCGCAGAACGTCGGGACCAGGGGAGTTGAGCTGGCACTACTCGTCTCGGTAATGGTCATTCGCGGCCAGGCAGCCAGCATGGGGCTTGGCTCGCGACGGTCAGCCTGACATCATAGGGCACGCCGCCCGGCACCCCCCGAGCCGGGCGGCACCATCATGTTCGGGCTCGGGTGATCAGGGCGGGCAGGGCAGAACGGTGACGCTTCCCGATGCCTGCGCGGTCCGTCCGGTGATGCCGGTGACGACAGCGGTGTAGGCGATGGTTCCGGTGCCCTGGGCGACGAGGCTGGCTGTCCAGGTCGTGCGGTCGCCGGCCGCGGGGCCGAGGGTGAGCGGCTGGTCCAGGGCCCGTCCGTCGGGAAATGTGCCGGTCAGGCGGGCGGACTGGATCCCGGTCTCGTCCACGGCCGTCACCGTTACCGTCGTCGTGTCCGTGCTCCCGGCCGCCGCGGCGGCGCCCTGCGCAGCTCCGGTCCCGGCAGCCGCGGTTCCGGTTCCGTCGGGCGTGCCTCCTACGGTGGTGGCATCCGTGCGAGAACCGGTGGTCGCGGCCGTGGCGGCACTGCCGGCGGCAGATGCCGGGCAGCCGGCCCGGGTGATGCGCGCGGGGGCCGCGGTCGCCGACTCGATCCGCGGCGAGCCGTCCACCCGCGCGGTGATCCGCAGATTCCCGCCGCCGGTACCGTTGCCGGCGTCCACCGACACCGAGACGTCCACTGCGCCGACCGGCGCCGCCGCCCGGTTCAGGCTGATCACCAGTGCCGTGCTCGCCCCCGGGCTGACCCGCGGCGAGTTCGGCACGACGGCCAGCCACGACGGCGTCCGTCCGACGACGACGTCGACCGGTGCCGTTCCCTCCCCGCGCAGATCCAGCCGCCAGGTCGAGTCGACCGCGCCGAGGTCCACCCGGGTGGTGCTCAGCCCCAGCACCGGACCGGCCGGCCGGGGGGTCCGCGGACCGCCGGTAGTGGTCGGCCGCCGCGCCGAGGCGCCGCCGGTGGCGCTGTTGTCGGCGCCGTCGGGGCTGGTGGGCTGGCCGTCGGGGGCACCGCTGAGCGCGGCATCGGGGGCAGAGGCACCACGGGGTGCACCCCGGCTGGGACGCGGCGAGCCGGACGTGGCGGTGAGCACGTCGGGTGGCACGGTGCCGCTCATCGACCGCCGCTCGCCCGGTGTGCCGGCGCGGCTCTGATGGCCGCCTTCGTCGAGGCGCAGCCGCACCAGTACGAGGCCGGCAACCACGACGACAAGAGCCAGCACCGCGGCGCCGATCCGCCCCCACCGGATCGGCAGGACGCGACCCGAACGCCCCCAGGGCGACCGGTGGCGCCCGGTCGGAACGGCATCTCCCGCAACATCCCGCGTCATTAGGCTCGAGGCTAGAGCGACAGGTCAGCTCCCCAGGGCCAAATGACTCGTTCCTGTCACCACGTAGCCCAACAATTCACTCAGTTTCGTGGAGGTCACGCGTCTGCTGTGGTTTGCTGGACGACCCATCGTCGTTACCTGGGTGGCGACTGTCGGTGAGGCGGCGTCCCCACCAGACCCACCAGGTGAGCGTCCAGACGACCAGGGCAAACCCGAACAGCAGATCCTCGACCGGGGCGAACACGATCCGCGGCCCGAGAATCGTCCCGGGGTCGTAGCGGACGATCCGCACCCCCGTCAGCAGCCCGTTCGCGGCCAGCTGACCGCAGATGACGATCGCGTACGACACCCAGAACACCCGCCGGGTCAGCAGCCGCGTCCGCAGCACCCACAGGTCTGCCGCCACCGCCCCCGCCGCCCCCAGCACCGCCAGTACCGTGTAGCTCACGCCGACCCGGCCCCGTCCCGTGGCTGATCCGGCGGTTCGTCGCCGACGGTCCAGCCCCGCACCGCCCGGACGGCCTCGAGGGTCAGAATCGCGCACACCGGGACGACCACGAAGAACAGCAGCTCGTCGAGCGGCAGCCGGCCCGGCAGGTGGATCCCGGTGATGTGGCGCGGGTCGAACGTCCACTGACCGGCCGCGATCGCGTACACATCCCAGCCGACGAAGACAACGAGCACCGGCAGCAGGGTGAGCACCAGCCGGCGTGGCCGCGCGTAGACCCGGGTGCCGAGAAACAGCTCCAGCGGTGCCGTACCGAGCAGGCAGCCGAGCAGAACTGCCAGGTAGGCGAGATGACGCATCGGACGAGGGTGCTCCGGCGGGTCAGCTGGCGCGCAGGCGGCGGGCGAGATCGGCGGCGACCGCTCCCGGGTCGGAGGCGTCGGTCAGGGCGCGCACGACGACGACCCGACGCGCCCCGGTCGCCAGGATGTCATCAAGTGTGTCCGGTGCGACGCCACCCGTGACGAACCATGGCTTGGCGCCGTCCGCGAACGGCGGGGCGTGCCGAGCGGCCAGCCGTGGCAGGCCCAGCCCGACCGGTGGGCGCCCCTCCTTCGTCGGGGTGGCGTGCACGGGGCCGACACACACGTAGTCGACGTCGGGATCGTCCAGCGCGGTCAGGAACTCCTGCGAGCTGTGGGTGGACTGCCCGATCAGCACGTCCGGCCCGACGATGCGGCGGGCGAACTCCGGCGGGATGTCGTCCTGCCCGACGTGCAGCACGTCGACCCCGGCGAACGCGGCGAGGTCGGCCCGGTCGTTGGCGCTGACCAGAGTGCCCCGGCCGGCCCCGGCGGCCTGGATCCGGTGCAGCGCCCGCACCTCGTCGGACCATTCCAGGGCCTTCTCCCGCAGCTGGACGAGATCAACCCCGCCGCGACCGGCCGGACCGATCACCGCATCCAGGAACGGGCTGAACTCGGCCCGCCGCGGCGTGCACAGGTAGAGCCGGGCGTCGGCCAGCCGCCGCAGCCGCTCGGCCCGCGGCTCAGCCCCCGGCGACGGCACGGACGATCTCCAGAACATCGCCATCGGCGAGCCGGGCCGCAGCGGCCTCGGAGGGCGTCAACGCATGCCCGTTGTGCTCGACGACGACCGACCCCGGTCGTAGTCCGAGGGCGACCAGCAGTTCGGTGAGTGCCTGCCCCTCGACGACGAGCCGAGGCTCCCCGTTGACGACAACCGCCACGGACGCCGTGGACGCTGGACTGCCCATGCCCCGACCTTACGGCAGGGTTGGTCGCGCCGGGAACCGATCCGGTCAGCCGCCGGTCAGCGGCGCGGTCAGAACGCCAGCGCCTGCGCCCGGCGCTTGACCTCCCGGCCGCGGTTCTCGGCCAGAGCCTGCATCGGCGTGCCGGGCAGGCTCGGATCCTCCCGGAACAGCCAGTCCAGCGCCTCGTCGTCGCTGAAGCCGGCGTCGGCCAGCACGGTGAACAGACCCGGCAGCCCCTTGACCACCACACCGTCCTGGATGAACTGCGCCGGAATCCGCAGCACACCGCCCTCACGGCGGGCCAGCAACGTACGGTCGTTCACCATCTGCCGGACTTTGGTCACCGGAATCCGCAGCTGTTCCGCGGCGTCGGGCAGGGTCAGCCAATCCACGACCAACAGTAAACACCCATGCCGCGGCACCGCCGCGCGCGGTGACCGGCAATACCCCCGCGGAGGCCGACGCCGGCCGTCGCAGGCCGTCCGGGCTCAGAGCGGGGTGACCGACTCCCCACCCGCCGCAACCGACGTGGCGGCGGCGGCCAGCACGGACACCACCGGACGGGCCGCCGCCACGCCCAGCTCCGCAGGCAACGGCCAGCCCGACACCAGCAGGTCCGCGAGCGCACCGTAGAACGCGGCCGTCGACCCGCCGCCGCCCAGGGCTGCGCCGTCCGGCAGCGACCTCGGGATCGGATAGCGGGTCCAGACCCCGTCCGCCGTGACCTGCAGCACCCCACCCGCGGCATCCCCGCCAGCGCCGAGACCGCCGAGACCGCCGAAACCGCCGAGACCGCCGAAACCGGCGAGACCGCCGAAACCGGCGAAACCGGCGGCAGGACCGGCCGCCTCCTGACCGGCCGGGTCGGCCTCGAGGATGAGGCTGCCGGTGGTGCCGAGGACTTCCAGCGCCGGGCGGGGCCAGACGGTGAGGCCGGAGACGGTGATCTGGGCCTGCGCGCCGTTGGCGAAACGCAGCTGCAGGCTGGTGTGGTCGGCGTTGCTGACGTGGTGCCAGACCCGCTTCACGGCCGTGGCGCCGACACTTTCGACCGGCGCGTCCACCAGGGCCACGACCTGTTCGACGGCGCCGGTCGCGTGGGCGAACACCTGCCCGCCACTGATCCGCGCGTCGTCGCGCCAGCCACCGGCCGGCCGACGCCAGCCGCCGCGGTGCGCCGCCAGCAGCAACGGCTCGCCGAC
>NZ_JAMQQG010000254.1 GCF_023716925.1 Frankia sp. R82
CGCGGCGACCGCGGCCCGGGCGGTGCCCCCGGCACCGACGATCAGCGGCTGGCTCGGCCGGCGTCCGCCGGTCACCCGGCGCAGTGCCGCCGCGATCCCGGCGACGTCGGTGTTGTCCCCGTAGAGGCGGCCGTCCGCGCCGACGACGACCGTGTTGACGGCGCCGATCACCGCGGCGGTCGGGTCGATGTCGTCCAGCAGATCCAGCACGACGGTCTTGAGCGGCATGGTCAGCGACAGGCCCAACCAGCCCGGCTCGACCCGGATCCGGTCCAGCATCGCCGGCAGACCGGCCGCCTCGCAGTGGATCGCGGTGTAGCGCACCGCCAGACCCAGCCGGTCGTACGCGGCACCGTGCAGCACCGGTGAGAGCGAGTGGCCCACCGGGGCGCCCAGCACGGCCGCGTGGGCCGGGTGCGTCGGCGTCGCCGCCGCGGCCACCCGGACGGCCCACCGCGGCTGCTCACCCCGCCCGCCCGCGGCCACCGGCCCCGGCTCGACCCCCTGTGTCACCCAGCCTCCCGTCCGGTGCCTTCCCGTGCCCACCCGTGCCGTTCCCACCCTGTACCGCGCCACCCCGTGCCGCGCCACCTGGACCGTCCCAGCCCGGACCATTCCCAGCCTGGTGCCGGGCGGCGGCCCAGCCACGGTTACTCCCGACCGCCCTCGGCCCGGTAGCGCGCCTGGAGCGCGGTCCACTCGGCCTGGGTGGTCGCGAACTCGGTGACCTTGCTACGCGGCATGGACACGAAGTACAACCAGCTCCCGTCCGCCGGCTGCAGGGCCGACTTCAGCGCCCACAGGCCCGGGTTGGAGATCGCCCCCGGCGGCAGGCCCGCGACCGAGCGGGTGTTGTACGGGTTCGCCCGCCGCAGCTGCTCCTGTGACAGCGGGCCGGTGTACTGGTCCTCGGCGTAACGGGTGGTGGAGTCCATGTCGAGACGACGGAAGCCGCCGGTGGTGTCGGCGAGCCGGTTGTAGATCACCCGGGCGACCTTCGGGCCCTCGTCGGCGTTCGCGACCTCCTTCTCGATGATCGAGGCGATGGTCACGATCTCGGCCGGTTTCAGGTTGCGCGCGGCCGCCCCCTGCTCGAGGTTGAGGGCCGCGGCCTCGGTCTTGAACCGGTCGACGAACGAGCTCAGCAGCTGCACCGCGCTCTGCCCGGGGACGATGTTGTAGGTCGACGGGAACAGGTAGCCCTCCAGCGTCGGCGCGTAGGCCGGAGCGCCGAGCTGGGCCGGGTTGCGCGCGATCGCCTCGAGGTCGGCCATCGGCGTGCCGAGCCGGTCGTGGATGCCGGTCAGGACCTCCTTGACCGTCATGCCCTCCTTGATGACGAACCGGAACAACGCGGCCGAGCTGGGGTCGAGCAGCGCCGTCAGGGCCGCCGCCGCGCTCATCCGGCTGCGCAGCCGGTAGGTGCCCGGCTGGATGCCCAGCGACTTCGGGTTGGCCGCCGCGGCCTTGACGAACGCGCCGACGGAGGCGGTCACGTCCGCGTCGTGCAGCGCTTTGGCGATCTGGCTGGCAGTGGCCCCGTCGGGAATCTGCACGACGGCGATGCCGTCGCCGGAGCCCGGGTAGTCCGCGGCGCTCGACCCGCCCGAGACATGACCGATGACCTTGCCGACCCCGACGATGCCAAGCCCCAGCAGCGCGGCGACGATCACGAGAATCGCGATCAGCTTCGCCAGCGCCCGTCCGCCCCGGCGCCGCGGCTCGGCCGGTTCGTCGTCCCAGGAGCCACCCCAGCTGCCGTCGTGCGCGGCCTGGCCCGGACCGCCGGACGAGGAGCCGGCGTCGGCGTCGTACGGTGCCTCCGAGCCGTACGGATCGTCGTCGCCGTCGTGGTCGTCCGGCTCGCGCGCGGGCTGCCGGTCGTACCGTTCGCCGGCCGCATACGGATAGGCCTCGTCCGGATAGGCCTCGTCCGGATAGCCCTCGTCCGAGTAGCCCTCGTCCGAGTAGGCCTCGTCCGAGTAGGCCTCGTCGGGATAGGGGCGCGGGTCGCGGGCCGGCCGATCCCCGGGACGGCGTTCCCCTCGTCGGCGGTCGGCTGCGCGGCGGTCAGCGGAGAAGCGGTCGTCGTAACCCGTCTCCTGGTAGACCCCCGGGCGGCTCGGGCCGCGACGCGCAGGGGGGTCGGGACGACGCGCCCCGCGACGGTCCGTGGGACGGACGGGCCGCTCCCCGTAGGGCTCCTCGTCGAGGATCTCGTCGAGGTCACGGCGGGTCACCCGGCGTCCTGCGGACCGGCCATCCCGCCGTCCGGCGTCCAGCCCGGTGCGCCACCGGGCCCGCGGCGGCTGTCCAGGTCGTGCTGGAGGATCTGCACGGCTGCCTCCTGATCGACAAGGCTGCGACGGGCGCGGGAACGGACGCCACGTTCGGCCATTCTGCGATGGGCAGCCACCGTGGTCAGCCGCTCATCGACGAACCGCACCGGAATGGGTGCGATTCGCCCGGTGAGCACCTCGGCGTACTCCCGGACCAGCGCGACGGCGCGGCCCTCCTGCCCCGACAGCTGCCGGGGCAGGCCCACCACGACCTCCACAGCCTCGCGCTGCGCGACGATCTCGGCAAGAGCATCGATGTCTGCATTGCCGCGCTTGTCCCTGGCCAGGGTAGTGACCGGCATCGCAAGCAGTCCGTCGGGGTCGCTCGCGGCCACCCCGACCCGCACCGATCCGACGTCCACCCCTACCCGGACGCCGGGCCGGGTCCCCCGTGGGCCGGTCACCTAACGTCCGAGGAGCTCGGCGACCAGTCCGCGCAGTTTCGCGAACGCGGCCGGGACGAGCTCCGCCGTACCACCGCCGCCCTGGGCGATGTCGGCCTTTCCGCCGCCCTTGCCGCCAAGCGCCGCCCAGCTGCCGCGGACCAGGTCTCCGGCGCGCAACCCGCGCGAGCGCGCCGCATCGTCGGTGACCACGACGATCGAGGCTCCGTCGGCCCGCCCGATCGCGACCACCGCGGGCCGCCCGGCGAGCCGTCCGCGCACGTCCATGGCGAGCAGACGCACGTCGTCGGGAGTGGTGCCGGCGGGCACCTCGGCGGTGACGACGGCGACGCCGCCGATCTCCTCGGCCCCCTCGGCGAGGGTCCCGGCGCCGGCCAGCACGGCCGCGGCGCGCAGTTTGTCGAGTTCCCGCTCGGCGTCGCGCAGCCGGGCGACGATGTCGTTGACCCGGTCGGCGAGCTCGTCGGGGCGGGCCCTGAGCGCGGTGGACAGCTGCGAGACGAGCAGATGCTCGCGCGCGAGGTAGCGGAACGCGTCCAGGCCGACGAGCCCCTCGACGCGGCGCGTCCCGGCGGAGATGGACGCCTCGGAGAGCAGCTTCACCGCGCCGAGCTGCGCCGAACTCGCCACATGGGTGCCCCCGCAGAGCTCGCGGGCGTAGTCGCCGACGTCGACGACCCGCACCGCGTCGCCGTACTTCTCGCCAAACAGCGCCATCGCGCCGAGCCGGCGGGCCTCCTCCTGCGTGGTGACGAACGCGCGCACCGGCAGGTCACGCAGTGCCACCTCGTTGATCTCGTCCTCGACGTCGGCGAGCACCGACGCCGGCACCGCGCCCAGGGCGTGGAAGTCGAAGCGCAGCCGACCGGGCGAGTTCAGCGACCCGGCCTGGGTCGCCCCCTCCCCCAGCGCCCGGCGAAACGCCGCGTGGACGAGGTGGGTGGCGGTGTGCGAACGCGACACCGCACGCCGGCGCCCCTCGTCGACCTGGGCGTGCACCCGGTCGCCGACCTTCAGCTCCCCGGCGCGCACCCGCACCCGGTGCAGGACGAGCTCGGGCACCGGCCGCTGGACGTCGAGGACCTCCACCTCGCCGCCGTCAAAGCGCAGGATCCCGAGGTCGGGCTCCTGGCCGCCGCTCTCGGCGTAGAAGGGAGTGACGTCGAGCACGACGCCGACCTCCTCGCCGGCACCCGCGGCCGGGCGACCGAGGCCGTCGGCGATCCCGACCAGCCCCACCACCGCGGACTCACGGGTGAGCTCCTCGTAGCCGGTGAACGTCGTCGGGCCGGCGGCGGCGAGGATCGGGCGAAACGCCGACAGGTCGAGGTTGCCGATCCGCCGGGCGGCCCGGTCGGCCTTGGCGGTCTGGCGCTGGCGTTCCATCAGCCGGCGGAACCCCGCCTCGTCGACGGACAGGCCCGCCTCGGCGGCCATCTCCAGCGTCAGGTCGATTGGAAAGCCGTAGGTGTCGTGCAGCTTGAACGCCTCGTCACCGGCGAGTGTCGTGGCCCCGGCGGCGCGGACCTGGCGGACCGCGGTGTCGAAGATCGTGGTGCCGGTGCGCAGCGTCTCGGCGAACGCCGTCTCCTCGGCGACCGCCACCCGGGTGATCGTCTCGGCATCGTCGACGAGCTCGGGGTAGATCGGGCCCATCGCCGTGCCGATGACCTCGAACAGCTGCGCCATCACCGGCTCGCGCGCGCCGAGGAGCCGGGCGTCGCGCACCGCCCGGCGCAGCAGCCGGCGCAGCACGTAGCCACGGCCCTCGTTGGACGGCACGATGCCGTCGGAGATCAGCATCGCGGCGGTGCGGGAGTGGTCGGCGATCACCCGCAGCCGCACGTCGGAGGCCGGGTCGGCGCCGTAACGGCGGCCGGTGAGCCGGCTCGCGGCGTCCAGCACCGGACGGGAGATGTCGATCTCGTAGACGTTCTCGACGCCCTGCAGGATCGTCGCCATCCGCTCGAGGCCCATGCCGGTGTCGATGTTGCGACTCGGCAGCTCGCGCAGGATCGGATAGTCGTAGCCGGCGCCCTCACCGCGCTCGAACTGCATGAACACGAGGTTCCAGACCTCGAGGTAACGCTCCTCGTCGGCCACCGGGCCGCCGTCCCGGCCGTGGGCGGGCCCCCGGTCGAAGTAGATCTCGCTGCACGGGCCGCACGGGCCCGGCACGCCCATCGACCAGTAGTTGTCCGCCTTGTCGCGGCGCTGGATGCGCTCGGCGGGCAGCAGGGTGCGCCAGATCCGCTCGGCCTCGTCGTCGTCGAGGTAGACGGTGGCCCACAGGTCGTCCGGCTTGAACCCGAAGCCGTCGACGAGCAGCTCGAAGGCGAACGGGATCGCCTCGGCCTTGAAGTAGTCACCGAAGGAGAAGTTGCCGCACATCTGGAAGAACGAGGCGTGCCGGGTGGTCCGTCCGACGTTCTCGATGTCGACGGTCCGCACGACCTTCTGCACGCTGGTCGCCCGCGGCCACGGCGGAGCCAGATCGCCGAGGAAATACGGCTTGAACGGCACCATGCCGGCGTTGACCAGCAACAACGTGGGGTCCGGCGCGATCAGGGAGGCGCTGGGAACCACGGTGTGCTCACGCGCGGCGAAATGGTTCAGAAAGCGGCTGCGGATCTCGGCCGTGTCCATCGGTCACATCGTCCAGACTGGTGGGAGGAGCATCGTCATCCGGCGGCGGGCAGCGGTGCCGCCGCGCGGGCCGGCGGGGCCGGCGCGGCGGCTGCCGCTGCTATCGCTGCAGCCCTGGCCGGCGGGGCTGACGGTGGCGACCGCCGGTCAGAACGGACGGGCACCGGGGACCAGCCGCATCGTCCGTTCGAGGTCGTCGAACGGGGCGGCGGGGTCGTCGTCCGGGTCGCGGTCGAGCCCGAGCGCACCACGGATCTCCTCCTCCCGCTCCGCCGCGGCCTCGCGGACATCCGCGAGGAACTCCTGCAGTGACTGTACGAGAGATCCGGCGAGGCTGGTCGGCGTGAGCGCCGCGGCGGCCTTCGCGGCCCTGCGCACGACAACCACACCCGCCGCCGCCCCGAAGGTCAGGTAGAAAATCCGCGACATCTAGCGGCCTCCCCGGGACCCGCCGCCGGTCGCGGTGGCCCGCGCCAGCGGCGAGTCGTCGCCCGCAGGCGC
>NZ_JAMQQG010000255.1 GCF_023716925.1 Frankia sp. R82
CCACACGTCGACCATCGACTGCACGAACCTGGCCGACTCATCCTCATCACGCCGCAACGTCCCGGCCACGACTGCATCCACGTCAACGGCCCGCTCCACCGCACGGAGTTTCGCCACCGCCTCATCCGGGCTCGCGGCCACGACTCCAGCCCGGAACTCCCACACCGAACGAGCCGTCAACAATGCCCGACCCACATCGCCCAAGCTCGACACGGGCTGCTGTTCGAGGAAGTCGGCCAGCTGCCCGGCAGCGGCCCGCAAGCCCTCCAGCGACCGCGCCGACACCACCAACGGCACCACACCCGACGTCTCAGGAGCGTCTCCCACCTCCACGTCAGGGGGGCATGACGCTTGCTCAACGGTGATCGGGTCCGGGGCTTGTTCGAGGATGACGTGGGCGTTGGTGCCGCTGAATCCGAACGAGGAGATCCCAGCCCGGCGCGGACGCCCGGTCGAGGGCCACTCACGCTCCTCGGCCAGGACCCGCACATCGCCAGCCGACCAGTCGACCTTCGACGACGGCGTCTCAGCATGAAGGGTTCGGGGCAGGACCCCGTGCCGCATCGCCAGGATCATCTTGACGATCCCCGCGACCCCAGCAGCGGCCTGGGCGTGACCGATGTTCGACTTCACCGACCCCAACCACAACGGCTCCCCGCCCTCACCGCGATCGCCGTACACCGCCAACAGCGCCTGCGCCTCAATCGGGTCACCCAGCGTGGTCCCGGTGCCATGGGCCTCGACCGCGTCCACCTCGGCCGGTGCGAGTCCGGCGCTCGCCAACGCCTGACGAATCACCCGCTGCTGCGAAGGACCATTCGGAGCGGTGAGCCCGTTGGAGGCGCCGTCCTGGTTGATCGCACTGCCCCGGACCACGGCCAGCACCTCATGCCCAAGGCGCTGAGCATCCGACAGGCGTTCCAGGACGAGCATTCCGGCGCCCTCGCCCCAGCCCACACCGTCGGCGGTGTCTGAGAACGCCTTGCAGCGGCCGTCGAGGGCCATGTTTCGGAGCCGAGAGAACTCCACGAAGGATTCTGGAGTGGCCATCACGGTCACGCCACCGGCAAGGGCCATCGAGCACTCACCCGCACGCAACGCCTGAGCCGCCAGATGCAACGCCACCAGCGACGACGAACACGCCGTGTCCACACTCACCGCCGGACCCTCAAGCCCCAGCACATACGAGATCCGCCCGGACGCCACGCTCGGGGTGGTGCCGGTGGCTCGGAAACCTTCGAGATCCGGGGTGTCGGCTGTGGCGAGGTAGGCATTGGCGATCAGTCCGGCGTAGACGCCCACGCGCTGGCCCCGCAGGGAGGACGGGGCGATCCCCGCACGCTCCAGCGCCTCCCACGACGTCTCCAACAGCAACCGCTGCTGCGGATCCATCGCCAACGCCTCACGCGGACTGATCCCAAAGAACCCCGCATCGAACACCGTCGCGTCGGTAAGAAACCCACCCTGGCGAACGTAGGACTTCCCGGCAGCGTCAGGGTCCGGGTCGAAGAGGCCACCCAGATCCCAGCCTCGGTCGGTGGGGAACTCCCCCACCGCATCCGTGCCCGAGGACAGCAGCTCCCACAACGCCGCCGGACTGTCCACACCACCGGGCAGCCGCAATCCCAGGCCCACGACCGCCACCGGCTCGTCCGTAACCGTCGCGGCCACGGGCATCGCGGCGTGTGCGGGAGCGACACCGACCAGCTCACCCAGCAGATAATCAGCCAGCGCCAATGGAGTCGGGTAGTCGAACACCAACGTCGCGGGCAACGCCATCCCAGCCAAGGCGGTCAGGCGATTACGGAGCTCCACCGAGGTCAGCGAATCGAAGCCCGCGTCGTTGAACGCCTGGTCAACCCGGACCAGATCCCGACCCGCGCCGCCTAGAACGACCGACGCCTCAGCACGCACCAACGCGGCCAGATGGAGGGCCCGATCCGCTGGCGCCATCCCGGCCAGCGTCGACCGCAGCGCGTCCGCGGCGGCACCGCTGGCGGCGGCGCGGTGCCGGGTTCCCGTCAGTGCTCGCAGCAAGCCGGGGACCGGGCCGTCCTGACGGCGCAGCACCGCCAGATCCAGCGCCATCGGAACCAGCATCGCATGCCGGGAGCCGAGGGCCTGATCCAGCAGCGCCATACCGTCTTCGGCGTCCAGCGCGCCGATCCCTGCCCGGCTCATCCGGGCCAGATCAGCCTGAGTCAGATGCCCGGTGATCGTGCTCGCCTCAGCCCAGTAACCCCAGGCCAGGGATACCGCAGCCTCACCAGCCGCCCGCCGCCTGGCGGCCAAAGCGTCGAGATAGCAGTTCGCCGCCGCGTAGTTTCCCTGCCCCGGAGTACCCAGCACCCCCGCGCCCGAGGAGAACACGACGAACGCCGCCAACCCGAGCCCGCGGGTCAGCTCATCCAGATGCGTGGCCGCATCCGCCTTCGGACGCAACACCACGTCCAACCGCTCCGGAGTCAACCCACCCAGAACCGCGTCATCCAGAACCCCGGCGGTGTGAATCACCCCGCTGAGCGGCACCGGAACCCCGGCCAGCAAAGCCTCCACCTGATCACGATCAGCCACATCACAGGCCACGATCCGCACGTCAGCGCCAGCCGCCTCCAGCTCCGCCCGCAACTGCCCGGCTCCTTCGGCGGCCGGGCCCCTCCGTGAGGTCAGAACCAGACTCCGCACACCATGCACGGCGACCAGATGCCGGGCCACGAGGCCACCCAACATCCCGGTCCCACCGGTCACCACCACACAACCCGCACCCAGACCCTCCGTCCCGGTCGTGGAAGTAAGCCGCAGAATGTTCTTGCCGGTGTGCTTGGCCTGGGACATGTGACGGAACGCGTCGCGGGCGTGGCGGACGTCCCAGACGGTCAACGGCAGCGGGGTCAGGTGCCCGGCCTCGAAGAGCCTGGTCAGATCCAGCAGCATCCGCTGGATCAGTGCCGGGTCCAGTTCCTGCAGGTAGAACACCCGGTACGCCACCCCGGGGTAGGCGGCTTCGGTCTCGTCCTGGCGGCGGGCGTCGGTGACGCCCATTTCGAGGAACAGGCCGCCTCTGGGCAGGAGCCGCAGGGACGCGTCCGTCAGTTCACCGGAGAGGGAGTTCAGCACCACGTCCATGCCGCGTCCGCCGCTGACGGTGAGGAACCGCTGTTCGAAGTCGCCGTCGCGGGAGCTGGCGATGTGGTCCTCGTCGAGTCCGAGACTCCGCAGAAGGTCGTGCTTGGCGGGGCTGGCGGTGGCGAAGACCTCGGCACCGAGGTGCTGAGCGAGCTGGATGGCGGCCATGCCGACGCCTCCGGCACCGGCGTGGACCAGGACGGTGTCTCCGGCTCGGACGGTGGCCAGTTCGGTGAAGGCGTACCAGGCGGTCAGGAACGCGACCGGCATCGAGGCCGCTTGTTCGGGGGTCCAGCCGTCCGGGACCTTCACCAGATACCGGTGGTCTACGACCGCCGTCGGTCCGATCACCATGCCGATACCGGTGACTTCGTCCCCGGGGACCAGATCCACGACATCGGGTCCGGCCTCCAGGACGACGCCCGCGCACTCGCCGCCCAGCCGCAGCCCCGCCCCCGCGATCGGAGGGATCATGCCCAGCGTGACGAGGACGTCGCGGAAGTTCACGCCGCAGGCGCGGATCCCGACCCGGACCTGCCCCGCCTCCAGCCGCTCGGATGCCGCCGGCCACGGAACCGCCGTCACCTCCTCGACCGTCGCCGCCGCAGACGCCGACAGCACCCACGCGTCGGCCGGCAGCTCCAGCCGGTCGTCGGCGGCGCGCATCAGCCTCGGGGTTTCGATCTGCCCGTCCTGGAGCCGGATCTCCCACTTGTCCGCCGCCACGGTGCGTCCGAACGATCCCGCGAGGTCCGCGAGCGCCACGGCGTCCGTGCCGGGGTCCGGTCGGCCGAGATCGGCGAGCAGGATCCGGCCGGGGTTCTCGGACTGGGCCGAGCGGGTCAGCCCGGCGACCGCGGCCGCCACCGGGTCGGCGCCCGCCTCCCGCACCGCCACGGCCAGCCGGGTTTCCCGCAGAGCCGGCTCGGTCGCGAAGGCCTGCAGCACCTCCAGCACCCGTGCCAGCACCACACGCACCCGCGCCGGCTCACCCGCGCCGGGAACGGCGTTGGACTCGGCGCTGACGGCGTCGGCGATCAGCGGGTCCGCATCCAGGATCAGCCACCCCGGTGCCTCCTCGCCCAGCGCCTCCAGATCCGCCGCATCCGTGATCACCGCGCCGATCTCCTCGTCCGCCGTCCCGGCGGCCGGAGTGGCGGTGTCACCGGGGGCCGGGACGGGGAGCGGGGTCCAGTCGACCGCCAGCATCAGCGGTTCGCCGCCCCCTCTCCCGGTGCCCGCGGCGGTGAGGTCGGTGGCGGCGACGGGCCGTGTGGTCAGGGCTCCCAGGGTCAGGACCGGGTCACCGGCCGTGTCCGCGAGGTCCACCGTCAGGCCGCCGGGGCCTGGAGTGGCGCGGACCCGGAGGGCGGTGGCACCGGTGGCGTGCAGGGCGACGTGGTTCCACGCGAACGGCATCAGCACGCTGCCGGTGTCGCCCGGTGGTGTCGCCGCCATCGACAGATGAAGAGCGGCGTCCAGGAGGGCGGGATGGATCCCGTACCCCGACACGTCGATCTCGGTGTCCTCGGGGAGAGCGACCTCGCCGAACATCACCCCATCACTTGTCCAGGCCGCTGTCAGACCTTGGAACGACGGCCCGTAGGCGTATCCGTGGTCGGCGAGGTTCTCGTAGAAGTCCTGGACGGGGATCGGGTGAGCTCCCGGCGGCGGCCAGGCCCGCAGGTCGTCGGGGCCGGCGGAAGAGGCGGGTGCGAGGAAGCCTTCGGCGTTGGATCGCCAGCGTTCCGTCCCGGACAGGCGGGAGCGAACGAGGACCTGCCGACGGCCGCTGGGATCCGGCTCCTCGGTGACGTGGACCTGGATTTCGACGCTTCCGGACGCCGGGATCGGCAGGGGCGCGTGGATGATGAGCTCATCCAGCACCGGGCAGTCGATCCGATCTCCCGCGCTGATCGCGAGTTCCACCAGAACCGCACCGGGAACCACGACCGCACCGGCGATCACGTGGTCGGCCAACCACGGATGCGTACTCAGCGACACCCGCCCAGCCAGCATCACCCCCCCGGGCACCTCCACGACCGTGCCCAACAACGGATGCCCGCCCGCCACCTGACCGGCGGCGGGGTTGGGGGTGAGCCAGTAACGATCGCGTTGGAACGGATAGGTCGGCAGCGGGACCACCCGACCCGGCACCTGGGCGCCCGGGATCAGCGAGGCCAGGGCGGTCCGGGTGACCGGCCCCCCAACAGCCCACAGCTCCGCCAGCCCGGCGACGGCGGCAGCCACTTCGGGCTGGTTCCGGCGCGAGAACGCGACGGCCGCCGCGACCGGATGGTCGCCAGCCCGAGCTAGCGAGGTGAGACTCCCGTCCGGGCCGATCTCCACCAGGAAACCGCCGCTCGCGGCTTGGGTGAGCGCATGGGAAAGGGCATCGGCGTAGCGAACCGGTTCACGGACCTGCCGCACCCAGTACTCCGGGGACATCCACTCCCGCCGTCCGGCCACCGACGGTTCCCGGTAGGCGACGCCGGCCGCCACAGCGGCGAACTCCTCCAACATCGGATCCATCAACGGCGAATGAAACGCATGACTAACCGGCAGAAGCCGCGCCCGAATCCCACCCGCCGTCGCAAGCGCAACGATCTCCTCAACAACCGCCTGCTCACCGGAGACCGTCACAGCTCGCGGTCCGTTAACAGCCGCGACCCACACACCAGCACGGTCGGCCAAC
>NZ_JAMQQG010000256.1 GCF_023716925.1 Frankia sp. R82
GCCACGGCGACCCGTGTGCATCTCGCGCACCCGCGGCTTCCGAAAGTAGCGTCACAGAAAGTGACCTTGGTCGAGGGCCGCCGTCGCGGCGGTCCGCCGTCCACGTGCCGGGCAGCCTCCCGTGGCGGTGCCCCGGGTTGCCCGGGCGCTGCTCGCCGCCGGTCTGAGCATCGCGGTCACCGTGATCGCGCTCGCCCTCAGCGCCCGGGACGCCCTGCCCGGCGAGCCGCTCTACCGGGTCAAACGGCAGGTGGAAAACCTCCAGGTGTCGCTGGAACGTGACCCGGTCGCCCGCGCCAAGACCCGCCTGGACGTTGCCGGGGTGCGGATGTCCGAACTGCGCACGCTCACCATCGGCACGTCCGCCGGCGGCGGTCGCCCCGGCATCGGTTCGCCACCGTCCGGCCCCGGGGCTCGCCCGGCAGACACGGTCGCGGCCGCGACCACCCCGGTCCCGCCGACGCCTCCGCTCGATCCGGCGACGCCGCCCCGTCCCACCAGCACCGCACCGCCAGCCAGCACCGCACCGCCAGCCAGCACAGCACTGCCAGCCAGCACAGCACGTCGTCCCACCAGCACCGAGGCTTCCACGGGCACCCGCCATCCAGCAGGCACAACCGGTCCGTCAGGTTCGGCCCGCCCGATCGCATCGCTCGCGCCGACCGCGCCACTGTCACCCACAGCGACCGTCTCGGCGACGAGCGTCCCCCCTCGTGGGCCGGGAACCCGTCACGCCGACGCGAACACCGTCAACACGCTGCTGTGGGCCTGGTGCGCGCAGGCCCAGGCCGCCTCCCAGGTGCTGCTCGCCCAGGCGGATGCGGGCAACGTCGACGCCTGGCGGGCGATGGCGGCGTTCACCGCGAACCAGGCGGACAGTCTGAGCGCGGTGCTGACCGAGCTGCCGCCGGGAACCATGGGCGCCGCCCACGCGGCCGTCGCTCTGATCAGCCAGTTCCGCCGTGACCTGGGCCCGACCCAGCCGGGCTCCTTCCCTTCGCCGCGACGGCCGCCGCCCGCCTCCGCCGGCGTGTCCGGGCGGCCCTCGCCCGAGCCCGATCGCCCCAGCCCCACCGGACTCGACGTCACACCCGTCGCCCCGGCCTCACCCGACCGCACCGGCTCGAACGCCCCCTCCCCCGCCAGCCCGACACCCGACGACGGCACGCCATCCGGCACCGCCTCGCCAGATGACACCTCTGCGACCATCACGTCGTCCGGTGGCACGTCGTCCGGTGCCACCGTGCCGGACAGTGCACAGCCGGATGGCGCCTTGTCGGGTGGCGCCTTGTCGGGTGGCGAGGTGCTGGGCCCCATCCCGCAGGATGCAGCGGCAGAGCCGGCGGACTCCCCGCCGGCTCAGTCCGGCAGCGCGGCCGCCGTGCCGCGTCCCGGCAGCACAGCCCGCGCGCCCGGCCGCACGGGTCCGGCACCTACCGTCCACCCGTCCGTTTCGGCGAGCTCGCCCAGCTCGCTGTCGCCCACCCGGACGCCGGCTCAGGTCCCGGTTCCGGCTCCGAACAGCGAGCCGACACCGGCCGGCATCGACGGCTCGTCCAGGGGGTCGTCCGACGGCGTCGAGACGCCGACCTCGGACGGTACGCAGGCCGCTGGTGCGGCGGGATCCGCGCAGCCCGCCATCGCCATGGCAACCAGCGACCAGCCCGAACCCGCCTCCGCCACACCGTCCCGGTCGTCGGCCGGCACCGATCCGGCTGCCTCGGGCAAGGCGGTCACCGAGGACAACGTCCCGTAGCAGGTTCGTCGACCACAACGGCGTGCTCCGCACCCACATCGACGATCTCGGATCGGCCCGCCATCGAGCGCGACACCCATCCGCTGTGCCCCCCACGCCGACCCGTGTGGGCAGATCCTGCTGCGGGGTCGGTTGCGAGGCATGGTGGGGGCGCGGGGTGGGTGACGGTCTGTGCGGGTGAGGGGCGTTTTGGCTGGGCTGGCGGGCGGCGGAATCAGGATGCTCCGGTCGCCGCCGCATCAGCCAGCAGAGTCCCCCATGAGGCCGAGTCAGTCCGCATGAGGGCGCATCGGACCTCGCCTGGCGGTGATGGCAGATCGCCGAGGTACTCGACGACCCGGATCACCGACCAGGCATCCGTGGGGGGTCGGAGTTCAGGCCTGGGGGGCGGGGTGGGCCGGGCCGTGATGGGCGGCGGCCCGTTCGCCGCGGGCGTGCTGGAGCATCTCAGCGACGAGGAACGCCAGTTCCAGGGCCTGGCTGGTGTTCAGACGAGGGTCGCAGGCCGTCTCGTACCGGCCACCGAGGTCGTCCTCGCCGATCAGTTCGGCGCCCCCGAGGCACTCGGTGACGTTCTCACCGGTCAGCTCGATGTGCAGGCCACCGGGGTGGGTGCCCAGGGCCTTGTGTACCTCGAAGAAGCCGAAGACCTCGTCGAGCACGTCGTCGAAGTGACGGGTCTTGATCCCACCGACGTCGCGGGTGTTGCCGTGCATCGGGTCGCAGGACCACACCACCGGCGGGCCGGCCGCGTTGACCTTCTCGATGATGGGCGGCAGTGCGTCGCGGATGCGGCCGACGCCCATCCGGGTGATCAGGGTCAGGCGACCGGGAACGTGGTGCGGGTTGAGCCGCTCGGCGAGTTCGAGCACCTCGTCCGGGCTCGCCTTCGGGCCGATCTTGCAGCCGATCGGGTTGCCCACCCGGGACAGCAGATCGACGTGGGCGCCGTCGAGGTCGCGGGTGCGCTCACCGATCCAGATCATGTGCGCGGACAGGTCGTACGGGTGCCCGGTGGCATCCTCGATCCGGGTCAGGGCCCGCTCGTACTCCAGGAGCAGACCCTCGTGGCTGGTGAACAGCTCCACGCCGGTCAACGCGGCGGTGCGGTCGAGATCGATGCCGCAGGCGGCCATGAACGACAGCGCCCGGTCGATGTCGGTGGCCATGACCTCGTAGCGCCGGCCGGCGGCCGAGTCGCGCACGAAGGCCTTGTTCCACTCGTGGACCTTCGACAGGTCGGCGAAGCCACCGGTGGCGAACGCCCGCACCAGGTTCAGCGCGACCGCGCTCTGGTGGTAGGAGGCGACCATCCGCATCGGGTCCGGCCGGCGGGCGGCGGCGGTCGCCGCGATGTCGTTGACCGCATCACCCCGGTAGGACGGCAGGCCGGTGCCCGCCTCGATGTCGGCCGAGCGCGGCTTGGCGTACTGGCCGGCGATACGGGCGACCTTCACCACCGGGGTGCTCGCTCCGTAGGTGAGCACGACCGCCATCTGCAACAGGGTCTTCACCTTGTCGCGGATCTTGTTGGCGGTGTTGGCGGCGAACGTCTCGGCGCAGTCGCCCCCCTGCAGCAGGAAGGCCTCGCCCCGGGCCACCATCGCCAGCCGGTCGGTCAACGACCGGACCTCCGGCGCCGTCACCAAGGGGGGCAGCGCCGCCAGCTGGTCCGCAGCAGCCTGCAGCTCGACCGGGTCGGGCCACGACGGCTGCTGCTTGGCCGGAAGGGTCCGCCAGACGTCCAATGCGCTCACGAGACACCAGGGTACGGCTGCCCGGGTCCGGGACGCGCTGATACTGCCAGGTTTCAACGAAGTCATCCGGCCCGGCGGCGGACCGGTGACCGGTCAGCCGAAGAAGACCGCCGCCTCGGCGTAGAGCTCCGCCGGGACGGTCTTGAGCTCGCCGATGGCCTCGGCCAGGGGGACACGGTCGATTCGGGTGCCGTGCAGCGCGACCATCACCCCGAAATCGCCCTCGTGCACCGCGTCGACCGCGTGCAGGCCGAAGCGGGTTGCCAGCCAGCGGTCGAACGCGGTCGGCGTGCCGCCGCGCTGCAGATGGCCGAGCACGGTGGCGCGGGCGTCCCGGCCGGTGCGTCCCCGGATCTCGGTCTCGAGCACCGCGGCGATGCCCTGCAGCCGGACGTGACCGAACGCGTCGAGCTCGGTGTCACTGGTCGCCATCGTGCCCGCGATCGGGGTGGCGCCCTCCGCCACGACGATGATCGGCGCGTAGTGGGTGGCGAACCGGGACTCGACGAACGCGCACACCTTGTCAAAGTCGAACGGTCGCTCGGGGATGAGGATGACGTTCGCGCCACCGGCCATGCCGCTGTGCAGCGCGATCCAGCCGGCGTGACGGCCCATCACCTCGACGATGAGCACCCGGTGGTGACTCTCTGCGGTGGTGTGCAGGCGGTCGACGGCCTCGGTGGCGATGTTCACCGCCGTGTCGAAGCCGAAGGTGTAGTCGGTCGCGGACAGGTCGTTGTCGATCGTCTTCGGCACGCCGACGACCGCAACGCCGTCGGCGTGCAGGCGAGCGGCCACGCCGAGGGTGTCCTCCCCACCGATGGCGATGATCGCGTCGACCCCGTCGGCGGCCAGGTTCCGCCGGATCAGATCCACCCCGTCCACCGCGGCGTACGGGTTGGTCCGACTCGACCCGAGGATCGTGCCGCCGCGTGGCAGGATGCCGCGCACCGCCGCGGTGTCCAACGCCACCGTGTCGCCGGTGAGCGGCCCACGCCAACCGTCCCGATAACCGACGAAATGGTGCCCGTACACGCTCTCGCCCTTGCGAACGACCGCCCGGATCACCGCGTTGAGCCCTGGGCAGTCCCCGCCACCGGTCAGTACGCCGATCCTCATCGCGCCCTCCTTGCCTCACCCCGACCTGCGTCCGCACACCGACCTGCGCCGCACTGCACCCACACCTCGGTGGCAGCAGCGGCAGCGTAGCGGCGTCCAGCAAGACGGAGCACTATTTAAACCACTAGGCGTGGCGAGCTAAATGTAAATAGTTATGAGGGAGGAGAGGGTCTGGCGGTACGAGGGCGCAACGGAGCGAGGATCTCCCAGCGGGCCAGGTTGTGCAGCGCGTCGGCGAGGGCATCGTGGGCGTTGGCCGGTGGCGGCGGCAGCGCGGGGCGACCGAGCTCCTCCCACAACTGGCGCAGATCGCGGGTGAACCGGGGCAGCTGGGCCGGCAGGTCCGTCATCGTCCCGAACAGCTGACACAGCACGACATGGTCATAGGCGCCGTACCAGGCCCACAGCTCCGGCGCGCCGTCGGCGGTCAGCAGCTCGGTGAGATCGTCACGGATCCGGGCCCGGGACCGCCACGCCGGGTCGGCGGGCGAGGGAAGCTGGTCGAGCACGTTGCGACGGACCCAGGGCACCGCCCAGACCGGATCGAACTCGGTGGACACGGCGTAGTACCGCCGCGCACCGTCCTCGCTGACGATGCCGATGCTGACCAGGTCCAACCAGAGATGGCCGGACTCACGCCGCTCGATGAACTCGGTGTCGTAGAAGAAGCGGGTCGCCACCGACTCAGTCTCCCCCGGTCCAGGTAGGTGTCGACGGGCCGGGACGGCGCCGCCAGGGTCGCAGCACCGCGGCGAGCAGGCCGAGCGCCGCGGTCGCACCGACCAACGGCAGTATCCACAGCAACGGACCGGAATAGGTGTCGGTGTCGTCCCGACCGGCCTGCGCGGCCGCCACCGAGCGGCCCGCCCCGGAGGCACCCGGAGCACCGGAGGTCGCAGCGGCACCTGCGGCGGCGGCCGTGGTCGTATCGCAGCCCGCCGGGCCCGCCATCAGCGGGCTCTGGACCTGCGGCCCGTCCGTCGCCGGACGTACCCGGATCTCGACCCGCGCCGCGCCGGGGTCGGCGACCACGCACAGCAGGCCGGAGCCGACCGCCGAGGTCACCCGCCCGCCAGTGATCCGCACCTGATAGCCGCGCGGGTAGGCGGCCGCCGGAATGTTGATCGCCGTGGCGGTCCGGGCGGGCAGGGCGAGCGCCGCCGCGCCGTCGCCGGC
>NZ_JAMQQG010000257.1 GCF_023716925.1 Frankia sp. R82
CCGCCCCCCCCCGCCCTGCGCGGGCTGGTTCCGCCCGCTCCCGCCGCCGTGGCCGAGGGCGGGGTGCCCGAGCTCGACCTCACCGCCGTGGCGCCCGAGGACCGCGCTGCGGTGGTGCTCGACGTCGTGCGCGGCCAGGTCGCGGCCGTGGTCGGCATCGCCGCGGCCGAGGTCGACCCGGCGCGGCCCTTCCGGGACATCGGCTTCGACTCGCTCACCGCGGTCGACCTGCGCAACCGGCTCGCGGCCGCGACGGCGCTGCGGCTGCCCGCGACCCTCGTCTTCGACAACCCGACGCCGGGCGAGCTGGCGGCGACCCTGCTGGCGCAGCTGTCCGTCAGCACTCCCACCCCGGCGGACGCCGTGGTCACCGGCCTCGACCGGCTGCTCGACGACGTGGCCGCCCTCGACCTAGACGACCGGGCCCGGTCCGAGGCGCGCTCGCGCGCGGCGCGGCTGCTCTCGTTCCTCAACGAACCGACGGGCGTCGACGGTGGCCGCTCGACCGAGAACCTGGCCGACGCCTCGGAGGAGGAGGTGCTCGCGTTCGTCGACCGCGAGCTCGGCATCTCCCTGGGCTGACGGCCCATCACCACCTGACCCGACGAGACCAAGAGCGGACGGGAACTCACATGGCCGACGAGAAGCTCCTCGGGTACCTCAAGAAGGTCAGCACGGAACTCCACCAGACCAGGCAGCGGCTGGCCGAGCTGACCGAGCGGGACCGCGAACCGGTCGCCGTGATCGGGATGGCCTGCCGCTATCCCGGCGGTGTCAGCTCGCCCGAGGACCTGTGGCGGCTGGTGCTCGACGGCCGCGACGCGGTCGGCTCATTTCCGGCCGACCGTGGCTGGCCGGCGGATCTGTACGACCCGGATCCGGACCGGGCCGGCCACAGCTACACCGACCAGGGCGGTTTCCTCTACGACGCCGCCGGGTTCGACCCGGCGTTCTTCGGCATCTCGCCGCGCGAGGCGCTCAGCGTCGACCCGCAGCAGCGGCTGCTGCTGGAGGCCACCTGGGAGGTGTTCGAGCGGGCCGGCATCGTCGCGGAGTCGGTCCGGCGGACCCCGGTCGGCGTCTTCACCGGCATCATGTACGGCGACTATGGCCTGCGGGTGCGCGACATCCCGGCGGAGCTCGAGGGACACCTGCTCACCGGGAGCGCGGGCAGCGTCGCCTCCGGGCGGATCGCCTACACGTTCGGTCTGACCGGTCCCGCCGTCACTGTGGACACGGCGTGCTCGTCGTCGCTGGTGGCCCTTCACCTGGCCGCCCGGGCCCTGCGGGCGCGGGAATGCGGCCTCGCCCTCGCGGGCGGTGCGACGGTGATGGCGAGCCCGGGCACCTTCGTGGAGTTCAGCCGTCAGCGCGGCCTCGCACCGGACGGGCGTGCCAAGTCCTACTCGGCGACGGCGGACGGCGTCGGCTGGGCCGAGGGCGTGGGCGTGCTGCTCCTGGAGCGGCTGTCGGATGCCCGCCGCAACGGGCACCCGGTACTCGCGGTGATCCGCGGGTCGGCGATCAACCAGGACGGCCCGTCCAACGGCCTCACCGCCCCCAACGGACCCGCCCAGCAGGCGGTGATCCGCCAGGCCCTGGAGTCGGCCCGGCTGAGCCCCGCCGACGTGCAGGCCGTTGAGGGGCACGGCACCGGCACGACCTTGGGCGACCCGATCGAGGCCCAGGCGCTGTTGGCGACCTACGGGCAGGCGGACCGGGCGGAGCCGATGTGGCTGGGGTCGGTGAAGTCGAACATCGGGCATACGCAGGCCGCGGCCGGGGTCGCCGGAGTGATCAAGATGGTGATGGCGATGCGGCACGGGGTACTGCCTCGGACGCTGCACGTCACGGAGCCGTCGCCGCATGTGGACTGGTCGAGCGGGTCGGTCCGGCTGCTGGAGGAGGCACGGCCCTGGCCGGCGCCGGGGCTCCGCCGGGCCGGGGTGTCGTCGTTCGGCATCAGCGGCACCAACGCCCACGTCATCCTTGAAGAAGCACCGCCAGAGGACATCGAGGAATCCCGAGGAGGCGAGGAATCCCGGGATGCGCCGTCGAGCCCGCGCCTGCCGGTCCACCCACTACCCGTCTCGGCCCGCACTCCCGAAGGTGTGGCCACTCTTGTCGGCCGGGTGAGGGCTCTTACGGCGGATCCGGTTGATGTCGGGTGGAGCCTGGTTTCTGGGCGTGCGGTGTTCGCTGAGCGGGCTGTCGTTCTCGGGGACGCCGTCGTCACGGGGACCGCGGGTTCGGGGTCGTTGGGGTTCGTGTTCGCGGGTCAGGGAAGTCAGCGCCCTGGCATGGGGCGGGGTTTGTATCGGGATTTTCCGGTGTTCGCCGCCGCGTTCGACGAGGTCTGCGCGTTGCTGGATCCCGTTGTTGGCCGGGCAGTCGTCACCGGTGATCGGCTTGACGAGACGGAGGTCACTCAGCCGGCGGTTTTCGCGGTGGAGGTCGCGCTTTTTCGGCTTCTGGAGTCGTGGGGTGTCCGTCCGGATGTTCTGGTCGGGCATTCGATCGGGGAGATAGCCGCTGCTCATGTCGCTGGTGTGCTGTCTCTTGCGGACGCCGCGGCGCTGGTCAGTATCCGGGGTCGTCTGATGCAGTCCCTGCCCGCGGGCGCTGTCATGGTCTCGATCCGGGCCAGCGAGGACGACGTCACCCGGCAGCTGCGGGACGGTGTCACGATCGCCGCCTTCAACGCCCCCGACGCCCTCGTCATCGCCGGCCCCGAACAGGCGACCCTGCGCACCGTCGAGGCCGTCGGCGCGAGACACCGGCGGCTTCCCGTGAGCCACGCCTTCCATACCCCTCTGATGGCGCCGATCCTGGAGGAGTTCCGCACGGCGATCGCGGGCCTCACCTTCGTCCAGCCACAGATCCCGATCATCTCCACGGTCACCGGGCAGGCCAGCGACCTGACCAGTCCCGACTACTGGACCAGCCACATCCGTGAGCCCGTCCGTTTCCACGATGCTCTGACCACCGCCGCCGCGGCGACCTGGATCGAACTCGGCCCCGACGCCACCCTGTCCACCCTCACCGGCGGCACCCCCACGCTGCGCCGCGACACCGACGAGACGACCGGCATCCTGACCGCCGCCGCCCGCATCTGGACCCGGGGCCACCACGTCGACTGGACCAACCACTACCCCAAGGGCCAGACCACCGACCTGCCCACCTACCCTTTCCAGCACCAGCACTACTGGCTCGACGTCGGCACGGGTCGTGGCGACGTGGCCACGGCCGGCCTGCGCGCCCCAGATCATCCGCTGCTCGGCGCCGCCGTCGAGCTCGCCGCGCGGGACGGGCTGCTGCTCACTGGCCGGATCTCGCTGCGCTCCCACCCCTGGCTCGCCGACCACGCCCTGCACGACACCGTCCTGCTGCCGGGAACGGCCTTCGTCGATCTGGTCCTGTACGCGGGCGACCACGTCGGCGCCACCGCCGTCGACGAGCTGACGATCGCGGCTCCGCTGGTGCTCGGCGACGAGGTGGTGGAGCTGCAGATCGTCGTCGGCGAGCCCGCCGACGACGGCAGACGCGCGGTGTCGGTGCACTCCCGGCCGGTCGCCGCCGCCACCGACGGCGCCGACGCACTCTGGACCAGCCACGCCGACGGCTACCTGACCTCGGCCGGCTACGCGGCTCCCGCCGATCTCGGCAGCTGGCCGCCGCCGGGCGCCGAGGAGATCGACTGCGGGGGGGCCTACCCGCGCCTGGCCGAGGACGGTCACGGCTACGGCCCTGCCTTCCAGGGCCTGCGCCGGCTGTGGCGCCGGGCTGACGAGCTGTTCGCCGAGCTGGCGCTGCCCGCCGATCCACGTACCGACTCGGCGGGATTCGTGCTGCATCCGGCGCTTTTCGACGCGTGCCTGCACCCGCTGCTGCGCGGAGTCGTCGACGAGGAGCGGCCCGGCGGCCTGCCCTTCTCCTGGAGCGGCGTACAGGTATTCCGCACCGGCGCCAACCGGCTGCGGGTACGGCTGCACGAGCGGACGGCCGGCACGCTGACGCTCACCGGGTACGACGAGGCGGGGGCCGCTGTGGTCACCGTCGCCGGGCTGCTGTCCCGGCCGGTGTCGGCCGACGCGCTGCGCTCGGCCGGCCACGTCCGCCACGATCTGTTGTTCGAGGTGGTGCCCGTCCCGGTGCCGGCCCCGGGCGCCTCGACGGCCGCGCCGCCACCGGCAAGCGACCACGAGACGGTCGTATGCCACCACCTCGAGGCCAGTCCCGACGGGCCCGACCTGGCCGCCCGTACCCGGGCGACGGTCGCCGCGGCACTGGCGCTGGTCCGTACGGTCCTGGCCGAGGACCACCCGTATGCGACCGCGGTCGTGCTCGCACGGCACGTGGCCGAGGACCCGGCGCTCGCCGCGGCCTGGGGCCTGCTGCGCACGGCCCAGACCGAGAACCCGGGACGGTTTGTCCTGGTCGACACCGATGACGTCGCCGGCACCACGCCGCGGGTGGACGCTGTCGCCGCGACCGACGAGCCGGAGCTGACCGTCCGTTCCGGCGCCTGGACCGCGCCGCGCCTGGCCAGGATCACCGCCCCGCCGGCCGCCCCGACCAGCTGGGCGGACCCGGTGCTGATCACTGGCGGCACCGGCGGGCTGGGCGCGCTCGCCGCCCAGCACCTTGTGGTCGAGCACGGGGTGCGCGAGCTCGTCCTGGCCAGTCGCCGGGGCGCGGGCGCTCCGGGGGCCGGCGAGCTCGTGGCCGGCCTCGAGGCGTTGGGCGCGACCGTCCACACGGTTGCCGTCGACGTGTCCGACCGCGCGGACCTCGCCGCCCTGCTGGCGCGCCACCCCGTGCGGTCGATCCTGCACACCGCTGGTGTTCTCGACGACGCCGTCGTCAGCGCGCTCACCGACGATCAGCTCGACCGCGTGCTGCGGCCCAAGGTCGACGGGGCCTGGAACCTGCACGACCTCACCCGCGGCCGTGACCTTTCCGCGATGGTCTTCTACTCGTCGTCCGCGGCCGTCTTCGGTGGCCCCGGCCAGGCCAACTACGCCGCGGCGAACGCCTTCCTCGACGCGCTCGCGGCCGCCCGCCGCGCCGACGGCCTGCCCGCGGTCTCGCTCGGCTGGGGGCTGTGGGAGCAGGACGCCGGCATCACGGCGGCGCTGTCCGGAGGCGACCTGGACCGGATCGCTCGAGCGGGCATGACCCCGCTGCGGACGGACGAGGGTATGGCGCTGTTCGACACCGCGCTCGCTCTCGCGGGCGACAGCGGACTGGCGCACGTCGTACCAATGCGGATGGACCCCACCGCCGCCGCGCAGCCCCCCGCGTTGCTGCGTGGCCTGGTCCGCCGTCCCGCGCGCCGAGCAGCGGCCGCCGCGGAACCCACCGAGGCGTTCGCCGCTCTGCGGGGGCCGGAACTGGCGGACGCCCTGCTGCGGCTGGTGCGTGATCGCGCGGCCGCGGTGCTCGGCCACACCAGCGCCGACGCGATCGCCGCCGACATGCTGTTCTCCGAGCTGGGCTTCGACTCGCTGACCGCGGTCGAGTTCCGGAACACCCTCGCGGCGGCCACCGGGCTTCGCCTGCCCGCGGGCCTGGTATTCGACCATCCGACCCCGGAGGCGGTGGCGACCTGGCTGGCGGCCCGCGTCGAGCCCGCGGGGCCACCGGTGCCCACGCC
>NZ_JAMQQG010000258.1 GCF_023716925.1 Frankia sp. R82
TTCCCGCCCCTCGGCCAGCCGCCGCTGGGCCCCCACCCGCGCGCCGCGCCGGAGGCGACGGGCAACGGCGCCCGCCCCGGTGGCCGGGACGGCAGCAGGTCCGACCGGGAGCGGGTCGACCTGCTCGATGTCACCGACGTGCTCGGCCGGCGCTTCCTCGAGACGCGCCATGGCGGACGCATCCGCATCCAGGAGGAGAACGCGCTGGCCGCGCTGGAGGTGATGAGCCGCTTCGCCCTCGACCCGCGCTGGTTGGTGTACCTGCCGCCGACGATGAGCCCACCGCCGACGTCCACCCTGCCCGGCCTGCTCGAACATCCCGCCGAGGCGTTCGCCGCCTACCGCGCCGACGGCGTCGACCGGCTCGTCTGCGAGGAAAAACATATGGGCTCGCGGGCCGTCGTCGTGCTCTGCCACGACGCCGACGTCGCCGCCGCGCGCTTCGGCACGGCCGCCGGCCTGACCGCTGGCCCGACCGGCGCGGTGTACACCCGCACCGGCCGGCCGTTCTTCCCGCCGCCGCTCACCGAGCAGCTCCTCACCCGGCTGCGCACCGCCAGCGAACGTGCGGGCCTGTGGGACGAGCTGGCCGCGGACTGGCTGGTGTTCGACGCGGAGATCATGCCGTGGAGTGCCAAGGCCAGCGACCTCGTCGCCCGCCAGTACGCCGCCGCCGGAGCCGCCGCCCGCGCCGCCCTGCCGGTGGCGCTCGGCGCGCTCACCGCCGCTGTGGGCCGCGGCATCGACGTCGCCGACCTGCTCGGGCGGACCAGCACCCGGCTGGCCAACGCGGAGGCGTTCACCGATGCCTACCGCCGTTACTGCTGGCCGGTCGACGGCCTGGACGGCGTCCGGATCGCCCCGTTCATGCTGCTGGCCAGCGGCTCCGCAGACGCGCCGGCGAAACGGCCGGTCGCCGCGGCGACCTACGTGGACCGGCCGCACGCCTGGCATCTCGAAGTCGCCGCCCGGCTCGCGGATGCCGATCCGACGCTCGTCGCCGTAACCCGGCACACGACCGTCCAGGTGGACGATGCCGACTCGGTAGCGGCCGGCGTTCGCTGGTGGGAGGAACTCACCGGTGCCGGCGGCGAGGGGATGGTCGTCAAGCCTGCCGACGGCCTGGTGCGGGGCGAGCGTGGCCTCGTCCAGCCGGGTGTGAAGGTCCGCGGTCGCGAGTACCTGCGGATCATCTATGGCCCCGACTACACCGAGCCGGCGCACCTCGACCGGCTGCGCTCCCGTGGCCTGGGCCGCAAGCGTTCGCTCGCGTTGCGTGAGTACGCACTCGGCCTCGAAGCCCTGGAACGGGCGGCCGCGGGGGAACCGCTGTGGCGGGTCCACGAATGCGTGTTCGCCGTGCTCGCCCTCGAGTCCGAACCCGTCGACCCCCGGCTGTGACCATCGCTGGACGTGGGCGATGCAGGATGGGTCTGAGCCTCGCGCCCTGGTCGTCGTAGGGACACCTTGCTGGCCCGGCGTGCAGTTGTGCGACGATTTTGGGTCTGATTTCTTGATTAACCCTCATCTGGTCGCGGGACTGCAGATGGCTACCGTCGGGTGTGAACTGGCCGATGTTCGGGCGAGCCGATGTTCGGGTGGGTCGGCTCCCTGTTCCGGTGAGAGTGCCGGGAGTGGGACGGGATGGCCTGGTCGGTGTGCGGCAGGTCGTGATTGGGTGGGGCTAGTGGGGTGGGTCACGTTTGTGGTTCGGGGTTACCCAAATGTTGCATTCGGCGTGACGGGGCCGGCGGACTACGGAGTTTCTCCCTCTACGCACCTCTGCCGGCGCGTGAGACGGTGCCATGGTGGGCCCCGCCAACGGTGTCGGGCTGCCCCGGGGGATCGGTCCTACTACCTGTGGTGAGGGGCGTTCTGGTGCGGTACGAGATCCTGGGGCCGTTGCGAGTGCTGTCGGGCGAGCGGCGGGTGCAGCTCAGCGCGCCGAAGATGACGGTGCTGCTGGCGGCGCTGTTGGCCCGGCGTGGGCAGGTGGTTGCCAGCGATCTGCTGGTCAGCGAGATCTGGCCGGACGAGCCACCCCGGCGGGCGACCGCCACGCTGCAGGTCTACGTCTCCCAGCTACGCAAGGTGCTCACCTGCCCGCTGCGGCCGGAATGCCCGATCCTGACCCGTCCGCCGGGCTACCTGCTCAACGTGGACGCCGAGGCCGTCGACCTGCACCGATTCGAGAGCGGGGTCGCCGCAGGTCGGGCGGATGCCCGGGCCGGCCGGCATCTGCCGGCGGCGGAGCGGTTCACCGAGGCACTGGCGGTCTGGCGGGGTCCGGCGCTGGCCGGCCTGCGCGACGGGCCGGTCGTCGACGCCTTCGTCACCCGGCTGGAGGAGTCCCGGCTGGAGTGCATCGAGATGATGATGGAGGTGGGGCTGCTCGGCGGTCGGCACCGGGAGCTGACCGGGCAGCTGTTCGAGCTGACCCTGGAACACCCGCTGCGGGAGGCGTTCTACCGTCAGCTCATGCTCGCCCTCTACCGCTCCGAGCGGCAGGCGGACGCGCTGCGCGTCTATCAGCGGGCCCGGCAGATCCTGGCCGACGAGCTCGGTCTGGAACCGGGACGTCCGCTGCGCGAGATCCAGCGTGCGATCCTGGCCGACGACGACCGCTTCGAGCTGTCCTCGACGGGCTAGCCCGCGCCGGGATGCGGCGTCAGCCGGTGGCAGTGATGCCGGTCAGGCGGACCAGGGCCACCCGGGACGAGACGCCGAGCTTGCGGTAGATGCGGGTGAGGTGCGCGTCCACGGTGCGGGGGCTCAGGCCCAGGTCGTGGCCGATGTGCCGACTCGTTGCGCCGCTGGCGGCGGCCAGGGCGATCTGGCGCTCCCGGGGGGTGAGCAGATCCAGGACGTTGGGAGTGGAGTCGATGCGCTCGAGGCCGCGCAGCGCGGTGAGGGCGTGGCGGCCCAGCCGCAGGGCCCCGCAGCGGCGGGCGAGGTCGCCGGCCAGGGTGAGGTGGCGTTCGGCGTCCGCCCGCTGGCCGGCGTCGGCGTAGCAGCGGCCGGCCTGCAACAGCAGATGGCTGCGCAGGGACAGCATGCCGCTGGCCGCGAACAGGTCGGCGGCCTGCGCGTAACGCTGGCCGGCGGGCCCGGGCCGGGCCATCGCGCGCAGCGCGTGTGCCTGGGCGGCCAGCGCATGTCCGTGCTGGTAGTCCAGGCCCAGCTGGGCGGCGGCCAGCTCGGCCTGGTGCGCCCAGCGTTGCGCCGCGTCCACGTCACCCAGCCGTTCGGCGCTGGCGCACAGCGCCTCGAAGGCCATCGGATGTAGCACGGGGGAGAGCAGTTCCAGCGACTCGCCGCCGCCGGTGTCGAGGATCAGGGCCATCACCCGGCGGGGTTCGCCGTCGTCGGCCATGGCGGCGTAGGCCGTCCAGATCGTGGCGACATCACTCCACCAGGAGCGGCGCGCGGGCCGGGCCGTGGCGCGTTCGACCGCGGCCTGTTCGGCCAGGGTGGCGGCCCGGCGGCTGCCGTGGCCGTCGATCCAGATGCCGGCGAGCGCCTCGATCGCCTCGGCCAGGCTGGTGTGGTGGCCGCGGCGGGTGTTGCGGATCAGGTACTGCATCTCGGCGGCGACCCGACGGGCCTCCGGTAGCCGGCCGACCCGCTGGTAGACCGCGCCCAGGCCGCTGAGCAGCAGGGGCAGGGCGTCGCCGCGGCCGGTGGCGCGGGCGAGCGCCGCGCCCCGGCTGAAATGCCGCTCGGCGTCGATCTGGCGGCCGAGTACCGAGTCCGCCCAGCCCAGCAGGGCGAGATGTTCGGGGTGGGGAGCGAGCGCACTGTCGGGGAGCCGGTCGGCCAGCGCGACGCAGCCGGTCACCGTCCGCACGGCGGCCGCGATGTCGCCGTCGAGTGCCTCGACGACGCCACGCACGGCGAGTGCCCCGACCTCCGCGGTGCGGTCGCCTTCGTCACGGGCCAGGCGCAGCAGCAGCCCCAGCTCGTCCGGCGGCGGTGCGGAGCCGTCCAGCAGGCCCACCGCGGCCCGGGCGAGCAGCAGGTTGATGACGGCAGGTCGGGCGGTCGGCGGAATCGTCCGACGGGCCGGGGCGCGCAGCAGGTCGCCGGGACCGTCGGGGGAATCGCCGATGGCCGCATCGATCTCCGCGGCCAGCAGCGCCTGCGCGTCGGCGTGCTGGCCGATGGCGTAGGTGATCAGAGCGCAGCGGCTGGCGACGTCGGCCCGTTCGGTCGGGGTGCGGGTGACGGCGAGTTCGAGGGTCTGGCGGATCTGGGTGCGGCATTCGGCGAGCATCCCGGCGCTGGCGTAGGAGCGGGCCAGGCTCAGCGATACCTCTTCGCGCAGCCGGTCGACGTGGCGCGGGTCGGCAGGGGCGGCAAGGGCGCCGAGGTCGGCGAGGGCGAGAACCCGCAGCGCCAGGCGCAGCCAGCGCACCGCGTCCGGCGCGGACGAGGCCAGCGACTCCCGCGCCGCGTCGACAAGCAGATGGACCTCGGGCAGGCCCGCATCCTGTGGGAAGCATTCGATGTGAGTGGCCAGGACCGCGGCCGGCGCGCCGGCCAAACCCAGCGCCCGGGCTGCCCGGCGGTGCGCCTCGCGGCGCCAGTGCGGGTCCAGCGAGGTGTACACCACGTCGGCGAGCAGCCGGTGGCGCAGCCGGTAGGTGGCCGCGCCGTGGACCGGGCGCAACAGGTCGCGGGCGGTGAGCACGGCGACCGCCGAGCAGGTGGGGGTGATCGCCAGATCGGCGACCGAGGCGAGGATGTCGACGTCGAAGGTACCGCCGAGGATCACCGCGGCCCAGGCCACCTGCACGCACTCCGGCCCGAGATCGGCCAGCTCGGCCAGGATCGTGCCCACCAGCTGGTGCCCGGCCAGGCCGAGCGGAAGACCCGGGCCGGGCTGCGCCGATCCGGCGGAACCACCCAGGTCGCGCGCGAGCGCCAGCAGGTACAGCGGGTTGCCCTCGCTGAGCTCGTACAGCTCCCGGGCGCCGTCGTCCTCCGGTGGACGGCCCACCAGACGGGCGGCCTGGTCGGGGGAGAGCGGTTCCAGCTCGAGCCGGTCGACGGTGCCGAGCTCCTCGCCGCGGGCCAGGGCGTCGAGCAGCCGCGGCGGACTCTGCCGCGGCCGGTGCGCGACGACCAGCAGCAACGGCGCGTCCACGGGCCAGCGCACGAGATGGTCCAGCAGGCCGAGGGAGGCGCTGTCCGCCCAGTGGACGTCGTCGACGACCAGCACCAGACCGCTGCCGGCGACCCGGTGCAGCAGCAGCCGGGCCGGGTCGAACAGGCTGCTTGGATCCGCACCCGAGCCCGCCTCGGCGAGCAGGGCGGTGAGCAGCGATCCCGGGCCGGGAGCATCCGCGTCGTCCGGGCCACCGGGCGGTGTGATGGCCAGCAACCGGTGGAACATGGCGAACCGGACCCGTTGGTCGTTCGGGGCGCAGCGGCCGGTCAGCAGCGGTACGCCGCGTCGGGCCGCCTGCCGGGTCAGCTCGCCGAGCAGATGCGTCTTGCCGCTGCCCGGGTCGCCGCCCACCTCGATGACGCCGGCCTGCCCGGCCACGACCGCGTCCAGCGCGGCCAGCAGCCGGCGCCGCTGGGC
>NZ_JAMQQG010000259.1 GCF_023716925.1 Frankia sp. R82
CTGTTCCGGAGACAGGTGTGGGGCCGTCCCGAAAACGAGACAGCCCCACAACCTGTATATAAGTCCGGCGGCGTCCTACTCTCCCACACGGTCCCCCATGCAGTACCATCGGCGCTGAAGAGCTTAGCTTCCGGGTTCGGAATGAGACCGGGCGTTTCCCCTTCGCCAAAACCACCGAAACACTTCTCACCGCACACCCAGCACACACAGCTGGCCATACAGTCAGAACCGCACAGTGGACGCGTAGCATCTTCGAAGACAAGCCCTCGGCCTATTAGTACCGGTCAGCTCCATGCGTCACCGCACTTCCACCTCCGGCCTATCAACCCGATCATCTAGTCGGGGGCCTTACCAGGCTACCCTGTGGGAGACCTCATCTCGAAGCAGGCTTCCCGCTTAGATGCTTTCAGCGGTTATCCCTTCCGAACGTAGCCAACCAGCCATGCCCTTGGCAGAACAACTGGCACACCAGAGGTTCGTCCGTCCCGGTCCTCTCGTACTAGGGACAGCCCTTCTCAAGTCTCCTGCGCGCGCGGCGGATAGGGACCGAACTGTCTCACGACGTTCTAAACCCAGCTCGCGTACCGCTTTAATGGGCGAACAGCCCAACCCTTGGGACCTACTCCAGCCCCAGGATGCGACGAGCCGACATCGAGGTGCCAAACCTTGCCGTCGATATGGACTCTTGGGCAAGATCAGCCTGTTATCCCCGGGGTACCTTTTATCCGTTGAGCGACGGCGCTTCCACAAGCCACCGCCGGATCACTAGTCCCTGCTTTCGCACCTGCTCGACATGTCTGTCTCACAGTCAAGCTCCCTTGTGCACTTGCACTCAACACCTGATTGCCAACCAGGCTGAGGGAACCTTTGGGCGCCTCCGTTACTCTTTAGGAGGCAACCGCCCCAGTTAAACTACCCACCAGACACTGTCCCTGATCCGGATCACGGACCGAGGTTAGACATCCAGTACGACCAGAGTGGTATTTCAACAATGACTCCACCAGAACTGGCGTCCCAGCTTCACAGTCTCCCACCTATCCTACACAAGCCGAACCGAACACCAATATCAAGCTATAGTAAAGGTCCCGGGGTCTTTCCGTCCTGCCGCGCGTAACGAGCATCTTTACTCGTAGTGCAATTTCGCCGAGTCTGTGGTTGAGACAGTGGGAAAGTCGTTACGCCATTCGTGCAGGTCGGAACTTACCCGACAAGGAATTTCGCTACCTTAGGATGGTTATAGTTACCACCGCCGTTTACTGGCGCTTAAGTTCTGAGCTTCGCCCCGAAGAGCTAACCCGTCCCCTTAACGTTCCAGCACCGGGCAGGCGTCACTCCGTATACATCGTCTTACGACTTAGCACGGAGCTATGTTTTTAGTAAACAGTCGCTTTCCCCTGGTCTCTGCGGCCACTCCCCGCTACGGAAGCAAGTCCCTACACGGAGAACGGCCCCCCTTCTCCCGAAGTTACGGGGGCATTTTGCCGAGTTCCTTAACCACAGTTCACTCGAACGCCTCGGTATTCTCTACCTGACCACCTGTGTCGGTTTAGGGTACGGGCGGTCCTGACACTCGCTAGAGGCTTTTCTCGGCAGCATGGGATCATCCACTTCGCCACAATCGGCTCGGCATCAGGTCTCAGACACATGAAGCGCGGATTTGCCTACACTTCGTCCTACACCCTTGCCCCAGGACAACCACCGCCTGGGCTGGACTACCCTCCTGCGTCACCCCATCGCTTGCCTACTACCAGACAGGATCCCACCCTCCCACACACACCCTCGAAAGAATGCGCATGATCAGATGGTTAGCACACCTGGCCTCAGCATGGACGCATCAACACCGGTACGGGAATATCAACCCGTTATCCATCGACTACGCCTGTCGGCCTCGCCTTAGGTCCCGACTCACCCTGGGCGGATTAGCCTGCCCCAGGAACCCTTGGTCATCCGGCGGACGGGTTTCTCACCCGTCATTCGCTACTCATGCCTGCATTCTCACTCGTATGGCATCCACGACTGGGTCACCCCGCCGCTTCACACGCCACACGACGCTCCCCTACCCACACACAAACCTGGACATCAAAAGATGCCGGGCACACTTGTGCATGCCGCAGCTTCGGCGGTGCGCTTGAGCCCCGCTACATTATCGGCGCGGAATCACTTGACCAGTGAGCTATTACGCACTCTTTCAAGGATGGCTGCTTCTAAGCCAACCTCCTGGTTGTCTGTGCGACTCCACATCCTTTTCCACTTAGCGCACGCTTAGGGGCCTTAGCTGGCGATCTGGGCTGTTTCCCTCTCGACTACGAAGCTTATCCCCCGCAGTCTCACTGCCGCACTTCACTTACCGGCATTCGGAGTTTGGCTGACTTCAGTAAGCTTGTGGGCCCCCTAGGCCATCCAGTGCTCTACCTCCGGCAAGAAACATGCGACGCTGCACCTAAATGCATTTCGGGGAGAACCAGCTATCACCGAGTTTGATTGGCCTTTCACCCCTACCCACAGCTCATCCCCCAGGTTTTCAACCCTGGTGGGTTCGGTCCTCCACACGGTCTTACCCGCGCTTCAACCTGGCCATGGGTAGATCACTCGGCTTCGGGTCTTGGACATGCGACTCAAACGCCCTCTTCGGACTCGCTTTCGCTACGGCTACCCCACACGGGTTAACCTCGCCACACACCGCAAACTCGCAGGCTCATTCTTCAAAAGGCACGCGGTCACCAGACCGAAGTCCAGCTCCCACGGATTGTAGGCACACGGTTTCAGGTACTCTTTCACTCCCCTCCCGGGGTACTTTTCACCTTTCCCTCACGGTACTAGTCCGCTATCGGTCACCAGGGAGTATTTAGGCTTAGCGGGTGGTCCCGCCAGATTCACACGGAATTTCACGGGCTCCGTGCTACTTGGGAAAACGCTCAGGAGAAACAAGGTTTTCAGCTACAGGGCTATTACCCTCTATGGCGGCCCATTCACATGACCTTCGCCTAACCCAGTTTTTTCTGACTCCTCGAAAAAACGGCAGCTTTTTCCGAGCGCTCCCACAACCCCACCATCGCAACGCCTGCCGGCTATCACACGACCATGGTTTAGCCTCATCCGCTTTCGCTCACCACTACTCGCGGAATCACTGTTGTTTTCTCTTCCTGCGGGTAATGAGATGTTTCACTTCCCCGCGTTCCCTCCACATGCCCTATGTGTTCAGGCACGGGTGACAGGATTTAAAGCCCTGCCGGGTTTCCCCATTCGGAAATCCTCGGATCACAGCTCGGTTGACAGCTCCCCGAGGCATATCGCAGCCTCCCACGTCCTTCATCGGCTCCTGGTGCCAAGGCATCCACCGTGCGCCCTTACTAACTTGGCCACAAAGATGCTCGCGTCCACTGTGCAGTTCTCAACGTACGGACAGCCCCAGCCGCACCCGTGAAGCCCACCCCCACACCGGGAGCAGTCCTCCACCACGACCAGACCCACACCCCCCACCAACCCCCCCCGACACCACCGGCCCCCCACCCCCACAGGAGCAGAAGACCGGCAGAACCAGACAGACCAGCAGAAGGATCATCAATCACAAGGAAGCACACGACTCCCTCAGGACCCAACAGCGTGCCACGACCCCCCACCCCACACACCAGCCCGTTCCACCCCACCCACCCACCCCGAAGGACAGACAGACAGGCGTACTAGACACCAGCATCCGAAGAAGACGATCATCGTCAGTGTTCCACACCCTATGAGCAACCAGACCAGCATGCACAGCCGGCCCTGGCCCTGGACCCCCCCACCCCACCAGGGGTGGACAGGCCAGACGCTCCTTAGAAAGGAGGTGATCCAGCCGCACCTTCCGGTACGGCTACCTTGTTACGACTTCGTCCCAATCGCCGGTCCCACCTTCGACGGCTCCCCCCACAAGGGTTGGGCCACCGGCTTCGGGTGTTACCGACTTTCGTGACGTGACGGGCGGTGTGTACAAGGCCCGGGAACGTATTCACCGCAGCATTGCTGATCTGCGATTACTAGCGACTCCGACTTCACGGGGTCGAGTTGCAGACCCCGATCCGAACTGAGACCGGCTTTTTGGGATTCGCTCCACCTCACGGCATCGCAGCCCTTTGTACCGGCCATTGTAGCATGTGTGCAGCCCAGGATGTAAGGGGCATGATGACTTGACGTCATCCCCACCTTCCTCCGAGTTGACCCCGGCAGTCTCCTATGAGTCCCCGACATGACTCGCTGGCAACATAGGACGAGGGTTGCGCTCGTTGCGGGACTTAACCCAACATCTCACGACACGAGCTGACGACAGCCATGCACCACCTGTGCAGGACCCTTACGGACCCCCCATCTCTGGAGGATTTCCCTGCATGTCAAACCCTGGTAAGGTTCTTCGCGTTGCATCGAATTAAGCCACATGCTCCGCCGCTTGTGCGGGCCCCCGTCAATTCCTTTGAGTTTTAGCCTTGCGGCCGTACTCCCCAGGCGGGGCGCTTAATGCGTTAGCTGCGGCACGGAGGCCGTGGAAGGTCCCCCACACCTAGCGCCCAACGTTTACGGCGTGGACTACCAGGGTATCTAATCCTGTTCGCTCCCCACGCTTTCGCTCCTTAGCGTCAGTTCCGGCCCAGAGACCCGCCTTCGCCACCGGTGTTCCTCCTGATATCTGCGCATTTCACCGCTACACCAGGAATTCCAGTCTCCCCTGCCGGACTCTAGCCTGCCCGTATCGACTGCAGGCCCGGGGTTGAGCCCCGGGTTTTCACAGCCGACGCGACAGGCCGCCTACGAGCTCTTTACGCCCAATAATTCCGGACAACGCTTGCACCCTACGTATTACCGCGGCTGCTGGCACGTAGTTGGCCGGTGCTTCTTCTGCAGGTACCGTCACTTGCGCTTCGTCCCTGCTGAAAGAGGTTTACAACCCGAAGGCCGTCATCCCCCACGCGGCGTCGCTGCGTCAGGCTTTCGCCCATTGCGCAATATTCCCCACTGCTGCCTCCCGTAGGAGTCTGGGCCGTGTCTCAGTCCCAGTGTGGCCGGTCGCCCTCTCAGGCCGGCTACCCGTCGTCGCCTTGGTAGGCCATCACCCCACCAACAAGCTGATAGGCCGCGGGCCCATCCCGAGCCGATAAATCTTTCCACACCACCAGATGCCCGGCAATGTCATATCCGGCATTAGCCCCGGTTTCCCGAGGTTATTCCAGAGCTCGGGGCAGGTTGCCCACGTGTTACTCACCCGTTCGCCGCTAGGAGCCGAAGCCCCTCGCTCGACTTGCATGTGTTAAGCACGCCGCCAGCGTTCGTCCTGAGCCAGGATCAAACTCTCCATTAATGCATGAAGAAACCAGGCCATCACAGCCCAGTCAGACCCCGACATCACCACCACAACCCCAAAGAGCCATGGCAATGTGTCCAAAGGAATTTCCCCCACAACCCCAACCAGCCACACCCCACATCAGAAGGGCACAACCAGCCAGAGCCATGAAAAAGGGGGCAGTACATAATTGGCACTGACAATCGGCACGCTGTTGAGTTCTCAAGGAGCAGGCGC
>NZ_JAMQQG010000260.1 GCF_023716925.1 Frankia sp. R82
GAGCTGGACGACCTGGCCCGGCAGCTGGCCGACGCCGCGGCAACGGCACGCGTGGCCGTGGCCGCCGGACCGGTCGGCGGGGCCGTGCTTGCGGACCTCGAGCACGGCGGTGGCGACTACGCGGCGAACGTCGCCCGGGCCGTCGCCGACATCCAGGCCGGCCGGTACCGCAAGGTGATCATGTCCCGGGTTGTCCCGGTGGACGTGCCGATCGACCTGGTCGCCACCTACGAACGGGGGCGGCGCGGCAACACGCCGGCCCGCTCCTTCCTGTTCGACCTCGGTGGCCTGCGGGTCGGCGGGTTCAGCCCGGAGACGGTCGTCGAGGTCGCGGCGAACGGGCGGGTCCGCACCCAACCGCTGGCCGGCACCACGGCCCGCGACGGTGGTGCCGCCGACGGTGGTGCCGCCGACCGGGCGCGGCGGGCGGCGCTGCTCACCGACCCGAAGGAGATCTACGAGCACGCCGTGTCGGTGCAGGCCGCCCAGGAGGAGCTGCGCCCGCTGTGCCGGCCCGGGTCGCTGGTCGTCGACGAGTTCATGTCCGTGCTCGACCGCGGCAGCGTGCAGCACCTGGCCTCCCGGGTCAGCGGTGACCTGACCGCCGGGCACGACGCCTGGGACGCCCTGGCCGCCGTCTTCCCGTCGGTCACCGCCTCCGGCATCCCGAAGGCCGAGGCCCTCGCCGCGATCCGACGCTACGAGCCGCAGCCGCGCGGGGTGTACAGCGGCGCCGTGCTCAGCGTCGACGCGGACGGCTCTCTCGACGCGGCACTCGTGCTGCGTTCGGCGTACCAGCGCGACGGGCGGACCTGGCTGCGTGCCGGCGCCGGCATCGTCGCCGCGTCCCGGCCGCAGCGGGAACTGGAGGAGACCCGCGAGAAGCTGCGCAGCGTCAGCCGCTTCCTGGTGGCCGCGCCCACGCCGGCGCTCGAAGTGGCCTCGGCGGCGGCGCAGTCGATTCCCGCCCAGCCCACCCGGGCGCAGGCCGAGCCGGAGCGCGGGCCCGCCCCGGCGGGGCCTGACCGGGAGGAGCTGCGTCGCCACGTCGCGGACCTGATCGAGGAGGAGCCGGCCAACGTCGGTGACGAGGACAACCTGTTCGAGCTGGGGCTGGAGTCCATCGCGCTGATCCAGGCGGTCGGTGCGTGGCGGCGCGACGGCCTGGAGGTCACGTTCGGCGAGCTGGCGGAGAACCCCACCCTCGACGGCTGGGTCAAGATCCTCGGTCACCGGGCCGCCGCGGCCGTCTCGTCGTCCACCGACGGCGCCGGCGAGGGCAGTGACGCCGGGGAGAGCAGTGACGCCGGGGAGGACAGTGGCGCCGGCGAGGACGCGGAGTTCCCGCTCGCCCTCATGCAGCACGCCTACTGGGTGGGCCGCGACCGCGGTCAGCCCCTCGGCGGCGTCGCCGCCCATCTCTACACCGAGTTCGACGGTCGGGATGTCGACCCCGACCGGCTCGCCGCGGCGCTGCGGCTGCTGGTGGCGCGACACGAGGCGCTGCGGACCAGGGTCACCGACAACGGCGCCCAGCGGGTCGAGGCGGAGTCGGGCTGGCGCGGCCTGGCCGTCCACGATCTGCGCACCCTCGACCCGGCCGCTGTCGCGGTGCGCCTGGGCGCGGTGCGCGACGCACTGTCCCACCAGATGCTCGACATCGAGCACGGCGAGGTGTTCTCCACCGCGCTGAGCCTGCTGCCCGGCGGGGCCACCCGGTTCCACCTCGACGTGGACATGGTCGCCGCCGACGCGGTGAGCTACCGCGTCCTGCTCGCGGACCTGGCGCGGCTCTACGCCCACGCGGACGACGGGCACGCCGACTCGGTGGCGCCGGCCTACACCTACCGGCAGTACCGCACCGAGCGGGCCGCGGCCCGTCGGCAGGCGGCGCAGCGCTCCCGCCGGGCCTGGCAGGACCGGCTGCCGAGCCTGCCCGGGGCACCCGAGCTGCCGCTGGCCTCCGGCGCGACCGCCTCCGGCGACGACAGTGCAGCCCGGGTGACCCGCCGGCACGTCTGGCTGGCGCGCACGGCCCGCGAGGAACTCGCCCGGGCGGCGCACCGGCGCGGAGTCACCCCGGCGGTGGCCGTGGCGACCGCGTTCGCCGAGGTGATCGGCGGCTGGAGCGCCCAGGGGCGGTTCGTGCTCAACGTGCCTCTGTTCGACCGGGAGCAGGTGCATCCGGACATCGACCGGGTGGTCGGCGACTTCACCAGCTCGGTGCTGCTCGAGGTCGACCTGACCGGACGGGTGCCGTTCGTCGAGCGGGCCCGGCGGATCCAGGCCCGGCTGCACGCCGACGCCGCCCACGCCGCCTACTCCGGGGTGGAGGTGCTGCGCGACGCCGGCCGGGCCCGCGGCGAGCGGCTGCTCGCCCCGATCGTGTTCACCAGTGCCCTCGGCCTCGGTGAGCTGTTCGACCCGGCGGTGCGCGACGCGTTCGGCCGGCCGGAGTGGATCATTTCGCAGGGCCCGCAGGTCCTGCTGGACGCGCAGGTCACCGAGCTCGACGGCGGCCTGCTGATCAACTGGGACGTCCGGGAGGACGCGTTCGCCCCCGGCGTCGTCGACGCGATGTTCACCGCCTTCGAGCGACTGGTGGGCGAGCTCGCCGCCGTCCGCGGCGGGCCCGTGGACGGCATGGGGCCTGTGGACGGCATGGGGCCCGTGGACGGCATGGTGCCGGCGGACGGCATGGTGCCGGCGGACGGTTCCGCGGAACCGCGCGGCGCCGGGCCGGCGGACGGTTCCGCGGAACACCTGCCGGCCGGCTCCGGCTCCGGCTCCGGTGGGAGGGCCCGCTGGGACCTGCCCGTCGACGTGCTGCTCGACGACGCGACGCGGGCGGTGCGGGCCCGGGTCGGCGACGTCGCCGGTCCGCGCTCGACGCGGCTGCTGCATGAGGGGTTCTTCGCCCGGGCCGCCGAGACGCCCGACGCCCCCGCGCTGCTCGGCTCGTCGGATGCACCGCGGGCGGCGCCCCAGATGCTGACCTACGGGCAGCTCGCCGCGCGGGCCCGAGCGGTGGCCGGGGCACTGGGCGCCCGCGGCACGCAGCCGGGTGACCTGGTGGGCGTCAGCCTGCCCAAGGGGCCCGAGCAGGTCGTCGCGGTGCTCGGCGTGCTCGCGGCGGGTGGCACCTACGTGCCCGTCGGCGTGGAGCAGCCGGCGGCGCGGGCCGCCCGCATCGTGGCCACCGCCGGGCTCACCACGGTGATCACCACCGACGGCCGGGCGGGCGGGTCGGCCTGGCCGGCCGGCGTGACCGGCGTGACCCTGGCCGAGCTCACCGGCCCGGCGGTCGACCCCGCAGCTGGTGCCCGCGGGCCCGTCCTCGCCGCCGCGCAGGACCCGGCCCGGTTGGACGAGCCGGCGTACGTGCTGTTCACCTCCGGTTCCACCGGCGAGCCCAAAGGCGTCGAGGTGTCCCACCGGGCGGCCATGAACACCATCGACGACCTGGCCGAACGGCTCGGCCTCGGCGCGGACGACCGGACGCTGGGCGTCTCCGCGCTCGACTTCGACCTGTCGGTGTTCGATCTGTTCGCGCCGCTGGGGGTCGGCGGTGCGGTGGTGCTCGTCGACGAGGCGGCCCGCCGCGAGGCGACCCGCTGGGTCGAGCTGGTGGCCGCGCACGGCGTCACCGTCCTCAACTGCGTGCCGGCCGTCCTCGACCTGCTGCTGGCGACCGCGACCGCACCCACGGCGCTCGGCAGCCTGCGGGCGGTACTGCTCGGCGGTGACCGGGTCGGCGTCGACCTGCCGGGACGCCTGGCCGCGCGCGCCCCGCACGCCAGGTTCCTCGGGCTCGGCGGGACGACCGAGACGGCCATCCACTCCACCGTGTGCGAGGTCGTCGGGGGCGGTCCGGTTCCCGAGCGGTGGAGCTCGGTGCCCTATGGGACGCCGCTGCGCAACGTGCGGCTGCGTATCGTCGACCCCCTCGGCCGGGACTGTCCCGACCAGGTCACCGGCGAGCTGTGGATCGGCGGTGACGGCGTCGCCCTCGGCTACCGGGGCGATCCGCGGCGTACGGCCGACCGCTTCGTCACCCACGACGGCTCCCGCTGGTACCGCACCGGCGACCTGGCCCGCTACCGGCCCGACGGCACGGTGGAGTTCCTCGGCCGCCGCGACCACCAGGTGAAGATCCGCGGGTTCCGGGTGGAGCTCGGTGAGGTCGAAAGCGCGCTGGCCGGCCTGCCCGGCGTGCACGCCGCCGTCGCCGCCGGCACGGCCGGTCCCGGCAGCCCGGATGCCTCGGGTGCCCGTTCGACGGCCTCGCTCGGCGCGGCAGTGGTCCTCGACCCGCCGGCCCCGCCGGTCCCGGACGCGAAGGTCCCGCCGCAGGGCACGGTCGCGGCGCGGCTGCGGGCGCAGCTGCGTGATCTGTTGCCGCCGCACATGGTGCCCGACCGGATCGTGATCGTCCCGGCGCTGCCCCTGAGCGTCAACGGGAAGATCGACCGGGCGGCCGCCGCCGCCCTGCTCGGGCGGGAGGCGGACGGGATCCGTCCGGTGACCCCGGCGCGCAGCGACCTGGAGCGGATGATCCTGCTGGTCTGGCAGGACGTGCTCGGCGGGACCTGCGGCGTGACCGACGAGTTCTTCACCGTCGGCGGTGACTCGGTGCTGGCCACCTCGCTCGTCACGCGGCTGCGTGACGAGCTGGACACGGCCGAGGTGTCGGTGCGGATGCTGTTCGGCACGCCGACGGTGGCGGGGCTGGCCGCTGCCATGCGCGGGGCCGAACGAACCCCGGGACGGCTCGACCGGGTCGCGTCCATCGCCTGGGAGATCGCCGGTCTGTCCGACGACGAGATCGAGTCCCGCCTGCATGACGGGGTTGACCATGACGGGTTTGACACACTGGGAGGCGCCGGATGAACCATCCGACAGTGCTGGCCGGCCCGGCGGACACCTCGGCCGGCACGGCCGGCACGACCGGCATGGTCGACGGGTTCGTCCCGTGGCCGGCGGAGTCCGCCCGGCGCTACCAGCGGGACGGGTACTGGCAGGGCGGGCCGCTCGCGGACCGGCTGCGGGACTGGGCCACCCGGTACGCCACCGAGCCGGCGCTGGTCGGCGGGCCGCCGGCGACACCCGTCCGGCTGACCTACCGCGAACTCGACGAGGCCGTCGACGACCTGGCCGCGGGCCTGGCCGGGCTCGGCCTCGGCGCCGGCGACCGGGTGGTCGTACACCTGCCGAACCGGGTCGAGTTCGTGACGCTGCTGTTCGCGTTGCTGCGCCTCGGCGCGATTCCGGTCCTGACGTTGCCCGCGCACCGTCGGGTCGAGATCGAACATCTCGCCCGGCTGTCCGGCGCGGTGGGGTACGCGATCCCGGACCTGCACGAGGGTTTCGACCACCGGACGCTCGCCGAGGAGATCGTGGCGGCTGTCCCGTCCGTGCGGCATGTGCTGGTGGCCGGGGACGCCGGCCGGTTCACCGGGCTCGCGGGGCTGGCCGCCGCCGGCGCCGCGGCC
>NZ_JAMQQG010000214.1 GCF_023716925.1 Frankia sp. R82
AAACCCGCTTCCAGGAGTACGATAAAGCCGCCTAACCGTTCAAAGCCCTACCTGTGAACGAAACCGGGGCAGCTTCATTCGACCACTGCGGCACGCGGGGCAGGTGCGCCGGTCGGATCGTGGACTGCCGCGTTCCGTCGCTTCTGCTGCTCGGCGACCCTCGATGCAGGCCACGGCCTGTGCGGTCCGCGCCGGCGAGCCGCGGTGACCAGCGGCGCGCAGCGGCCTGGCTACCAGCGATCGTGATGGAGAACCTGGTCGGCTCGACGCCTGGTAGCTGCTCGTAGGTGTCAGCGGACGAGGGGCTGGAGCCCGCGCAGCATGAGGTTGCGGGCTGTCGCGCCGCTGCGGGCGTGCGAGACGATTCCGATCCGTCGTGACCGCGCCGCGATCTGCTGTGCCTTCTTGCGGCGCTCGCGGTCATAGCGACGCAGCGCGGCGGTGACGCCGTCGTCGCCGTCGTCACGGGTGGCAGCCGTCAGATGGTGTACGAGACTGATCGCGTCGATGATCGCCTCGCATCCTCCTCGTCCGGCGTGCGGGGTCATGGCATGCGCGGCGTCGCCGAGCAGTGCGACCCGGCCGGTGACGAAACCGGGCAGCGGCGGGTGCAGGTCGTAGATCGGGTTGCGAAGAAGATCCGTCTCCTGGACCGCGGCGAGGATGGTCGGAATGGGCTCCCGCCAGGCTCCGAACCGTTCACGTAGTCCGTCGAGTCCCGGGGTGTCCTGCGGCTGCGCACGGAATGCCGCATAGACGTTCGTCCTGCCCGGTTCCATCGGGGTGTTGCCGAACAGGGCGCCGTCGCCCCACGTCTCGCCGTAGGCGCCCGACTCGAAGTCGACGGTGCCCCGGTAGCCGATCAGCCCGCTGTAGCGGGGTGCGGTGCGGTCGCCGAAGAACGTCTGGCGCACTGCGCTGCGCAGCCCGTCGGCACCGATCAGGACGTCGGTCTCGGTGAGTCGAGCGCGCAACGCGGTCTGGTCCGCCTGCACGCCGGTCTGGATGTCGATGTCGTTCGCGTGTGTCAGTAGGAGGTCCATCAGCGTGCGGCGGCTGATCAGGCGCACGCGTGGAGTGCGCGGTGAGTCCACGGGTAGCTGGAGCAGCCTGCGGCCGTCGTGGCGGTAGATCGCCGCCTCGGCGACGGGCACGGACGCCTGGGCAAACTGATCAGCCAGACCGATCGTCGCCAGCCCGTCCTGTGCCTCGGGCCAGACGCCCAGGGCGGCGCCCACCCCGACGACCCGCGGCCACCGCTCCCAGACGGTGACCGACCATCCCGCGTCCCGCAGGCCGATCGCGGTGCTCAGACCACCGACACCCGCGCCCACGATCAGTGCCTGCTTCGCCATGCCCCAAGGGTACTACGCCTGTAGTAAAACTACAGTCGTCTCGTGTCCACCCAGCGCAGCCGACGCGAGGCGGTACTCGATGCGGCGATCGAGGTGCTCGGTAGCGGCGGCTCCCGGGCTCTCACTCACCGCGCGGTCGACCGCCGCGCGGGCGTCGCGGAGGGCACCACCTCCAACTACTTCCGCACCCGGCAGGCGTTGGTCGCAGGCGTGCTGGCTCGTATCGCCCGACGGGAGAGCGCACCGTCGACGAGTCCGGCCGCCGTACCGACCGACGCCGAGCAGCTCGTCGCCGTGATCGCCGAGCGGCTGCGCTTCCTGCTGGGCCCGGGCCGTACGCTGACCCTGGCGCGGCACGCCCTGTTCCTGGAGGCCGCGCTCGACCCGCGGCTGCGGCCCGATCTGCTGGCCGAGTCGGCGCCGTGGTGGGAGGTGGGGGAGACGTTCCTCCGAGGGTTGGGCGTGCCCGATCCCGGGACACGCAGTCGGCTGCTGTTCGCCTATCTCGACGGGCTGCTCGCCGACCAGCTGGCCCGGCCGTCTGCCGACTTCGACCCGGCGGTGGCAGTACGCACGGTCATGCGCGGTCTGCTGACACCCTGACGAGGCGCAGCTGCCTGCTCGCCCGTAAAACCTGACTGCTACCTCGCGTGCAACGCATCCTTTTCATGACTGGCGTTATGGACGGTCAGTGGAGCTCCAGAAGTCCATGCGTCGAGATCGGCGTAGACCGGTGCGTGGTCGCTCCAGCGCTGGTCGTAGGTGGGTGCTCGATCCACGGCGGTGGACAGGACTCGTCCGGCAAGGTGAATGCTGGAGATCAGGTAGTCGATGCGCCAGCCGGTGTCGGTGTCGAAGGCCTTGCCGCGCCACGACCACCATGTATATGGGCCCGGCTGCTCACCTACGGCATTGCGCACCAGGTCCACGAAGCGGTCCTCGGTGAACAGCCGGTCGAGCCAGGCTCGTTCCTGGGGAAGGAAGCCGGCCTTCTTCAGGTTGCCCTTCCAGTTCTTCAAATCGACCTCGCGATGGCAGATGTTGAGGTCACCGCACACGAGCACGTGCCGGCCGTCGGCGGCAAGCTTTGCCATCCGTTCACGGATCGTGGCCAGGAAGCGGTATTTTTCCTCCTGCACCGGCGTGTCCGCCTCGCCGGTGTGGACGTACACCGATGCCACGTGAGCAGCCCCGGATCGCCCTCCAGGGCGAAGTCCGCCTCCACCCATCGGCCAGCGCCGGTGAAGTCACCGAGCCCCGCGCGGACATCCGCGGGAGCCATTCGGGACAGGATCGCGACTCCCGCCCGGCCCTTCGCCGCCCCAGCCTCATGGACGATGTGCCAGTCGGGCCCGACCGAGTCCGCCAGGACGGCGTCGTCGGCGCGGACCTCCTGGAGGCAGAGGATGTCCGGGTGTCGGGCCTCCAGCCACGCATCCATTCCCCGCCGCCTGGCAGCGCGGATGCCGTTCACGTTGACCGTCGCCACCCTGAGCACAGCGCCCCAGCCTCCTCGCCCAGCACGTGGTCCGTTCCACCGTGTTGTGCACCATGGAAGCAGGCCGGAGAAGCGGGGGACCGGCCGCCATCGTCATCCGCCTGGTGGCTGCCGAGGGAGACCGGGAAGGCTGCCGGTCGTGTCGGCACTGCCCAGCCCTTGGCGGACGGCGAGTTCGACGGGGGAGTAGGTGTTGTCGGTGCGGTCCAGGTCGAGCAGGCCTGCCGGGTCCAGTGGGGGCTGGGCGAGGAAGCGTGGCACGGACCCGCGGTGTCGTTGCGCGGCGTGGATGAGGAACGGGTGGCAGAGGTAGACGTCACCGGCCTGCCCGGTCGCGAGGACCACCGGGCGGTCGGGGCTGTCGAGTCTGCCTGCGGCGTCCATCTGTGTGGACAGCTCCAGGCCGTTGCGGCCGCGTTCGCCCGCCGGCGCCAGAAACGGCGGTACGTCGAGGTGTGATCTGGCCTTGATGCGGGTGGGTGCGTCGTCGGGGCCGACGTCCGAGAACAGGAACAGCATCAGCAGGGCGCGACCGCGGGATCTGATGTTCAGCCAGAACCACGTCTCACCGTCCGGCAGGTAGGAACCGTCCATGTGCCAGCCGGTATCACCGGGGTCGCCGGGGTGCGGGAAGCGGAGGGGGAACGTGCCCAGGCCGGTGCGGGGCCGCCATCGACCGGGCCCGACCAGCTGATCGAAGGCGGTATGCAGCCGTGGTGTGGTGGCGGCCTGCCGGAAGGGTTTCTCCGCGCTGGCGTCGATCCGGATGACGGGGCGGGTCCAGCCTGCCGGGTCGGCGGGATCGAGACCGGTCAGGCGCCACAGGATCGCACGGCATTCGTCGGCCAGGACCCGCGGGAACGCCCCTCGGAGGGGGATGAAACCCGTCGGTCAGCGTCGACACCGCGGCCATCACCTCGACCTCAGATCCTCGTCGGCCTGGGACGATCACTCAAACGGTTTTCGCGTGGCTGCGGCCGGGCGGGTCAGGTGAGTTCTGGATCCGGGTCGGCATCGGCCGGCGGGCCGCCCGCCCCGGTGGGCGGGACCGTGCCTGCCCAGGTGGCCCAGTCGGCGAGGGCCTCGTAGAGGCGGATGCCCGCCTCGACTGTCACCCGCATGGACCGGACCTGTGGGCTGTCGCCGTAGTCTCCCCGGTCCTTGGCGGCGGCGAAGGCGCGGTAGCGAGCGGCCGACTCGGCGTAGAACCGGGCCTCCTCGTCGAGGTGGCGGCGCAGGTCGTCGGGCTGCATGAGCCAGAAGAACAGTGACCGCAGCAGCGGCTGTACCCGAATCGTGTGATCGACGTCTCCCGCGGTGAGCCAGTGGCGGATCTCCGCGACCCCGGCGTCGGTGATCCGGTAGGCCCGGCGGCGCCGCGGCCCCTCGGCGTCGACCTCGATCAGGCCCTCGTCGGCGAGCCGGCGCAGCTCCGCGTAGATCTTCGGGTGCTGCGCCGGCCAGATCTGGCCCAGCACCTCCTCGAAGCGTCGGGCCAGGTCGTAGCCGCTCGCCGGGCCTTCGGCAAGCAGACCGAGCAGCCCGTACCGCAGCGACATCACACCCTCCCGCCATCCGTGCCCGTCGAAGCCGTGCGGCCATCTTGACACGCGGTGCGAGCCCTCTAGATGATGAACCAAAGGACATGTACTTCGGTACATGTCCTCAAGTACATCTACTGTGGAGGTGCGGCCAATGGCTGACAGTGGATCGCGCGGTGGAGTCCTCGTGACCGGCGCCGCCGGAGGGATCGGCGCGGCGAGCGTGCGTGCGCTCGCCGACCGCGGCTACCGGGTGTTCGCGGCCGTGCGCTCGGAGGGCGTGGCGAGCAGGGCGCTGGCGGAGTTGCCCGGGGTGCGGGTGCTGACGATGGACGTCACGGATCCCGTAGGTGTCACCGCCGCCGCCGACCTGGTCGCGGCCGAGACGGGCCAGGCGGGGCTGCGTGCGGTTGTCAACAACGCCGGGGTCATCGTGCAGGGCCCGCTGGAGCTTCAGTCGGCCGACGAGCTGCGCCGACAGTTCGAGGTGAACACCCTCGGCCCGATCTACGTCACCCAGGCGTTTCTGCCGCTGCTGCGGGCCGGCCAGGGCCGGATCGTCAACGTCACCGCGCCGTCCGCCCGGGTCCCGGTGCCGTTCATGGCGTCGTTGTCCGGGAGCAAGGCGGCACTTGACGCGGTGTCCGCGGCGCTGCGGCTGGAACTGGTCGCCTGGCGGATTCCGGTTGTACTGGTCGAGCCGGGCAGCACCGAGACGGAGATCTTCGACAAGGCCGGCGCTGCGTCGAAACAGTCGCTCGTCCTGGTTGCCCCCACCCGGCTCGCGCTCTACCGGGAGCAGCTCGCCGCGGTGGATCGGGCGGCGGCGAAACTGCGTCAGCGGCCGGTCGGGCCGGTTGCCCGCGCGATCGTGTCCGCGGTGTCCGCCCGCCGGCCCCGGCGGCGCTATCTCGTCGGCGACGCCCGCGTCATCAGCGTGGTCCTGCGACTTCCCGCCGGCCTGCGTGAACGGATGCTCGCCGGCATGCTGGGCCTGCGGGGGACACGGCCAAAAGGCTGAGTGCCGAAACGCTGGTCAAGGGCGTGAATCCTGGCCAGTCGATCACCACACCCCTACCGTGCCGCAGGCCTGGCGGCACTGTTCGGTGAGGCCTCCGCAGGCCGGTGACGGGTCGGGTCAGCCGGCCGCGGACTGGGTGAACGTGGCTCGGTAGGCGCTGGGGGTGAGGCCGGTCCGTCTTGTCAGGTGCTGGCGTAGGGAGTCGGTCGTTGCCAGGCCGCTGAGGCGGGCCACCTGGGTCATCGGCAGGTCGGTGGTCTCGAGGAGTTCCCGAGCCCGCAGGACCCGCTGATGGAGCAGCCACTGCAGTGGGCTGAGGCCGGTCTCGGCCTGGAACTGGCGGGCCAGGCTGCGGACGCTGATCCGGGCATGCGCGGCGAGATCGGCTCGCGTGAGCGGTTCCTGGAGCCGGTCGAGTGCCCACTCGCGGGTTGCGGCCAGCGTGGCGCCGGTCGTGGTGGGGAGCGGTCGCTCGATGAACTGGGTCTGCCCGCCAGGCCGTACCGGTGCCGCGACGAGCAGCCGGGCAACCGCGTTGGCGGTGGCGGCACCATAGTCGGTGCGGACGACGTGCAGGCACAGATCGATGCCGGCGGCCAGGCCGGCCGAGGTGAGGATGTTGCCGTCTTCGACATAGAGGACGTCGGGGCGCAGATCCACGGCGGGGAAACGGGCGGTGAACTCCGCGGACCTGGCCCAGTAGGTGGTGGCGGCGCGGCCGTCGAGCAGGCCGGCCTGGGCCAGGACGAACGCGCCGGTGCAGATGGACGCGACCCGTCTGCCGGCGGCCGACGCCCGGCGCAGTGCGTCGAGCACGCGCGGGTCGATGTCGTCGCGGGCGCCGGTCCCGGTGACGATGACCGTGTCGGCATCGTCGATCGCCTCCAGCCCGTACGGGACGACGACGTCCAGGCCGCTGCCCGCGGGAGTCACCGGCCCAGGTCGGGCGGTGCATACCGTCACCCGGTAGCCCGCCCGGCCGTCGATCTCCATCTCGCCGAAGACCAGCGCGGGGATGGACAGGTCGAAGGTGGTCGCCGGGGGTACCGCGACGACGGCGATCCGGTGCGGCCTGCGTTCCATCCAGGCTGCCGCCATGGCCCGAACCTCCGGATATCTGGCAATCGGGCCACTACTCTAGCCGCCGCCCAGGACAGAGGGTTGAGCTGTCGCCGCGGTCGTCCCGGCGGCACCCAACCCAGCACGTCAACCCGGGAGTGTGCATGTACGTCATCGTGGGAGCGGGAGCGACGGGGTCGGCCGCCGCGCGGCTACTGGCCGACGCCGGAGAGTGGGTGCGGCTCGTCACCCGGCGTGGCATTGGGCCCGTGCACGAGCGGATCGAGCGGATCCCCGTGGACGCTGCCGACACCGCGCGTCTCGTGGAGCTGGCCATGGGAGCCAGGGCCCTGTTCAACTGCGCGGCCCCGCCGTACGACCGATGGCCGGCGGAGTTCCCGCCGCTGGCGGCCGGGATGCTGGCCGCCGCCGAGCAGGCGGGCGCCGACTACGTCATGCTTGGCAACATCTACGGCTATGGACCGACGGACGGCCCGGTGACCGAGGACCGTCCGATGGCGCCCAGTTCGGTGAAGGGTCGGGTACGGGCGCGGATCTGGGACGACGCGCGGACGGCGCACGACGCGGGCCGAGTCCGGGTGACCGAGGTGCGCGCCAGCGACTTCCTGGGAGCCGGTGCGGCCTCGCTGTTCACCCTGACCGTGGCGCCGGCGGTGCTGGCCGGTACGCCGGCCGTCTACCCGGGGGACCTCGATGCCCCGCACGCCTGGAGCTACGTGGGCGATGTGGCGCGGACGCTGGTCGCCGCGGCCGGGCACGAGCAGTCCTGGGGTCGGGCCTGGCATGTGCCGTCGACCTCGCAGCTGTCGGTTCGGGAGCTGGCCGGCCGCCTGGCCGCGGCGGCGGGCGCGCCGGCGCCCGCACTGTCACCGCTGACCGCGGCGGAGCTGGAGCAGTGGGGACGCGGCGACTCGGTGCTGGCGGAGGTGCAGGAGATGTTCTACCTGTTCGACCGCCCGACGCTGCTCGACGCCTCGCGGACCCGCGCGGTACTGGACGTCGATGCCACTCCACTTGACGCGGTGCTCAAGGAGATGACGGCGTCCCCGCGCCCGTCGTCCACATGCTGCTGATCATCGGCATGCCGCGGACGAACAGGACCGGGCACCGCGCACCCCGGTTCCGGTAGAACAGCTTGGTCCCGTCGGAAGTAGCGATACGCGGTTTCCTGGCACCTGTTCTCTGTTCCTCGTGGGCCGCGGTGAGTGGGGCGCCGCGGCGGCTGGCGCGCTAGGCGGCCAGGGGTTTCACCGTCAGCTGGTAGTCCTCCCTGACGCGGCCGTCTTGGCCCAGAAGAAGGAAGACGCGGGCGGCCCAGGCGACCTCGCCGCCGGGATCGGTCAGTTGGACGGTCATGGTGACGATGTCGTCGTGGCGGGTCACGTCGCTGGCGGCGGTGACGGTGTACCGGCCGCTGGCCACGAACTCCTGATAGGCACGGGCGACCCGGCCCTGGAGTTCCTCGTGTCCCCGAAACTGGACGCCCTCCACGAACTCGGCGCCGTCGGGTGCCCAGAGCTCCTCGATGGCGGCGCGGCGGGCCGCGGGATCGGGCTCGCTCCACACTGCCAAATAGCGCCCGGCGATTACCGCGGTCGCCGTTCTGGTCATCTCTGTCATGATTTTCCCCTTCCCGGTGGCCCGTGCGGCCACCGGGAAGACGCTCGCCGCTGCCGCGACAGGAAGGTCAAGCCGGACGTAGGGCGAGACTCTCCCCCTGCAGGAGGCCGCACAATGACGACGTGCCGGATTACCTGTCGATCGGCGACTTCGCTCGCGCCACGCACATGACCGTCAAGACGCTGCGCCACTATCACCAGACGGGCCTGCTCGAACCAGCCAGGGTCGACCCGGACACCGGCTATCGGCGCTACAGCACCGGCCAGATCCCCGTCGCGCAGGTCATCAGCCGCCTCCGTGCGCTGGATATGCCGCTGGCGGAGATCCAGGGCGTGCTGTCAGCCCCCGATCCGCGAGCACGCAACGAGCGAATCGCCGGCCATCTCAGCCGTCTCGAAGAACAACTCGGCCGCACGCAGTCGGCCGTCGCAGCACTGCGGGACCTGCTGACAGCGCCGCGGCCCGGCGACGTCTCGGCGCGCATCGAACTGCGCAGCGTGCCGGCCATCCCGGCTGCTGTCATCACCGATGTCGTCGGTGCCGAGGAATCGGTCGTCTGGCTGCAAGGCGCGCTCGGCGAGCTGCACGCGACCCTGACCGCCCAGGACGTACCCGCCAGCGGTCCGGCGGGCGGCCTCTTCACCGACGAGGTGTTCACACACCATCGCGGGCAGGTGACGATCTTCGTCCCCTGCGCGGAACCCGTTCGGCCGATGGGCCGCGTCGTGGCCGGGTCGATCCCGCCCGTGGAACTCGCGGTCATCGAGCACGCCGGACCGGCCGCCGACGTCGACCGTACCTACGGCACCCTGGCCGCCTACGTCGCACGCCATGCTCTCACCGTCGACGGCCCGATCCGGGAGTACTACCTGGTCGGCCAGCGAGATACCCCCGACAACGCGCTGTGGCGGACCGAGATCGGCTGGCCGATCTTCCACACCCTTCCCGTGACCGCCGGTATATCCGCTTCGGAAACGTGACACGACTGATCGGGGTGGGGCTGGACCAGTCAGTACCGGAACCATGGGCTGGGGACGTCCGAGACCGGGCGGCGACCGGGGCGCTGATGGCATCCATCCCCTGGGGTATGAGACGGTCATTCATCGGGTAGCGGCGGTGCACTTGTTGCCGTCGTGGTGGTAGACCTGCTGAAGCGAGCCGAAATTGGTTGCCGAAAAATCCGGGCCGCGGTTGCCGCCGGCGATGAGAGCAATGTTCTACATTTTTCTGTGAGCGCCTTTACCTGCGGTTTCCCCGAGGCGTGGCTGCTGCGACCGTGAGATGTCGGCGCGATTCCGACGTCACGTTCGCGGCTGCCCGGCGCCCGGAGATGTGGTGGTCAAGACACTCGAGGACGAGCCGGTTGGGCACCCTTGGACTCGGACGTCGAGGGCGGCCGCCGGTCGGGCGCCGAGAAGCCGGAGTTTGTCGTGGTCGGCTGACTGCGGTGCGGCATGGAAGAGGACCAGCCGCAGGGGGCGATCGCCGGGCAGGTCCAGGTTCTCATAAGCAAGATCCAGATTGCCGACCTCGGCGTTCCAGAATCGTTTGACTCCGTGCGAGCGCTCCATCACCTCCCCTGCCGCCCACAGATCGACGAAGTGATCGCCGCGCAGCATCAGCTCGCCGATGAGCCGGGCGAGTCGGGAATCGTGGCGGTGACGCGCCGAGGCAACTCGCAGCTGTGCGGCCGTCGCACGAGCAATCTGGCGCCAGTCGCGGTAGAGCCGATGACTGAGCGGGTCGAGGAACAGAAAACGGGCGAGGTTGCCTTCGTGCGTCGCATCGAAGTCGAAGAACAACCGCTGGGCCAGCTGGTTCGAGGTGATGACATCGAACCGGTGATTGATGACCAGCGCGGGAATTCCGAGGCCGGCAACCAGGCCGGCCAATGCCGGCCGCGCGAGGGCGACGTCGGCGCGCCTGGCCCGCCCGAGGCCGTGGGCAAGATCGAACAAATGCGAGCGTTCCGTACTGGTCATCGAGAATGCCTCGGCGATGGCCTCCAGCACCTGCGGCGACGGTCGACTCGCCTTGCCACGTTCGAGTCGTGCGTAGTACTCCGCGCTCACGCCGACCAGCGCGGCGACCTCCTCACGGCGCAGGCCGGTCACGCGCCGCCGACGGTCGATACCGATACCGAAGACGCGCGGATCGAGCTTGGCCCGTCGCAAGGCGAGGAACTCGCCCAGAGTCGTGGAAACGGCTGCCATGTGCCCAGTCTGACCCCCTCCACGGTTGCCATCCAGGACCTGCCAGTACACGTATAACCCGGCCCTTCCACCTCCCGTCCGAGGCGGTAACGCTGGCAACGACCCGAACCGCGGCGTCCCCGTGACAAGACAACCGCAGAGAGGATTTCCCGTCATGTGCCACGCAGTGGATTCTCGCCCGCCGGCGCCGCCGTACGTGATCCCCACCGAGGATCACGGCCCCCTGACGCTGACCACCACCGACGGGGTGCGTTTCCCCGCATACCTTGCCCACCCCGCACACCCGAACGGACAGGCTGTCGTGATCCTCCCCGATGTGCGGGGCGCGCACGCCTACTACCGAGACCTGGCCGTGCGGTTCGCCGAGGCGGGTCTGCATGCCGCGGTGATCGACTACTACGGGCACCTGACCGACGACCCGCGGCGCGGCGACGACTTCGACTGGCAGGCCAAACTTCCCGACGTCGACTCCGACACTGTCAGGGCGGCGGCATCCGCCGCCCTTGACCAGCTGCGCCGCGATGGCGCGCATGACCTGTTCACGGTCGGGTTCTGCTTCGGCGGCAGCCAGTCGTGGCTGCTCTCGGCGACCGATCTTCCAGTGAACGGCGTCGTCGGATTCTACGGGGACCCCGACCTTGTCGAACCGCGGATCGCAGAGCTCCACAAGCCGATGCTCCTGCTGGTTGCCGGTGCCGACGTCGCTACCTCCAGAGAACGGTCCGAACAGTTCGCCCACGACCTTGCCCAACGCGGCGTGCCACACCAGCAAACGATCTACGACGGCGCGCCGCACTCCTTCTTCGACCGGAGCAGCCACGAGTGGGGCTCGGCCTGCACCGACGCCTGGCGCCGGATCCTCGCCTTCGTCGCAGCCCACAGCACCAGCCAGGCGGCCCGGCAGCCGGCTCGGTACTCCACCTCCGACGAGCACCGCATGGCAACCTACCGCCGGCTCGCCGAGTTCCTGCCGGCACTGCCCGAACTCGCCCAGAGCTTCGCGCACCGCACCATAGCCAAACGGCCCGGACTCACTCCCGACCAGCGCGAACTTGTCATCCTCGGGGCTCTCATCGCGCTCGGTGACACCGGACTCCAGCTCACCGCCCACGCCCAAGCCGCTGCCGGCCTCGGCATCACCGGCGACCAGCTCGGTGAGATCATCCTGCAGACAGTCCCCTACGCCGGCTTTCCGAGAGCCATCAACGCGGCCCTCGCGCTCGCCGATCACATCACCACCGCGGCACCGCCTGAGGACAGTCGCGGTCGGCCAGGGGACCCGGGCGTTGGCTGGTCGAGCTGAGCCGGATGCCTGGACGACGCGTGTCGAAGGTGCGCCGCAGCCGCGGCGGCACCTCCACGGCCTCGCCTACTGGTCCGCCCGCTGCACCACTCCGCCCGGTAACCCCCCGGCTCAACGGACGCCTCGCCGTGGCCGTCGCCGTGGCCTCGGCGCCCCGGGCATCGATCGACCCGGGTCTGTCGCCAGCCGAGCTGCACGAGCCCTCCGCCGCTGCCAGGTGGCAGATCCATGTCGTGCTGCTGCTGGTGTTCACCGGTGACGATCGCGGGGAAAGCAAGGCTCACCGCGCGGGCGTCCGCCGTCGACGTTCCCGGATACGAGGAGCTGATCCACCTGGCCGTCGAGCACGGCGACAAGCACGTGCTGAAGTTCACCGAGGCCTGCCTGCGCGAACATGCGCTGCGGAGTAGAGCGCGATCGTCCAGCGGGCGCCGGCGAGCTGAGCGTTCATTCGCTGCACGAAGTTCTGGTGCGCAACGTGTTCACTGATGGCGTCGGGCTTCCACCCAAGCGCTTCGCGCGTAGTGCCCGCGTCCGCACCGTCCTCACATCGGACCGCACTTACCCCGCTCGGCAGGCTCAACTCGCCGTGACGGCCGGCTACTACGACCAGTCCCACATGACCGCTGATTTTCACATCATGATGGGCGTTCCTCCGGAAAGCTTCTTCTCCGGCCGTATCCCAGCGCCCCAACGCTCCGTTGGATCAGTTGCCTGACCAGCGCGTTCCTGGCGTGGGCACGATGGAGCAGATCACTTAGGACGTCCGCGGCCGGCCACCCAAACCGTTCGAGGACTACGTCGCCGAGACCGCCGCGGCGGGCCGCTGGAACTCACCGCACACCGAGGCGGGTTCGGATGACACCGACCACGCGGCGACCTGACCTGCGATGCCAGGTCTCCCCTGAGCCCAGCTACGGTATTGGCCATGGCCTGCGTCTGAGCCAGATCGCTGAAGCGGACGAACTGCCGACGAACGACCCATTGGCACTGCTGATCGGCATGGTGCTGGACTGGCAGATCGGACGAACAGGGAACGAAGGCGGATACCGCGTCCTGTTACTCCGCGGGTGACGGACTCCCAGCGAGGCATGTGATCACCTAGCGTTTCTGTGGGCGCTCCTGTCTCCCGTCATCGGACACAGGACCCATGACGGCCCGCAGGATGCGTTTGAGATGCACGGCGTCCTCTTCGGGCAGCCCTTCCAGGAAACGCTCTTCAGCCTGGTCGTGGGCGCTCCTGGCCGCACGCAACGTGGTCCGACCGGATTCGGTGAGGCCGACAACGTTCCTGCGGCGATCGTGCGGATCTGGGCGGCGCGCCACCAGTGCCTTTGCCTCCAGCTCGTCGATCAGCGCCACCATCGTGGTGCGGTCGACCCCCATGCGGCGGGCGAGTTCGAGCTGTGACAGCGGGGGAACATCGTCGATCACGATGAGAACGGCGCATTCGCGCCCGTTGATCCCGAACGGTGCCAGCGCCGATGCGCCGAGGTCGGCGAGCCGAAGTTGCGCGTGCTTGAGGAGGTACCCGAGCCGGTTGGTCAGCGCGGCTGGGGGGCCGGTCGGCGCCGACTCACGCGTGAAGGACTGCTCACCCACCCGACCACCTTAGCGGTCACTCTATCGCCCTAGCGGATCGTCAGTTTTACTGACGATCCGCTAGGCTGAAGATTGGGATACGACCCCCCCTGTAGGAGGTAGGCATGCGAGGAACGGTGAGCTTCGGTATCAAGACCAGCCAGATGGGCAACAGCTACCAGGAGATCCTGACGATCTGGCGCGAGGCGGACCGGCTGCCCGTCTTCGAACACGCCTGGCTGTGGGATCACCTGGTGCCACTGCGCGGTGACGTAACTGCCGATGCGCTGGAGGCTTGGACGCTGCTCGCGGCGCTGGCCGCCCAGACAGAACGGCTGCGCCTGGGGGTCATCGTCACCAGCAACCGGCTTCGCTCACCGACGCTTCTGGCGAAGATGGCCGCGACCGTCGACGTCATCGCCTGCGGCCGGCTCGATTTCGGCATCGGCGCCGGCGGGAGCCGGCTGGCCGCCGAGAGCCCCGCCGTGCGGGCGTTCGGAGTGAACCCCGCGGAACGTGAGTTCGAGGCCTACGGCGTGCCCCTGGTCTCGCCCGGTCAGGCCGTCCGTGACCTCGCCGAATCGTGCGTGATCATCCGTCGGATGTGGACCGAAGCCGATCCGTTCGACCATGACGGTCCGGCCATCCGGCTCAGAGGCGCGGTCTGCGCGCCCAAGCCGGTGCAGAAGCCCCGTCCCCCGATACTGATCGGTGGCTCGGGTGACGAGGTGCTGCGCATCGTCGCCGAACATGCCGACATCTGGAACTACCCCGGTCCGCCGTCGGAGGACTTTCGGCGGCGCGACGACGTCCTCAGGTCCCACTGCGCCGCGATCGGACGAGACCCGGACGAGATCACCCGTTCAATGCAGACGGTCATCCGCTGCGACGACCCGGCCGCGCCCGCCGCGGCTCGCGTCCTGCTGCTGGAAATGATCGATGCCGGCGTCACCCATATCGTTCTGGGCGCTGTGCTGGGTGGACGTCCAGTGAGCTGGCTCGTCGAGCACATCATCGATCCTGTCCTCGCCGAGGCCAAAGCCGGTTGAGCGACGCCACCAGTCGATCGAATCGCTTTGCGACAGGTTTCGGGCAGCCGGTCGCCTGGGTGTCGAGACCACCAGCCTCATGCCGCTGGTCTCGCGTCCAGGACGCGACGGTTAGGGCGTTGGACTGCATCTGAGCCAGATCACCGAAGCGGACGCGCTGCTGACGAACGATCCGCTGGCCCTGCTGATCGGGATGGTGCTGGACCAGTAGATCGGACAAACAAGGAACTTGCCCGCCGGAGTCATCATGAGGGCCGCGGTGATGTAACCGCCGTCTGCGCCGTGACTGGGCAGGCCGGCTCCGCACCATCCGGGTGCTAAGATCACTCCGGCGCGCGGGGCGCCTCCGGTCCGCGGACAGGGCTGAGCCCACCCGAGCAGTGATCGTGGCACGGCACGGCTGTCAGCTGCCTCCTTTCAGCCCGACGTAGCGGACCGCAGGCGGTGAAAGGAGGTCGCGTTGGCGACCGCCCGCCTCCCCGACGACCCGAACCTCGCCCAGCTACGGAAGCTGGCCAAGGACATCCGTGACCTGGCCCGGGCCGGTGAGCCGAGTGTCCTGGAGCTGGTCGGCGACCACCACCCGGACGGGCCGGGACCGGTGTCGCTCGCCGGGGCGCAGCTCGTCGTCGCCCGTCACCACGGGTTCCCGTCCTGGGCGGCGCTCAGGCGGCACGTCGAGACGATCGGGCTCTACCGCCGTGCCCCCGACGAAGTGAGCGCGGCTGACGACATCGTCGACGAGTTCCTCCTACTGGCCTGCCTGCGCTACGGCGCCGACGACATCCCGTCCCGCTGGGAGCGGGCGCGCCGGCTGGCCGCCGAGCATCCCGAGGCCGTCCGCTCCTCCGTGCACGCTGCCGCGGCGGCGGCCGACGCCGATGCCCTGGCCGCTCTGCTCGACGCCGCGCCGGGTTCGGCGACAGCGCTCGGTGGGCCCTACCACTGGGAACCGTTGCTGTATCTGACCTACGCCCGCCACGACCCGGAGGTCAGCGAGGCCGCGACGCTCAAGGCGGCTCGCCTGCTGCTCGCTGCCGGCGCCGACCCGAACGCCGGCTACCTCTGGCATGGGCTGATCCCGCCGTTCACCGCGCTGACCGGCGCGCTCGGCGGCGGCGAGGGCGGGGCGCCGCCCCACCCGCACGCCATTACCCTGGCCCGGGCGCTTCTGACGGCCGGCGCCGACGCCAACGACGGCCAGGCGCTCTACAACCGGCAGTTCTCCGCCGACGACACGCACGTGGAGCTGCTGCTCGCCCACGGGCTCGGCCGCGGCGACGGCGGCCCGTGGCGGACGCGGCTGGGCGACGCACAGGACTCGCCGGTCCAGCTCATGCGTGGCCAGCTGTGGTGGGCCGTCACCCACGACATGGCCGGCCGGGTCCACCTGCTCGCCGTGCACGGCACGGACATCGACGCCGCCTACGAGGCACCCGACGGCCGGCCGGCGTTCCTGCGCACCTCGCACGGCCGGACGCCGGCCGAGCTGGCCGCGATCTGCGGCTGCCCTGGCGCGCGTGACGCCCTGACAGCGGCCGGCGCGTCGCCGCCGGAGCTCACCGGTCCGGAGGCCCTGATCGCCGCCGTCCTCGCTGGCGATGTGCCGGGCGTCGACCGGCTGCGCCCGCACGCGGCCGAGGCGCGCCGGCGCCGGCCCGGCCTGGTGGTCTGGGCCGCCAGCCGGAAGGCCTGGGGGGCGATCCCGGTGCTGGTGAAGCTGGGATTCGATGTGAACGCCATGGCCCGCGTCGACATCCCGATGGAGCAGGCCTGGGAGACCGCGCTGCACAGCGCGGCCGGGGACGGCGAGGTGGATGGCGTCCGCCTGCTCCTCGACCTGGGCGCCGACCCCGACCTCCACGACGCGAGGTTCGATGCGACGCCCCTGGGCTGGGCCGAGCATTTCGGCCAGGCCGCGACGGCCGAGCTGCTCCGCCCGCTGACGAGCGGGTAATGTCTTTTCGTTCTGCGTTCCAACCTCCAGCTGCTCCTCCCACTTGGCAATCGGCCTGGATGGACGTTGTCGCTGCGCCGGAAGGCACTACGGCGTGGCGAAGAAATCCTTGAGCTGCTCAGCGACAACCTTCGGGTTGCCGTGCGGGTTGCGTTGCCGGTCGATGTTCCACGCAGCGGAGTGGTCGAGGCCGTCGAGTGTGACGCGGCGCGCGGACTGGATGACCCGCTCCAACTGGTCGAGGGACGTTCCGAGATACGTCGGGCTCTTGCTGCCGCCGAGAAGTAGCACCGGCTGGATCAAAGCCTTGAACGACGGGATCGAGCCGTCCATGGACCGCACGATCGCGAAGTCGTACTGGAAGGCGAGCGCCAGCTCCGCCATCGAGGCGTACCCGCCGGACCCTGACTTCGCCTCTTTTCTCATGATGGACTGGACGGCGAGCTTGACCAGCCAGTCTGGCGCGGCTCGCAGGAAAGCTGGCCCGAACTGCCCGACCTTCATTCCGGTCACCAGCATGCCGGCGAGGTCGGCTCTGGCGGCGTAGGAGTTGAAGCGCTCGACGCCCTTGCGCGAGACGCCGGCAGGGAAGATGGCCGGCTCGTAGACGGCGATCTTCTCGATGCTCGGTATGGCCAGCGCCGCCTTGAGCGTGATGTCGCCGCCGGAGCTGAGCCCGAACACGAGGCGGGCGCCGGTCGCCTGGAGCACGGCGTCGAGGTCGCGCACGTCGTCCTCGACCGTGTACTCGGCGGTGAACGGGTGGGGGCTGAGCCCCCTGCCCCGCCGGTCGGGGACGACGACGGTGAACGTGTCGGCGAGCGCCTGGGCGAGCTCGCGGTAGGTGTAGGCGGTGCCCATCGAGCCCTGGACAAGCACGAGGGCCGGGCCGGAGCCGAGTCGTTCGAATCCGATGCGGGTGCCGTCGGCAGACACGGCGTGTTCGATCATCGGTGCGGGGCTGGTCATCCGGTACTTCCGTTCCGCGATAGTTCCGTTTCGGTAGTACTACTATGGGGCGTCATGCAGCGACATCCAAATCGGCCCCCGTCGGCCCCGCAGGCCACCACTCGCGTGGCCGAGCTGCTCGCGGAGCTCATCGGCCAGGCGGTCCTGTTCAACGAGCTGGTCGCCAAGTCGCTCGGGATCCACGCCGTCGACCTGCAGGCGTTCGGTGTCATCGCCCGCCACGGCGGCCCGATCACACCCACCGAGGTCATGACGGCCACAGGACTGGCGGCGAGCAGCACCACTCGGGTGCTCGACCGCCTGGAGTCGGCCGGATTCATCGTCCGTAGCCTCGTGCCCGCGGATCGCCGCAAGATCGCCATTGAGGTCGTGGCCTCGAGAGCGGCAGAGGTCGCCGAACACTACACCGGCAAAATTGATCAGATTGAGCGGCTCAACGCCAAGCGCACCGACGCCGAAATCGCCGCGGTGCTGTCGTATCTCAGTGAGCTCGCGATGCCTGACGGCGGCGGGCCCTCGACGGGAGCGCCGGCCCGCACAACCAGACGGCCTTAGGGCCTTCGTCTCCGTGCACTCCACGGACGGGATCGTCGAAGAACGGACGGGATCGTCGAAGAGCTCAGCCCGAACCGCTGCAGGCTCGTCCTCGGCTCCTGGTCCAGCCTCGCCGCCACCGTCGGCCGCTTCGACGCCGGCATCGAGGTCCTCGGACTACCGAGCTCGCGGACGCCTTCGCGGCTCTGGCTCGCCGATACGCTCGCGCCGCCGAGATCGCCCGACCCGGCTGAACGACGCACCACATCGGCGGGCCGGCTGGTGCGGCGTGAGGAGGCATCCAGTCTCTGCCCACCTGTCCCGCCGCATCACTCTGGAGGGGCCTACGCGTCCCCGCATGGCCCTCCACCCGTCCGGCGACCCCGAGGCTGCCGCCCTCCGCACGCCCAACGCCTCTCCCGTTAAGGAAAACTGCGGTGACGGCCGCAGAGGTCTCCTCTACGCCGGCGCGCCCGCCGGAGGTGACGGGGAGCGCCGCCGCGATGATATTTTTGATCGGGGTGGCACTGAAATTGGCACATCGCGGAAGGCGGAGCGGCGGCGCTGTCTTCCGCGATGTGCATGGTCTCCGGCGTGGCTACCAGGCCACTGGGCCGTTGGCGTCGATGAAGGTTCCCGAATCTGCGTCGGCGGGAAGCATCGCGGCCGTGACCACGATCTGCGCCGCTTCGTCGGCGGTCAATGGCGCCTGCTGTCTGTTGATCGGTGTCAAATCAGTCCGAACGAAGCCGGGACACACTGACGTGACCTTGATCGGGGTACCCTTCAGGCTTTTCGCCAGTTCGACGGCGATGCTGTTCAGCGCGGCCTTCGAGCTTCGGTACGCCGGCAGGAGCATCGAGTAGTACGGCGAACGAGGGTTGTTCTGGTCTGTGAGTGATCCCATTGTGGACGAGACGTTGACGATCCGACCAGCGACGCTCTCGCGTAGCAGCGGCAGAAAGATCTCCGTCACCGTCACCGGCCCAAACGTATTGGTCTCGAACGTTTGACGGAAGATATTCGTGTCAGCGAACTCGTGCTCCATGATGTCCGTCGCCTCGGGCAAAATGCCCGCGTTGTTTACCAGCACGTCGAGTCGGCGGTAACGTTCCCGGATGATCTCGGCGGCGGCTCGTACACTTGCTGGGCTGGTCACATCGAGCTCGACCCAGTCTGCGGTGAGTCCCTCCTCGTCCAGGATATTGACGGACTTGCGTGCGGCTGCTTCGTCGCGCGCGCCGATAATGACGAGGGCACCAGACCGAGCCAGGGCCTTGGCCGCCGAAAATCCCAGGCCGCGGTTTCCGCCGGTGATGAGAGCAATTTTCGACATACTTCTGCGAGCTCCTTTCTATATGGTTCCCCCGAAGTGTGCCCGCTGTGACCGTGAAATTCTGGCGAGATTCCGACGTCACGTTCGCGGCTGCCCGGCGCCCGGAGATGTGGCGGTTGAGACACTCGCCGGCGGCCGCTGTCTCGTCGGTCGGACCAGGCGCCGTTGCCCTGGTGCCGTGGGACTGCATCTGAGCCAGATCGACGAGGCGGACGAGCTGCTGACGAACGACCCGCTCGCGTTGCTGATCGGGATGGTGCTGGACCCGTAAATCGGACAAACAAGGAACAGGTCGACGAGTGTCTCCAGACCCGCCGTAGATCGTGTACTTGCCGCGGCCAGAGCGTGCTCGGTGGGTGAGCGAGTTTCGACCGGTCGGTCCTGGTCGCGGTCCGTCAGGGCACGGTGATGACGGCCTTTCCGAGGGCGTGCCCGTGCTCGATGTGGCGGACGGCCTCGGCAGCGTCGGCCAGTGGATACGTGCGCCCGATGACCGGACGAAGACTGCCGTCGTCGACGAGCTCGCGGAGCGCGAGCAACTCCGACCGGTCCTTCTTGGTCGGGAGGATCCGGATCCGTTGCCCGACCACGCCGTTGACGAGCGCGCCGCGCAGCATCGTCCCCACCGCCCCGAACAGGTGGCCCGGCGAGCCGCCGTCGTTCAGGACGAGAATGCCGTCCGGGGTGAGCGCCCGCCGCAGCCGGGACAGGGGCGTGGATCCAGCGCTGTCGAGAATCACGGTGTAGGGGTCGCCGACGTCGGTGAAGTCCCGCGACGTGTAGTCGATGGCGTCGGCCGCGCCGAGCGAGCGCACAAGCTCGACTTTCTCGGGGCCGCATACTCCCGTCACATCGGCGCCGAGCGCCGCCGCGATCTGGATGGCGAAGGTTCCGATCCCGCCGCCGGCGCCGGTGACCAGCACCCGGCTGCCTGGTCCGACCTCACCGACGTCACGGATCCCGCGCAGCGCGGTCGTCGCCGCGAGCGGCAGCGCCGCCGCCTCCTCGAACGTCAGACCGGACGGCTTGGGTACCACGAGTCCGGCCGAGGCGAGGGCGAACTCGGCGAACGCCCCGTCGGCGAAGCCCAGCACCTCGTCGCCTGGCCGTATCGTCCGCACCTCCGCGCCGACGTCCACGACGGTCCCGGCCGCGTCGACGCCGGCCACCCGGGATCTCGGCCGGCGCAGCCCGGTGCCGCCCATGAGCCGCGCCACGTAGGGGTCACCGCGCACGACATGCCAGTCGTACGGGTTCACGGCCGCGGCGTGAACCCGGAGCAGCACCTCGTCGGGGCCCGGTCGCGGCACGTCGAGGTCGGCCAGCTGGAGCGTGTCCGGCGGCCCGTACCGCTCCTGGGCGATCGCCTTCATCGGAGCCCGCCCCACCGGGACATGGCCCGTTGGGTGCCCCGCGCAACCCTCGCGCGCCGCGAGCCCGCGGCCCGCTCGATCGTCGTCATGAGGTCGATCGTCGCGCCGCGCGGGCCGCGCCTCATCGGCCCCGAGGCTCGACCCGCGTCATCCTGGCGGCCAGGCGAACTCGTTCTTTCGGCCGAGGCGTCCCCCGCTGGGCGAGGTCAGGCTGCCGGGCACCCATCACCGTCGACGTCTGGGACGGCGGCGCGGACCGACCGGCTCGGAGCCGTGCGTGACGCGGCCGGTCGCGAACGCCCAGATCGCAATCTCCACCCGGTTTCGGGCGTCGATCTTGGTCATCAGGCTCGCGACGTGGGTCTTGACGGTGCTGAGTGAGATGTGGAGATCATCGGCGATCTCGCCGTTGGTGCGCCCGCGAGCCACGGTCAGCAGGATCTGCTCCTCGCGATCGGTGAGTGGGTCGAGCGGCTGCGCGGGTGGCGAGGCGGGCCCAGCGTTCGCGAAGGCGCCGAGAAGCCGCGCCGTGACGCTCGGCGCGATCAACGCGTCGCCGCTCGCGGCGGCGTGCACCGCCTGAGCGAGCAGCGTCGGCCCCGCGTCCTTGAGGAGAAACCCCCGAGCACCCGCCTGAAGCGCGGCGTAGACGTACTCGTCGAGGTCGAACGTGGTGATGACGACGACGGCGAGCGGATCCTCGACAGACGGTCCGGCCAGGGCACGAGTCGCCTCCACACCGTCGGTCCCGGGCATGCGGATGTCCAGCAGGCACACGTCAGGGCGCAGCCGCTGGGCGAGCGCGATGGCCTGTCGTCCGTCGGCCGCCTCGCCGACGACCTCGATCCCGGGTTGCGCGTCGAGGATCAGGCGGAGCCCGGTGCGGACGATCTCCTGATCGTCGGCGACGAGCACACGGACCGGATGATCGGTCACGCCACTGTGCCCGTCCGGGGCAGCATCGCGGTCACGAGCCAACCCCGCCGCGGGCCGGGCCCGGCCTCGCAGGTTCCGCCGAGCAGGCGTGCTCGCTCCCGCATGCCGAGGATTCCGTAACCTGGCGCGGCATCAGGGCGCGCCTCGTCCGCGGCGCCGTCGTCGAGCACCCGCAGCCATACCTCCCTGTCGTCGGCGGCGACGCGTACCTCGATGCGGGTGGCGCGCCGCGCGTGCCGGCGGGCGTTGGTGACCGACTCCTGGGCCAGCCGAAAGATCGCGGTGCTCACCAGGGGCGGGACGCCCGCGATGTCGCCGAGAACCTCCACTTCCACGGCTGGACCGCCCACGCCGGGACGGGCAAGACTGGCAAGGTCGGCGATGCCCGGCCCGCCGGTCCGGCCCTCGTGGCGCAGGAGGTGGACCATCCCGCGCATCTCGGCGAGCGTGCGGGACGCCTCGGCCGCGATCACGTGCAGCGCGTCGGTCGCCGCGCCCGGATGCGCATGCGCCGTCGCGAGGCCGGCCTGCGCGCGGACCGCGATCGCCGAGACGTGATGCGCCACCGTGTCGTGCAGGTCGCGCGCGAGCCGTTCCCGCTCCAGCAACGCGGCCTGGTCGAGCTCGCGCCGACGCGCTGCGGCCCGGAACCGCAACGCCGCGCCGATCGCCAGCGCCGCCGACAGCACGCCGAACCCAGCGGGAAGATCACCCAGGCCATCGCTGCCGACGAGCTGCGCGGACATGACGCCACCGGCCACGGCCACGGCTCCCACGGCGATGTCACCAGCGGTGCCCCACCGAGTCAGCGAGAACGGCACCAGCAGTGCCGCCGCCGTGACGTCCAGATCCGGAATGTGCGTTCCCGCCGCGAGGGAGCTGACGCCGATCGCGCCGAAGACCATCAGTGCCGTAAGCCTCGGCCGGGTCCGCCGCAGCAACAACGGCGGCATCAGACCGGCGGCGACGATGACGGTCAGGGCCCGGTCAGGTACCCCCGGCCGCAGGAGCCCTTCGAGGATGGCACCCGCGACGAGCAGACCCACGAGCGGCCCATCCCACCATCGCGGAGGCGGTGGTCGTGCCTCGTCCCACCCCGAAGGCGGACGGAAAGGCACCAGATCAGCATACGCAGCGCGAGATGGCCGCCACGCGAATCCGCGTGCCTCGTCGAGACGCAGAATCAGGATGCGGCCAGGGCCTCGACGCGGGCGGCGCCGGGATGCGCCGCGACATCATCGCCACCGTCATCGAGGCCGTGGTGCTGTCCAAGGCCGATAGACCGAAGAACCGTTTTGACCCGGATCGCGTCACCGTGATCTGGTGACGGTGGTACGTCGACAGTTGCGGTACCCGAAGGGCTGGCCGGTTGAGCCTGCCCAGGAGAAGGGCATCGACGTGGCGCTGGCTGTCGACTTCGTGCGCCTCGCCTGCGAGGACGCCTATGACGTCGGCATCCTGTTCAGTCGTGATACCGACCTGGTGCCTGCCCTGGAAGCGGTTCGCGGCCTCGAGTCCGGTGCTGTCCACGTCGAGGTCGCAAGCTGGGCTGGTGCGAGCCGGATTCGCTTCCCTGGCTCTCAGCTTCCGTGGTGCCACTACCTGGGCGCCGACGACTACGAGGCATGCCGCGACGACACTGAATTACACGTTGGTCTGACCGGGAGTGCGGGTGGATGGTCGGCGACGTCCCGTCAACGTGCGGTACAGCGACAGACCGGCCAGGAAGAGCGCGAGGACGGCGGGGCCGACGTGCACGGTGATAAACCCGATGTAGTAGGGGCCGCCCCACGCGTGTCGGTAGGTCTCCGGCCTGCCGGGGTGCTCGGCGGCGAGGATGTATCCGGCCCGTGCGACGAGGAAGGCGCCGGCCGCCAGGAGTAGTAGGCGGGCCGCCGCGCGCAGTAGTCGGGAGCCCCGGCCGTCGGCTGGCGGTCGCGCGGACCGGCGGGCGGCGGTCCGACCGGCCGCGATCAGGCCCGCCGCGACCAGCGCCGCGACGATCAGACCCGTCATGCCGGCTCAGGTCTGCGGCGCTGGATGCGCAGTCTGGCCACGGAGCCGGCTACCAGGGCTGATGGTGTCAGGACCGCAGCCAGTGCCAATGTCCGGAGCGGGGTGGTGGGGGCCCAGAGGATGTTGTCGGTCAGCCCTGCCCGCAAAGCCACGATTTCGATGGCGGCCGTCGCGAGTGCCCATGCGGCAACCTGGGTGAGGCGCGGCCTGGCCTGAAGACGGAGCCCGGCGGCGTGGCGCAGGACGTCGATGACGGCGACCAGGGTCAGGGGAGTGTCCTGGAGGAGCGCGGCGAACTCGTCGCCGTAGCGCGCTCGCCATTTCCTGGGATACAGGGCGAGAAGGATGCGTCTCATGCCTGGGCCAGCCGTGACTTTCCGGTCTGGACGACCCGGGACCAGGTCGCCAGCTGGGCGGCCAGGGCCGCTCTCCCTGCTGCCGTGATCTCGTAGGGGCGGCGGCGGTCGTCGCTTGGCAGCGCGGCGATCAGGCCGCGTTCGACCAGCTTGGTCAGGGAGCCGTACAGGGTGCCGGGACCGAGCCGGACTCCGGTCTGTTCCAGCACATCCGCGGTGATCGCGTAGCCGTGTTTGGCGCCGTCGCTCAGTGACAGCAGGATCAGAACTCCCGGCTCGCCGAAGCGGGCCAAGCCCTCGTCCCGGCCAAATCTCGCCATGCGATGCATCGTATGGCGTAGTAGTCGGCGCGGCAAGGCGCGAAGCTGCCCTGAAATCCCTGACTCACGGCGACCGCGGTGACTCCGCCCGGGCGCCGGCGATCGGGTGGAACGGGGCGCGACGACGTCGACCGCGCGGCGGCCGGGCCGGCGATGTGACGGCTGCGCCGGCCCGGCTACCGTGACTGGCGTGGGACTTCACCTGAGCCAGATCCCCGAGGTGGACGAACTGCTGACCAAGGACCCGTTGGCGCTCCTCATCGCCATGGTGCTGGACCAGCAAGTCAGACAAATAGGAACGACGGTGGACGATCCTTCTGGCCCCGCTACCAGCGATCGCGATGGAGCACCTGATCGCGAGGAATCCGCAGCGCGGGCCGAAAATCTGTACCCAGGGTGAAAGCAAGTGGTATGAACGCGGCCAGCATGACCTCGTCATACGGGACTCCCAGGATCTGCGCCATCTCTCGTTCCAGCGGCCCCTGGGCGGTTGTCCATACGGTCCCCAGCCCTCGGGACCGGGCGGCAAGCATGAAGCTCCACACGGCCGGAAGGATGGAACCCCAGGTCATCGACTGAGTCAGCGCTGAGGCACCGTCAGTGCGTCCCTCGACACACGGTACGACGATGGCGGGTACGCGATGAATATCGTCGTACAGGTGCTGAAAGCCGCTCGTTACCCGGGCCATCGACCGACGGTCAACGGACACCTGTTCCGGCCTGCCGTCGGTGGTGCCGTGGTCGGTCAGCAGCTGGCTCGCGCGGTGCGTCAGGTCGGCGCGGGCCCGATGTCGAGGCGGCAGGGCCGAGAGCATGCTCGTGAGCGCCTGCTCGATCCGGCCGAGTAGGAAGCGTTCATCGATCCCGGTGGGATCGGAACCGACGGAACGATGCGCTCGCGAAGGCCAGCCACTGTGTGTCCCAGCAGCGAGGAGGCGTGACCGGGTTGGATCCTGGCACTGACACAGAACGGACCGGGCTTGCCGACATGGTACAGCGCACGTGTGCGTGGTCCCATGACCACCAGATCGGTGTACTCCCCCGGGAAGATGCGCAGGGCCAGGGCGGCAGAATGATCCGGCGGCTCGACGACCGTCCCTTCGCCGTCGTGGATGGGAATCGTCGTGACGCTGATATCGGAGATCCACGGCCGCAGGGCACCTGATATCGGGATTCGACGCTCGTCGATGCGCACGCGCCTACCGTAACCGGCCGCGTACCGGAACGGGTCTGCCGAAACTTCCTATCGGCTATGGCGTCCGCCCGGACATCGTCATGGCCGTGATCCTGGTAACCGGTGCCACCGGCACCATAGGCGGCAAGGTACTCGACATCCTGGCGGCTCGCGGCCAGCGTGTCCGGGCTGTGACCCGTGATCCGAGAAAACTACCTACGCGTCCGGGAGTGGAGGCTGTCCGGGCCGATTTTGACGAACCCGCGTCGCTCCGGCAGGCGGTGGCCACGGTCCAGGCAATGTTCCTGCTCACCGTGCTGGCCTCTCCCACTCCGCGCCACGACCTGGCCGTGCTCGACGCGGCACGATCGGCCGGAGTGCGCAGGGTGGTGAAACTTTCCGCCATCGGCACTGGCGAGAAGATCGGCCCCGATGTGGTCGGGGCGTGGCATCTGATGGCCGAGCGAGCGGTGCGAGACAGCGGTATGGGGTGGACCGTGCTACGCCCATCCAGCTTCGCGTCGAACACCCTGCAATGGGTCGACGCGATCGGCAAGGGACAGCCCGTGCCCGATCTCACCGGAGCAGGCCGGCAGGGAGTCGTCGACCCCTACGATGTCGCCGCCGTCGCGGTCGAGGCCCTCCTGTCGCCAGCACACGTCGGCAAGATCTACACACTGACGGGACCAGGGCTGCTGACCGTGGCCGAACAGGCCGACTGTCTGTCGCGGGTGACGGGACGCCGGGTCGACACCGTCGCCGTGAGCCTCGAGCAGGCAGCCGATCAGATGCTCGCCGCCGGGATGGACAGGTCCACCGTCGAGGTGATCATTACCGGCTCCGCCTGGGCGCGCGCCGGCCACAACGCCGTCCTGACCGACGACGTGGCCGCGATCCTGAACCGTCCCGCCACCAGTTTCCAGAGCTGGGCCTACCGGCACCGCCGTGCCTTCGGCGCGTCATGACCCTGTTGTGTTCCGGGTGCTCTGGACGTCCCACGGACTGGGTCGTCGCCTGCACGATCGGATCGTGAGGAGAGCTCGCGGAGGGGCACGGAAGGAACGAGCGGAACGCCGAACTCGCAGGGGTCGATCAGTCCTCGACACGGGAGTCGGCTTTGTGCGTCCCTGCCTGCTGTGCCCGGCGCAGTCCCCGCAGGGCCGCCGCGGCGCCCGCAGCCAGACCCACGACGCCGCCGATGGCCCAGCCTCGGGTGGCTGCGACACCGACGAACGACCCGTTGGCGCTGCTGATCGGGATGGTGCTGGACCAGCGGATCCCGGGAAGAACGAGTGGGAGTGGGCGGGACCGCCGCGCGTCATGACAAGGTTGCCGTCAGTGGCGAGGCGTCCGCGGGTGAACCGGATGGTGGCCGTCCCTCTCGCCGGAATGCGCCCGGCGGGACGCCGAACTCGCGCTTGAAGGTCTTGGCGAAGGCGAACTCCGACGAATAGCCGCAGCGCCGGGCCACCGCAGGCAGCGGTGAGTCGGTCTCCCGCAGCAGCCTCGCTGCCATGGTCATCCGCCACCAGGTCAGGTACGCCAACGGCGGCTTGCCGACGAGTGCGGTGAACCGCTGCGCGAAGACCGTACGGGACAGTCCGACCCGCGCGCCGAGCTCACGCACCGTCCATGGCATTTCCGGTTCGGCGTGCATCGCCCGCAGCGCCGCGCTCACCGCGGGATCCGCGAGTGCCGCGGACCAGCCGGTCGACGAGCCGGTCGAATGATCGTCGAACCAGGCGCGAAGCATGTAGAGCAGCAGTAGGTCGAGCAGTGCGGACATGCTCGCGGCCGCACCCGCGCGAGGCTCGGCGAGCTCGGCGCCGAGCAGATCCACCGCGGCCCGCAGCCTCGGGTGATGCCCGACCCGCGCGGGCAGGTGGATGACGTCGGGTAGGTCCGCCAACAGCGGGTGCAGGCGGAAGCGGTCGAACATGTAGGCGCCACAGAGCAACTCGGTGACGGTCCGGCCGCCCGGGCCGGGCCCGCCGTATCCGTCCGCATGCTCGCTGGGGATCGGCCCGTGGGGGTCGGCCCGGAAGTCGGTGAGCGGGCTGGCCGGATCATCGGCGAGGGCATGCCCTGGTTCTCGAGGCAATAACACGATGTCACCGGCGGCGAGCCGGAGTGGCCTGGCGCCCGCCCGCAGCAGCCAGCAGGTGCCCATGAGCACGATGTGGAATCCCGCGCCGTCGGTCGGGGGGAAGCGGATGCCCCAAGGCGCCCACAGGCGGTTGCTGTTCGAGTGAGGACGACCCGCGCGCAACATCGTGACCGCGTCGCTCAGCACATCCATCGCCGAACCTTACCCAGCATCCGCATGGCCGGACGATCAAACATGAAGGCGGGACATCTAGACGTGGATCGTCCCGCCGAGCCGGTCCTACGGTCGATCTCGACAGCGGCATCCGAAGCTGGGAGACGACATGAAGATCGCACTCAATGGCGCGAGCGGATTCACCGGCCGCCTGGCGGTCGCGGAACTCGCCCGCCGCGGCATCGACGCGGTGCTCGTCGGGCGCGACCCCGAACGGCTGCGTGCGGCCGCGGCCGGTACCGGCTTCGAGGTCCGGATCGCGGACATCGGCGACCAGGACGCATTGAGGTCCGCGTTCGGTGACGTTGACGCGGTTGTCAACACGGCCGGACCGTTTGCCCGACTCGGCGCACCCGTCGTGCGCGCCGCAATCGCTGCCGAGGCGCACTATGTCGACACGACCGGCGAGCAGCAGTACATCAGCGATGTCTTCGGCGCCTTTGCCAGCGCCGCCGCGGATGCTGGCGTGACGATCGTTCCGGCGATGGCCGACGACGGCGGCCCGAGCGACTTCATCGGCCACCTGGTCGGAGAGGCCGCCGGGACGGTGGACGTGATGACAGCGGCCCTCTGGTACCGCGACGGTGGCTTCAGCCGCGGGACGCTGCGATCGCTCGACCCGGACCTGCTGTTCGACGGCGCACTGCGGTACGAGAACGGCGGCTGGACGACATATGCCGAGCCGAGTCGCCTGAGCTGGCGCTTCCCGGGCGCGGCCGACGCCGTGCGAGTGGGGAAGGCCGCGCTTCCACCGGTGGTGACGGTGCCGAGGCACGTGCCAGTCAGGAGCATGGAGGGTCTGCTCGGCGGGTCTTTCGACCAGCTGACGGGCGGGATCGACCCCGCGTTCATCGACTCGCTGCCGGAAGGGCCCGACGACGCGCAGCGGAGACAGTCAAAGTGGACGATCTGCGTTGAGGCGGCCACGGCTGCTGGACGCGCCGCGTGCGGTGAGGTCGAGGGCACAGACGGGTACGGAAAGACCGCGGTGATCGCGGTGGAAGCGGCACGCAGGCTGGTGGTGAACGGGGCCAAGGCTGGTGTCCTGGCGCCGTCGCAGGCATTCGATCCGGAATCGTTCCTGGGTTTCCTGTCGGGGCACGGCGTGCGCTGGCTGGTCACCGAAGGCTGAGCCAGGGCGACGACCAGCGCCTTTGTACTACTCCGCGAGCCGGCGACGGCTCGGGCAGACTGGAGCCGACGTGGTCCCGGCGTCGGACGGGCCAGCCCGCGCCGCGTAGTGGCTGTGGTGCCAGTACTCGGGCGCCGTCGACTGCGAGGTGTGCCGGGACGACGCGGAGCCGCCCGGCGAGCTGACCAGCGTCGCCGGCCATCGAACGCGGTCGGCTACGGTTGTGCGGTGGGACTGCACCTGAGCCAGATCGACGAGGCGGACGAGCTGCTGACGAACGATCCGCTGGCGCTCTTTATCGGCATGATTCTGGACCAGCAAGTCGGACAAACAAGGAGCGACGGCTGGCCGATGCGTGTGCGCTGACCTGCTTGCCCAATGAAGATCCACCATCGGAACGCGGCGACCAAGTGTTCTAGCCTCTGGTGGCCGTGCGTCCGCACGGGCGGAATCGGGCCATATACGCCAGGCTGGGCCCACGACGCGCAGTGAAGTGCAGGCCGTTTTGGTCGGCCATCCGGTGTAGGCGGCCGAACGAAATCCAGTGCCGGTCGAAGAACTCGCCCACCACCAATCGCCCGCTGGGCCTCAGTACGCGTGTTGCCGCGCTTAGCACTCGCTCCGGTTCAGGGATCTCGCCAAGGGCTGTAACCACGTAGACCGCGTCAAAGCTGTGGTCCTCGAAGGGCAGTTCACGAGCGTCCGCGCGGTGTGGGTGGATCGTGGAGATTTCATCCCGCCCTGCCTGTGTCATTACGTGGTCCAGCATTTCCTGCTGGATGTCCACGATGTCCAGGCCTCCGTTCGGGCCCAACTGTGGTGCGACGTGCAACGCTTGCAGGCCGGTGCCAGGGCCCAGTTCCAGGATGCGTTCTCCTGCTCGCGGCTGGAGCATCGAGTCCAAATCTGTCTTGGTCAGGAATGGAAGCTGAATATCGAGCAGTCGACGTTGTGCGTATGGGTAGGGTGCCTGATCAGTGAACCACAAGGCTCCCGCCGTCAAAGCAGCGGCACCGGCCGCCGCCGCGATCTTGGTGTGGCGTGTTGGGTAGGTACGGTTCGGCATCCGACTGATATTAGCGTTCATAGTGATTCCTGTTCATTTGTTTCGGACGGTGGGAATGGGCGGCGGATCAGTCGCAAGACCAAGACGGTGCACACGATGGCGATTGGAATTTCCGCGCATACTGCCATCACGATCGCGATAGCCAGCGCGCCTCCGGGTGTCGCCGCGGTAACGTCGAACCAGGCGTCTGTCAGGAGAAGCGCAGCGGCCGCTGTGGCGGTTAGCGTGCAGCGGTTGTCCGCCCGCTTCAGGAATCGACCGGTGGCGAATAAGGCCAGTGCCTCGCAACTGTCCAGACCGACCCAGGCCAGGGCCCAGTGACTATCCATCGCCTTCTTCGGCAAAGACATCGACAGATAGAGAACCCACGGGATCATAATCAGGCCCGCGGTGGCGAAGGCCCTGCCGAGACGTCGCGGGCTTCGGGTACCAGGTCTGTCCGGCACCGCCGACCAGCGCACGTGGTCAGCGCTGCCGAGCGCTTCGATCTTGTTGGTGGTCCGACCTTCCGGGCCCTGCTTCATGCCCGGCGAGAGCCCGCCAATATGGCGGCGCACGATGCCGGACAGGCCAGAAGCGGCCAGCACCTCGCTGGTCCAGAGCGCAGTGATGCCAGGCTACTTGCGGCCAGGACGTGAGGTGCGGGGCGCTCGAGCGACGGGTTCGTTGCGGTGGCATCCACTGGCGCCCAGACCTGCTTGAGCGGGTCGTAGAGCCTAGTTTGGGGCGTCCATCGGCGAAAGGGGCGCCGGAATCGGGCGCGTCCGGGCCGAGGATCATCCGCATCGTCATGGACAAGGTCACACCGGCCAGTGCGGGCGGGCCGCCGTCGCATTTCTTTCGTCGTGTCGCGAAGATTGATCACCGGTGCGTTCATCATGGTCACGAACCTACGAACAGAATGCTATCCGTCGCGTCGGCCGGTGGATGTCACCGTTCCCCAGGCCGTCGGCCCGGGGGTGTACCGGCGCGTACACCCCCGGGCCGACGCGCGGAGCCGACGCCACCGAATACGATCTCCGTATGGAAGAGCTTCTCCAGCGTCTCTCGGCATCGAAGCGCGTGAGCTGGCTGATGTCACAGGCCGTGGTGTTGGCCACCGCCTGCTTCTACGCGGTGATGCTTTGCTGGTCGATCGCTCAGGTTCCGGACCACGACGGCCGGTTCCGGTTTCCCGGCCTCGGGCCCTTCCAGATGATGGGTCTGTGCGTCGTGCTCGCCCTTCCGGTTCTGCTGATGCGCCGTCTGCCGGCAGCGGTCTTCGCGGCGATCCTGGGCGAATCGGTCCTCGGCTACATCTTCGGCGTGCGGGCCGAGGCCGTGTTCGTCCTGCTCGTCTTCTTGGGCGGGCACCTCGCCGTCCGGCGGCCGAAGGCTGCCGCCGTCGGCTCCGCCGCGGCCGTCGCGGCCGTGTTCGTCAACAACATCCACGTCTACCCCGGGGAGAACGTCGGCGACACGGCCCAGTGGGCGGGGCAGTACGCATTGTGGTTCGCGGTCGCGTGGGTATTCGGGGGGGTGTATCGCAAACGTCGTGAATACCTCGAAGCCCTGCACGAGCAGACCGCAGCCCGCACCGTCATCAGCGAGCGGCTGCGGATCGCCCGCGAACTGCACGACAGCGTCGCGCATAGCATCGGGATCATCACGGTGCTGTCGGGAGCGGCGGCGCGGGTCGTGGACACCAAGCCCCAGCAGACGCGGCAGGCGCTGACCGGCATCGAGACCACCAGCCGCCAGACGCTGCTCGAGCTGCAGCGCATGCTCGGGGCGCTCCGCCGCGCCGAGCCGGACGACGCCATGCTGCAGGCCGCTCCGCTGGCGCCGACCAGCAGCCTGGCCGACGTCCCGCAACTCGCCGAACGCACGGCCGACGCCGGGGTGCGGGTCCACGTGACCTGGCAGGGCGAGCGGCGTCCACTGCCGCCGGAGATCGAACTGTCGGCGTTCCGGATCATCCAGGAGTCGCTGACGAACGTGGTGCGGCATTCCGGGGCGCGGACGTGCCGGGTCGCGGTCGGATACGAGCCGGAGGGAGTGACGATCGAGGTGGTGGACGACGGGGACGACGGTCTCGGCGGGCCGGGCCGTTCCAGGCACTCGACGGCGCCCGGCGGGAGCGACTTCGGCCTGCTCGGCATGCGTGAGCGGGTGACGTTGCTGTCCGGCCAGTTCAGCGCGGGCCGGCGTCCGGAGGGCGGATTCCGGGTGGCGGCGAGGCTCCCGGCATGAGCGTGCGGGTGCTGCTGGTCGACGACCAGCCCCTGATGCTGGTCGGGCTCGCGATCCTGATCGGCGACACCGACGACCTGGAGGTGGTCGGCCAGGCCGGCGACGGCCGTGAGGCGGTGCGCCTGGTGCGTGAGCTGCGGCCGGACGTCGTGGTGATGGACATCCGGATGCCGGGCATGGACGGGATCGAGGCGACCCGGCAGGCGACCGCCGAGCCGGAACCGCCCAAGGTGCTGGTGCTGACGACCTTCGACGACGACGAGTACGTCTACGGCGCACTGCGCGCCGGGGCCAGCGGGTTCCTGCTCAAAAGCATGGCCCTGAACGCGATCCTGGACGCGATCCGCGTGGTGGCCGCCGGCGACGCATTGATCGCCCCGAGCGTGACCCGACGGCTGATCGCCGACTTCGCTGGAACATCCGCCACCCCCGCACCGGACACCGAGCCCGCCCAGGACTCACATCTCATCGCAGAGATCACCGACCGGGAGCGCGAGGTGCTGGCACTGGTCGGACAGGGGCTGTCGAACACTGAGATAGCCGAGCGGCTGGTGATCAGCGCGGCGACGGCGAAGACCCATGTCGCGCGCCTGTTCGCCAAGCTCGAGGCTCGGGACCGCGTCCACCTGGCGATCATCGCCTACGAGACCGGACTCGTGCCGCGTAGGCGGTAGGGCAGGATGAGAAGAACGATCGCCGACCACCAGCGCACCTCGGGCCGGGCCGCCGTCGCTGGGCCCGCGAGCGCCACACTCATCGCCGCCTGACGGCCGGCCACCGGCTGGGAATGTGGTCGCGCGGACTAGTCGGCTCTGGAGGCGGCCTCCCGGGCTCGCGGCGACCGCGAGGCCGCTGTTTTGGACGCCGACGATTGTGGACGAGGCGCGATGCCGGCCGACCGACTGGCTGGCGGCCCGGCCGACGGCGCGACGACTGCGTTGGTCCGGCTACTGTGATGACGTGGGACTGCACCTGAGCCAGATCGCCGAGGCGGACGAGCTGCTGACGAACGATCCGTTGGCGCTGCTGATCGGGATGGTGCTGGACCAGAAGATGTCGTAAAGGTGGAGTGGGACGATCTACGTCTGTCGGTGGTAACCCTTGCCGGTCACGCCTGGTGCCGATCCGGCGCTGGTGCTGGGAGAGCCAACCGAGATCATTGCTGCACTGCCGTACCCGATCTTCCCTGGATGTGTGACCGGTCGCCGCGTCGGCTCCGGGTCGTCCGGGGGCCTACTGTTCCGGCGGGTGGCGCAGTCCTTGCAGAAGGCGGTCGACATGGCCGCGCGCCTGCGCGGCGTCCAAGGCCACGTGTCCGACGAGTAGTCGGTACCAGAAGGGGCCGAAGACTAGGTCGACGGCGTGGTCGAGGTCGAGGTCGGCGTCCAGCTCCCCACGATCGATCCCGCGAATGAGCAGGCCCGCGACGACGTCACGCCGGCTCTGCACCCAGGAGCGGAAGGACTCCTCGAAGGCCGGGTCCAGTTGGGCTTCGGCCATCAGGCCGCGCAGAGCCTTGCCACGCAGCGGATAGTCCGCCACGCGGTACAACTCCGCGACGAAGTCGGTCAGGTCGTCTGCGACGGTGCCCGTGTCCGGTCGCGGCATGCGTCCGGCGACGATCTTCCCGTAAGCGTCCATCACCAGCGCGGCCTTGGACGTCCACCAGCGGTAGATCGTGCTCTTGGCGACCCCGGATCGGGCTGCGACGCCCTCGATGGTGACCCCGCCGTAGCCGACCTCTTCCAGGATCTCGACTGCCGCGCGCAGGACGTCGTCGTGCGCGTCCTGACTCCGGATCCGCCCCCCGGTGCGGCGCGGGTGCCCCGGGCGTTCCGAGGCGGCAGGTCTGGCCACCGACGCACGGTATCAATCTGCTAGAGTCTCAATTCAAACGCTACGAAGCGTTTCGATTGAGGAGGGAACCCATGAGCACGATCATCGTGTCCCACGGCTACGGCTCCAGCGACGACAGCGTCTGGTTCCCCTATCTCCGGGCCGCGCTCGAGGTCCGGGGGCACCGAGTCGATATCCCACACCTGCCCGACACCGCGGCTCCGCGCCTGGAACCGTGGCGTACGGTTCTGGCCGCGCGCGCCCGCGTAGCTTCCGCGGGCGACACCGTCCTGGTTGGCCACAGCCTCGGCGGAGTCAACGTGCTCCGGCTGCTCGAACAGCACGACGTCGACAACGAGGGCGCGTTCGCTGGAGCGGTCCTGGTCTCCACCGCCTCCCACGAGGTCGGCTACGACGCGCTCGCGGAGTTCTTCGCCGAACCCTTCGACTGGCCCCGCATCCGCCGAGCGGCCGGGCAGTTCCGGGTGTTGGCAGCCGTCGACGACCCGGTGAACGTCCCCGACCCGGTCGAGCACGTCAAGGATCTCGTTACCGGACTCGGAGCCACCGCTGTCGTCACCCCCACCGGCGCCCACTTCGGTGCGACCCCCGACGACCATATGGACCTACCCGAAGCCCTCCGCCTGGTTCTGGACTGCCTGGGACGTGACCACTGACGGTCGCGTACTCCACCGTCAGGCCAACCGGCCCGACCGGTCCCGGCTCTCAGTCGACGACCAGTTCTCAGCGGTCCCGTTGAGCGCGGCCCATCCGTGTCGCGAACCACGGCGGGTCGAGATCCGGGGTGAGCAGGTGACGGCGGCGATCCTCGGCGTCCGCGTTCGGCCCGCTACGGTGATGTCGTGGGACTTCACCTGAGCCAGATCGACGAGGCGGACGAGCTGCTGACGAACGATCCGTTGGCGCTGCTGATCGGGATGGTGCTGGACCAGCAGATCCCGTTGGAGCGGGCGTTCGCCGCTCCCCGTGAGCTGGCCCGGCGTCTTGGGCAGGCGTTGGATGCGGAGGAGTTGGCGAAGTACGACCCCGATGCGCTGGGTGCGATCTTCTCGCAGGTGCCGGCGCTGCACCGGTTCCCGGGGTCGATGGCCAGGCGGGTGCAGGCGATGTGTCAGCTCGTCGTGGACGCCTACGACGGCGACGCGGCCCGGGTGTGGACGACCGCGGTCGACGGCAAGGAGCTGCTGGGGCGGGTGGCGGCGTTGCCGGGGTTCGGCCAGCAGAAGGCCAAGATTTTTGTGGCGCTCTTGGGCAAGCAGCTGGGCGTGACCCCGCCGGGGTGGCGGGAGGCGTGCGCGCCGTTCGGGGACGCGGGCACGTTCCGTTCCATCGCGGACATCACCGACGTCTCCACCCGTGACCGGGTCCGGGAGTACAAGAAGGCGATGAAGGCCGCCGCCAAGGCAGGATCCGCCTGACGCCGCGACAGCCGGCGGGGTCTGAGGCCGTCGACCGGCCGAGCCTGATCACGAAGGCTTACGGGCCAGGTCATAGGCGAAACTGATGGTCTCGACGAAGGTGTTGTCGGGGCTGTGGGACCGAAGGCTGGCCTCGAGGTCGGCGTCGAAGGCCGCGGCCTGGTCGCCGAGCACCGTGGCGGGCAGGAATGAGGTTGACCGGAGGTAGCCAGCCAGGTCCGGCAGCGTCCATTGATGCTCGAGGCTGAACGTCGAGCGTCCGCGTGTCTCGAAGCCGGCTTCGGACAGGATGTGGAGATCGGGCCGGCGCTGGCGTGTCCGGTTCCAGCCTGAGGGGACGCGCTCGGCGGCCCCAAGCGCCGCCGTCCATCTCTCCACCGTGGCTGAAAGCGCCCGTTGCCAGCTCGCCTCGCCCGCCCAGGGCGAGGATGACCAGCACAGTGCCACGTGTCCGCCCGGTCTGAGCCAGCCGAGGAGGCGGCCAGCGACCAGATCCCGATCGAGTCGGTGGAATGCGTTGCCGATGACCGCCAGCTCAACGGACCCCGTCTCGGCGTGCAGTGTCTCGGCGCTCGACACGATCGGCCGGACCTCGACCGCGTTCGCGGCAGCCACCGCGGAGCGGACGGCCTTTATCATGTCCGCTTCCTGGTCGACGGCCCATACGTCGCGAAACCACCGGCGCAACGGGAACGTGAGCTGGCCCGTCCCGCACGCCAGATCCAGCAGCCTGCCGCATCCGGATGGCCCGGTGCGCCGGACGAGATCGTCGATCAGTGTCGCGGGGTAGGGAATCCGGTACTGGTCGTAGAAGCTGGCGCTTCCCCGGTACAGATCCGGCGCGAATCGCGGGTCGCTCACCGTGTGCGTCCCTCCCGGGCGCCGGGTGCGCCCAGCCTTCGTCCTACTCGCCGCTCGTCGGTCAGGTGGGCCGCGCCGCCCGTTCTCTCAGCGGAGAGCGTTACGGTTGGATGAGATCGAAGGTTGCTGACTTGCTTGTATATTCGGCGTCGCATACGGAAAAAAGACTTTTTCTAGATTGTCACTATTGTAATGAGATCTTCGAGGCCGGCCAGGCCAGCGGCGCTGCGGGTATAAACGCTGGCTCCGTGCGCGTGCGCCGTTGCCGCGATCAGCAGGTCCATCGTCCGTGCTCGTGGCCGGCGGCCGATGTCGACGACTCGGGCGGCCAGTCGTCCACAGGCGAAGACGCCCAGGCGCGCCCCGTAGTGGCGTTCCAGGTCGACCAGCGGTGCGTCGTCGGCGATGCCTGCGGGGCGGGCATCGCCGAACGCCGTGTCGAGGTCACCGTCGTCTCTCGGCCCGCGTCCCATGGATCACGTGATCTGTCGGCGGCCCGGGTGCGCGCGTCGCCGGTACGAACTCGGGCGATGCGCGTTCGGCAGTACTGGAATGATCTCTATGGAGCGAGCTGTCCGGCTGACTGCGGTCGTCACGCACGAAGGCGACTGGTACGTGGCTCGCGCCCTCGAAGTCGAGGTGGCCAGCCAGGGACGAAGCGTCGAGGAGTCGCTGACGAACCTGCGTGAGGCGCTGGAACTCTACTTCGAGGATGAGCCGGTTCCGGCGGTCTCGGATGACGGGCCGATCGTCGCGTCCGTCGATGTCCGCCTGTCAGCGTGACACCCGCGCTGCCTCGAGTCTCCGGTGTGGATGTCGTCCGCGCGTTACGTCGCGCCGGTTTTGACGAGGTGAGGACCAGAGGTTCGCACTGCAAGCTCCGGCACAGGGCTGAGGCTCGTACCGTGATCGTGCCGCTTCACCGCGACCTGGCCACCGGCACTCTCGCCTCGATCCTTCGCCCGGCCGGCATGGACGCCGAGGAACTGCGAACTCTGCTTGCGTGAGTCCCGCGCGCGGCGCGGCGAGCACCCCGGCCGAGTGCGTCGCCTGCGCGCGGACCTTTCCCCAGGTTCCGCGGTGAGGACCACGGGCCGTTGTCCGCCGCCGTCGTGCCTTCCCGCGTGTCGCACAGTCCAGGACGAGCTGGGATCAGGCCTTGCCTGTCGCGGGGCCGGTGGCCCGGGTGGCCGAGCCGACGGCCGCGACCAGGGCGTCACCGCTGTAGGCGATGCCGCCGATGCCCCAGCCGCCGTCGGGGGCGTTCAGAATATTGACCCAGGTGTCCGCCCGGTCGTGGTCGTCCACCGTGAGCGCGTCGACGATGTCGGTCGCCGCGGTGATGAACGCCGCGCGGCTGGCCGGCTCCGGTAGACCGATGTTCGGCAGCTTGAGCTCGACCATGACGACACGCCGGTTGGTTCCCCCCGCGTAGATGTGGCCTGGGTCCAGGATCTGCACGGTGCCGCCGACGAGGGCGGTCAGGAACTCGTTGCCGGCGGCGCCGCTCGCCTCGACCAGGGCAGTGGTCAGTCGAGGCAGGATCTCCCGCTGGCCGATGTCGGTGAGCTCGCCGTGAGGCGCGGTGACGGTGATGGGCACGGGGTGGCCTCCAAGATCGCGCTAGGACGTGCGTACTATAACGACCCTGGCATAGGATGGCCGTACTAGTCAAGCCGAGAGGAGCTGCCTCGTGGCCGACACGCGTGGCCGGATGGTCGCTGCCGCCGTGGACGCGCTGCAGCGTCAGGGCGTCGCAGGCATGTCGTTCACCGATGTTCTCCGGGACAGCGGTGCCGCCCGCGGCGCGATCTACCATCATTTCCCGGGCGGTAAGGCACAGCTCGTCGCCGAGGCGGCGGAGCGTAACGGTGCGGACGTGTGCGCGGCCCTGGCTGCCCTGCCGGCCGGCGACCCGGTGGTCGTGGTCACGGCGTTCCTGGCAGCCGTCCGGCCGGTGCTCGCCACCTCCATGACCGGCGGCGGCTGTGCCATAGCCGCGATCACCGTCGGCGCCGGGGGACGTGATCTCGGCACGGTCGACCTCAGACAGATCGCCGCCGACATCTTCGCGTCGTGGAGCCAGGCCCTGGCCGACCTGCTGGAGTCCGCCGGCCTACCGCGAGCCGAGGCCGCGGATCTGGCCACCACGTTGATCACACTGCTCGAGGGTGCGCACATCATGTGCCGTGCCGCCGGGAACCTCGATCCTTTCGAGCGGGTCGCACGTACCGCTGTGGCGCTTGTCCGCGGCAGGCACAGCGCCGGTGCATGAGCGGCGGGCTCGCTGAGCCCACGCCACCTTCATCGAGCAGGGCCCGCCAGAAACCCGGCGTCAGCCAGGAACTGGAGCCTGTCGGACGATACGGGGACCGCGACATCTCAGAGCGTCCGATGGGCCGCCGCGTTGACATCGGTCGAGCGGCTGACGGCTTCCCAGGAGTCGAGGTCGGCCCGGCGCCGGTCCTGGGCGACCCGAATCGACTCGACTGCGTCTGCGCCCAGGGCAAGGTGCAGCGGCGCGGCCGGCGCTGCGAGGGCGGCGACGATCGCGTCGGCTGCCTTGCGCGGGTCGCCGGGCTGGCTGCCGTCCATCGAGTCGACGCCGGCGCGGGTCGGGCCGACGGTTGACTCGTAGGCGTCGATGCGGCGGGAGTGGTGCATCCCGCGCCCGCCGAACGCGGTCCGGAACGCCCCCGGCTCGACGATCAGTACCCGGATGCCCAGCGGTTCCACCTCGGCCGCCAGCGACTCGGACAGCGCCTCAAGGGCGAACTTGGCCGAGCAGTACGCCCCGAACCCGGGCATCGTCACCTGGCCGCCCATCGAGCTGATCTGGACGACCACGCCGCTGCCCCGCGCCCGCATCCCGGGCAGGACGGCCTGGGTCAGGGCGACCGGGCCGAAGTACATCGTCTCCATGAGCGTCCGCAGGTCGGACAGGTCGATCTCCTCGACCGCGCCGACGGAGCCGTACCCGGCATTGTTGACGAGCACGTCGACCCGGCCGAACCGGGCGGTCGCAGCGTCGAGCGCCGCCTGGATCTGGGCCGGGTCGGTCACGTCGAGCGGCAGGGCCAGGACCCGGCCGTCGGCCGCGGCGACCAGGTCGTCGAGGGTCCGGGGGCGGCGGGCGGTCGCCACGACGACGTCGCCGTGGCGTAGCGCGGCCTGCGCGATCTCACGCCCGAAGCCGGTCGACGCGCCGGTGATGAACCACACGCGCCCGGCCGGACCCGCCCCGTGGATGTCGGAAGTCGTCATGGTCTTGACCGTAGGAGCGGGCGGCGCTGCAGAAAAACAGGTGTTACCTCGGGCGGCCACAGGCCCGGACTGTGGCCGCTTAGGCTGGAGCGGTGACGTGGGAGCCGGTGACGCCCGAACTTCGCCAGCTGCGCTACTTCGTGGCCGCCGCCGAAGAGGGCAGCCTGACCCGGGCGGCGGCTCGGCTGCACCTCGCCCAGCAGTCACTGTCGCAGCAGATCCGCGCCCTGGAACGTCAGATCGGGGCCGCGTTGCTGGTCCGGAGCAGCCAGGGAGTGACGCCCACCGCGGCCGGGACCGCGCTGCTGCGGGAGAGCCGAGTTCTGCTGACGCAGGCCGAGCGGGCGATCGAGGCCGCCCGGCTCGCGGCGCGCAGCGACCGGTCGCCGCTTCGGGTCGGGTTCCTGGTCACGGTGGCGAACTACCTGATGCCCCCGGTGGTGCGGACCGTGCGCGAGCGCCACCCGCACATCGCCGTGCGTGCCGAGGACCTGCCGATCGCCGCGTTGGTCGCGGGCGTCCGGGAGGGCCGGCTCGACGCCGCCCTCACCCGGCCCCCGCTGGTCGACGACCTCGAGAGCGAGGTCGTGCTGCGCGAGCCGGTCGCCGCCGTCCTGCCCGTGGGCCATCGGCTGGCCGGCCGCGACGAGGTGCGGATGGCCGACCTGGCCGACGAGCCGTGGGTGCTCACGCCGAGCAGTTCCTGGCCGCCGTGGCACCGCATGTACGAGAACGATTTCCGCCGGGCCGGCTTCTCCCCCCGGATCGTCGAGCGTGGGACGAGCCCGCAGGGCCTGTTGGCGCTGGTCGCGGCGGGCGTGGGTGTGACCCGTCTGCCCTGCTCGTCTCGTTCCCTGCGCGACAGCGGGGTCGTCTTCGTCCCGCTCGCCGGCGAGGAGACCGAGGTCGTCCTCGTCCGGCGCGCCGGCGCGCCGCCCCCACCGGCCTTCGACGCCCTGCGCCAGGTGGTCCACGACGTCGCCCGCACGACCGACCTGGCCGCCACCGGCTGAGCGCCGACGTTCCGGTGGCACGCCCCATCGCCATCCGGGTGAAGACGTGGCGGACGTTTCGGCCTCCCGGATCGGAACGCGGAGAGCACTCACCCAGACGCGGCGGGCCCCATCTGGGAGAACCGTGTCCTCGCCCTCGCGCGTCGGTGGCCGGAGTGATACGCGCAATCCCTCGTGGGAGGGACGCCGTGTGGTGGGCGGTCCGGGAGACTAGGCGAAATGCCGATGTCACCGCCACGTGGGTTGATCCGATCGGGCTGGATGTCGTCACCCGGCGGGCTTCTCGCATGGTGGGACCGGACGGGGCCGCGCGACTGGTGGGACCGGATCGGGCGGTCGCGGTCCCGGGAGATGGACGTCGCGGTCACCCTCGTGGTGACGGCCGCGACCGTCGTTCCCACCGTTGCCCCCCACCCGCGAGCCTGGTGGATCGTCGGGCTGGCGGTCCTCGCGTCGGTTCCGGTCCGGTGGCGGCGACGTGCCCCCATACGGACGGCGCTGGTCGCCGGACTGGCCATGACGCTGCTGGTGCTGTGGGAGAAGCCGCTGCTTCCGTTCGGGCCGCTGGTCTGCGTCTACACCATCGCCGCGGTAAGCCCGCCCCTGGTGCGCATGGCCGCCGTGCCGGTCATCGGGTCGACGGTGTTCGTCTCGCTCGCGCTGCCGCACGAGGACGCCGATGTCTATCGCGGCGTCGGTACCGCGTTCATCGCCGCCTATGCGCTGGGCACCAGCGCCCGGGCGCGTCGAGCGCACGCGGCGGAACTGGCCGAACGCGCTCGCAGACTGGCGGAGGAGCACGCCGCCGCGGCGGCGGGTGAGCGGGTCCGCATCGCCCGGGACATGCACGACATCGTCGCGCACGCGGTTGGACTGATGATTGTGCAGGCCGAGGCCGGCCCCCTGGTGGTGCGGTCGCACCCGGATCGCGCGGAGGCCGCGTTCGACGCGGTGGCGGACACCGGCCGAGGCGCTCTGGCGCAGCTCCGCGGCCTGCTCGGTGCGTTGCGCGTCACCGGAGACGACGGCGGGACCCATGCCGTCGAACCACTACCGGGTCTCGACAGCATGCCCATGCTCGTCGAACGGGCTGGACAGACGGGCCTCGAGATCAGTTTGGCGGCCGAGGGCCGCCGCCCCGAACGGCCCGTCCCGGCCCATGTCGGCGTGGCGGCCTACCGGATCACCCAGGAGGCCCTGACCAACGTGCTTCGGCACGCGGACGCCCGCCACGCGCACGTGTGGCTACGTTGGACCGAGACCACCCTCACGGTCGAGGTGACCGACGACGGCCGTGGCCCGGGCGACCCGGTCGGCGGGTATGGCCTGGCGGGGATGCGTGAGCGGGCGGCGGTCTGTGGTGGATCGCTGCGCGCGGGTCCGCCGGAGAACCCGCGGGAAAGGGGATTCGTCGTGACAGCCACACTCCCGCTGGGATAGAGAGCCGCTTGGATAGGAGTTGTGCTGCGAGTCCTGATAGCCGACGACCAAGACCTCATCCGCGCCGGCTTCGCCATGATCCTCGACGCCCAGCCTGACATCACCGCCGTAGGGGAGGCCCCCGACGGGGCCACCGCCGTGTTCCGTGCGGCCGAACTGCGGCCGGACGTCGTCCTGATGGACATCCGGATGCCGGTCCTGAGCGGCATCGAGGCCACCCGCCAGATCTGCGCGGCCTCGTCCGCGAAGGTGCTCGTGTTGACGATGTTCGACGTGGACGAGTACGTCTACGACGCGCTCCGCGCGGGCGCCTCCGGTTTCCTGCTCAAGGACATCCGCCGGGACGAGCTGGTGCAGGCCGTGCGTGTGGTGGCCGCCGGTGATTCCCTGCTCGCCCCGTCGGTAACCCGACGTCTGGTGGAGAGTCTGATCAGGCGCCCCAGCCACGGAGTCGTGCCGCGCCTGGCCGTCCGGCTGAAGGAGCTGACCGACCGGGAGGCCGAGACCCTACGGCTGGTCGCGAGCGGGATGTCCAACGCCGAGATCGCTGCGGAACTGGTCGTCAGCGAGCACACGGTGAAGACACACGTCAGCAGGTTCCTCACGAAACTCGGACTGCGCGACCGGGTGCAGGCGGTGGTGTTCGCGTACGAGTCGGGGTTCGTCGTCCCCGGGGACGGGTGACGAGTAGTCCGCACGCATGACCCGCTGGACCGCTCGCACCGGCGATGCGGCGGCGCCCGCGGACACGAAGCATCAAAGGCGGCTCCAGCGAAAGGACCTGCCGCCATGAAGACTTCGATGAAAACAACGACAACGATGACGGCGCCGGTGTCGGCACCCGCGATGACCGCGGCGCGTCGGCTGGCCGCCGCTGTGGCGGCGGCCATGGCGTCGGCGCTCCTGTTCCACCTGGGTACTGGGTTGCGGCCCCACCCTTGGCTCATCTGGCTCGCGCCCCTGCCGGTGCTCTCGGTGGCCCTTCGCCGTAGCGCCCGTGCAGCGTTCGCCATCGCATTCATCGCGTGGCTCGGCGGGGAAAGCCAACTGTGGGGTTACTTTCTGGGAACGCTGGATATGCCGCCACCCGTGGTCGCGTCGATCCTCATCGGCACGGCGTTGGCGTTCGGGCTCGCGGTCGTCGGGACCAGGACCCTGCTCGTGCGGCGGCGGACGCTGACCGCGGCGTGCTTCCTGCCCGTGACGTGGGTCGGCCTCGAGTACCTGCTGTCCTTGACGATGCCGCATGGTGCGTGGTGGAGCCTGGCCTACACCCAAGCCGACCTGCTCCCGGTGCTGCAGACCGTGTCGGTTACCGGCCCGTGGGGCGTGACCTTCCTGGTCCTGCTGGTCCCGAGCGCGGCGGCGGTACTGCTCGTGCCAGGCGTGGCCGGCCGCGTGCGTGTCGCCACGGTCGCCGTGACCCTGCTGGCCGTGGCACTGGGATACGGCGGCTGGCACCTGGCCCGGGCCCCCGGCCGGCAGCCGGGAAAGGTGGCGCTGATCGCCGCCGACCAGCCCGACGACCCGATCTCCCTCGCCACTCCCGCCGGTCGCGATCTGCTGGACCGTTATCTTGCCCGCGTCCGGGACGTGGCCGCGAACGGGGTTCGCGTCGTGGTCATCCCGGAGAAGGTCTTCGCCGCGGACGACAGCAGCCTGCGCGTGCTCTCGGAACCGATGGTTCGCCTCGCCGCGCAACGGAAGGTCGACGTGGTCGTCGGGTTGGTGCTCACCCGCGGCGGGTCAGCCCACAACGCCGCGATCGAGTTCCAGGCCGGCCAGAGCCGGCCGGCCGTTTACCACAAGCGTCACCTCATTCCCGGAGCCGAGGACGACCTGCGTCCTGGTGACGAACCGGTTCTCGTCCCTGGCCCCGCAGGGGAGTGGGCGCTCGCGATCTGCAAGGACATGGACTTCCCCACCCTGGTCCGCGACTACCGGCGGCGCGGCGCGGTGGGCGTCCTCGTGCCCGCGTGGGACTTCGGCAGTGACGGGTGGCTGCACAGCCGCATCGCCGTCACCCGGGGCGTCGAGAGCGGCGTCGCTGTCGCCCGGGCAGCCCGCAGGGGCGACCTGACGGTCAGCGACCCCACCGGCCGGGTGCTGGGCGAGACACGCAGCGACGCGGCCCCCATCGCCGCCGTGGTCACCGCGCTGCCCTCCCCTGCCGCCCCCACCCTGTACGCCAAGCTCGGTGACTGGTTCGCCTGGGCCTGCCTGATCGCGCTCGCCGCCGCACCTGCATCACTACGCCGCTCACACGACAGATGTACGGTCGAGCGAAATGCGGCCTCCGCCGCAAACGCGTCCTCATCGCCTCCGACTCGACACAGGTCGACTACGGTGAAGGCGTCGGACTGCACCTGAGTCAGATCGCCGAGGCGGACGAGCTGCTGACCAACGACCCGTTGGCGCTGCTGATCTGCACCGGCTCCCCGGTTCCGGTCTGACGGGAGCCAGGGTCACCCCAGCCGGAGCGAGCGCGCTACCGCGAAGTCGCGGTCAGTGAGTTCGATGTCGGGTGTTGACCTTAAGTTAGCTTGAAGTCCTAACCTCGTCTGTATGATCTTTACGGATGCTGAGAGTCGGTTTCTGACTCGCCAGGAACGCGGCCACCTGTCGACCATCGGCGCAGCGGGCTGGCCGCAGGTGAAGCCGCTCGGCTTCGCCTACAACGCTGCCCTGGAAACGATCGACATCACGGGGTACGCCATGGCCAGCAGCGCGAAGTACCGCAACGTCCAGGCCGTTCCGCGCGTCGCGTTCGTGGTGGACGAGGTGACCGAGCCGACTGCTCAGGGCGCGCATTTCCTGGAGATCCGCGGCATCGCCGAGACGGTTACGCACGTGTCTACCGACCCGCACCTCGATCCCGAGATTATCCGGATTCGTCCGCTGCGCGTGATCGCCTACAATGTTGGTCCCGACCAGCCCGGTCTGTATGCCCGCAACGTCACCGACCAGACCGCGGGGGCGTGACCCGATGCGTGCTATCGAGGTAAGCCGTTTTGGCGGCCCGGAGGTCCTGGTTCCCGCACAGGTTCCCGATCGTGTCCCGGGCTCGGGGGAGGTCGTCATCGCGGTCAGTGACATCGACGTGATGTTCGTCGATGTCATGATCCGAGCTGGCGCGGGAGTGGGAATCTTCCCGATCGAGCCTCCCTACATTCCAGGCAACGGTGTCGGCGGAGAAGTCGTCGGGGTGGGAGGCGGGGTTGACGCCGACTGGTTGGGTCGGCGGGTCATCGCGCACACGGGAGGGCCTGGCGGATGGGGAGGCTATGCCGAGCAGGCCGTTGCCGCCGTAAACGAGCTTGTGGCGGTTCCGGACAGCGTTGATCTGACCAACGCCGTGGCGGTGCTCCACGACGGGCCGACCGCCCTGAGGATCACCGAGCTTGCCCGAGCCGAACCGGGGCAGTGGATTCTGGTTCTGGGCGCGGCGGGAGCTATGGGCATCCTGCTCGTTCAGCTTCTTCGTCGCCGCGGAGCACGCGTCATCGGCGCGGCACGCGGCACGGTGAAGCTGGATGCCGTGACCGCCGCCGGTGCCGAGGCAGTCGTCGACTACAGCGACCCGGCCTGGACCGACCAGATGCTGGAGGCGACCGGAGGCACGCGTCCCGGCGTGGTCCTCGACGGAGTGGGCGGGAAGCTCGGCCTGGAGGCCTTTGCCCTGGTCGCCGACAACGGCCTCTTTTCCGCCCATGGCGCACCCAGCGGCGCCTTCACCCAGGTCGACCCCGATAGTGCCCGCGGTCGCGGGATCACGATCACCGGCATTGGCGAGCTACAGCTTTCAACCGCCGAACGAGCCCGCCTCGCCGGGCACCTGCTGACCGAGCTCGCCGCGCAGGTACGCCCGGTCATCGGACAGATGTTCCCACTCGCTCAAGCCTCCCAGGCTCACACGGCGATCGAGAACAGGCGCTCGATCGCCAAGACTCTACTGACGACGGGATGATCGGCCTGCCGAAGTGGAGCCCGGCACGCCGGCGCACGATGAACGACGGAGCGTGTCCGTAGCGAGCAGCAGCGACCGCTGGTCAGGGCCACCGTCAGCTAACCGAACAGCGGTAGCCAACCATGTAGCCAAGCCCGCGGAGATTCACGGACGACGACGGCCAGCAGCGGAACCGGCCCCAGGCCCGGCTGCCTGTGGACGAGCCCGGACATCGGCGGACGGACCGAACTGACTCTTTGCACGGCGATAATTGAGGGCATGGGTTATGCCCTGCGCGTCGTAGGCTGGCCTACTTTCGACAGGCAGGACGAACCTTTGGAAATCGTCCTCGGTCGGAGGGAATCTGATCATTTCCTGATCCGGGTCGTCGGGCGCATGTACCCGGAAGCCGGGGATTGCTGGGATGGCAACTGGCTGATCAGCCCCATCACTGCTGATCTGTCTGGCTTCACCGTCAACCTTGACGCCGCCCTCCGGGGCGTGGCCACAACTGCCACGGATCGTTGTCTCGGTACGGGCGTCGGCGTCGTCGGCGGATGCGCTCAAGGCCCGCGCGGAGGGCGAGGACCTCCGTGGCGCTGCTTGGCAAACAACTCGGAGTCACCCCGCCTGGCTGGCGAAGAGGGCTCGAAAAAAGTTCGGGCCCGGTGTCGGATCGGGGTGGAGGCGTTCGTAGGAGTGGTGAGCGGCGCCCGCGGGGGCATCCCGAAGCAGAGGAGACGAGCCGAGATGCAGTACCTGGTTTCCGTGATCGACAACACCCACAACCTGATCACCGCCGAGGAGGAGGCTGCCGAGCAGGCTGCCATCGACGTGTTCAACGAGCGGCTGCAGGCCGAGGGCCACTGGGTCTTCGCGGGCGGTCTCGGGGTGCCCGACAACGCCACGGTCATCGACAACCGCGGCGAGGAGGCGGTGGTCACCGATGGGCCGTTCCTGGAGTCGAAGGAGTACCTCGCCGGCTTCTGGATCATTGACGCGCCCGACCTCGACGTCGCGCTGAAGCTCGCCGCCGAGGGATCGAAGGCCTGCAACCGCAAGATCGAAGTTCGGCCGTTCCATTGAGCACCCCCGACGTCCGGGAAGCGATCACCCACGTCCACCGCGCGGAGTGGGCGTGGGTGATCGCCGCCCTGACCAGGCGATTCCGTGACCTTGACCTCGCCGAGGAGGCAGCGGCCGAGGCGTTTGCGACCGCCGTCGAGCGGTGGCCGGCCGAGGGCATACCTGCGAACCCCGGTGCCTGGCTGACCACCACGGCCACCCGCAAGGCCCTCGACCGGATCCGGCGGGAGAACAAGCGTGACCAGAAACAGAGGGAAGCTCGGATGTTGCACGACAACGGGCCACCCGAGCCCCTCGGTGCCATCGACGACGACCGACTGCGACTGATCTTCACCTGCTGTCATCCGGCGCTCGAGATGCGGACCCGGGTGGCACTGACCCTGCGCATGGTCGGCGGTCTGACCGTGCCCGAGATCGCCCGCGCCTTCCTGGTGGAGGAGGGCGCGATGGGACAGCGGATCACCCGCGCGAAGGCCAAGATCAAGGCCGCCCGCATCCCGTACCGGGTGCCGTCCGCGGAGGATCTCCCGGCCCGGGTGTCCGGCGTGCTCGCCGTCCTGTTCCTCGTCTTCAACGAGGGCTACCTGGTGAGCGGCCCCGGTACCGATCCCATCCGCCGTGACCTGACCGCCGAGGCGATCCGGCTCACCCGCCTGGTGCGTGTCCTCCTGCCACAGTCCGGCGAGGTCGCCGGACTGCTCGCGCTGATGCTGCTGACCGAGGCCCGCAGCGCTGCCCGGGTGTCGGCCAGCGGCGAACTCGTCGCCCTCGGCGAGCAGGACCGCGGAGCCTGGGACGGCACACTGATCGCCGAGGGGCACCGGTTGGTGCGTGAGCGCCTGGCCACCGGGGTGGCTCCTGGTCGCTACCAGATCCTCGCGGCGATCAACGCGGTGCACACCAGCGCCCGCGACATCCGCGACACCGACTGGTCGCAGGTTCTCGCGCTCTACGACCAGCTCGTCCGCCTCGACCCGTCGCCGATCGTCGCTCTCAACCGGGCTGTCGCGGTCGCCGAACTGGACGGACCGCAGGCGGCGCTGGCCGCCGTCGACCGGCTCGAGGACAGCCTGGCCGGCTACCACGCCTACCACGCGACCCGCGCCGACCTGCTGCGCCGGCTGGGCCGTAGCGAGCAGTCGCGCGCCGCGTACGACCGGGCCATCGAACTGGCCGGCAACACCGCCGAGACCGCCTACCTGACCCGCCGCCGCGACCAGCTGGCGTAGCGCCGCAGGGTCGTCACAGCGGTCGCCCCCGGCGACCCGGCCCAGGTCTCCACCGGTGATCCAGCCGGCACCGGCATCGGACCGCCCGTGGGGCCCGGTCAGAGGTTCTTGATCAGACCGCCGTCGATCAGGTACTCCGCACCGGTGATGTTCGTGGGCGAGGCAAGGAAGGTCACGAGTCGGGCGACCTCCTCGGGGGTGGTGATCCGGCCGGTCGAGGAGCCCATCGTGTCCATCAGCTGCTGGGCGAACGCCTGGTGCTCCAGCCCCTGGGCCTGCGCCAGGCGGGCGATGAACCCGTCGGGCGAGGTCCATACATCGGTGCTCACCGGGCCCGGCGAGACGGTCACCGCCCGCACGCCCTGCGGGGCGTACTGCTCTGAGATCACCTTTCCCAGCGCGTTGAGCGCCGCCTTGGACACGTTGTAGTCAAACGGTCCGGCACTCACCAGCCGGGCCCCGGCGGAGGAGATGGTGATGACCGTGCCGCCGCGCTCGACGAGGCTCGGCAACGCGGCTCTGGTCATCCGCAGTGCGCTGTAGAAGACCAGGTTGAAGGTGTCCGCCCACGCCTCGTCCGGCAGCGTGGCCACTGTCGCCGTCGCTTTGCGGACCGATTCGGCCGGATCCCCGATTCCGACGTTGTTGACCAGCAGGTCGATCCCGCCGAGCTCGTCGAGCGCCCGTCGGACGAGTTCGGCGGCGCCCTGCGGTGTCGACAGGTCGACCAGCACCGGGACCGCCGACGTCGCCAGCAGCTCGGTCGTCGCGGACCGTGAACCGCTCACCACCCGCACCCCCTCGGCCAGCAGGGCCCGCACGGTGGCCAGTCCCACGCCCTTGCTGCCGCCGGTGACGACGGCGGTTGTGCCCTGCAGGTTCAGGTCCACGAATGCTCCTTGACGTTGGTAGCGATGACGCCGAGTGCGGCGGTGACGAGCGTGACGGCGATGCCCGCGCGGAAACCGGACAGCAGTGCGGCTGACGAACTGCCGTGTGTGGCGGCGTTGTCGACGGCTGTGACGACGGCCAGCACGAGCGCTCCACCGAACTGGAACGACGTGTTGACCAGGCCCCCGGCGAGGCCCTGCTCGGCCGGGACGATGCCGTTCGTGGCGGCCATGTTCAGCGGCCCGAAGGCGAGCGCGAAGCCCAGCCCGCCCAGCAGGACGGTGGGAAGGATGCCGGACAGGTAGGCGGTGTTCTCGTCGATGCGGAGGAACAGGGCGTAGGCCGCGACGGCGGACGTGAGACCCGCAGTGATCAGCGGTGTGGTACTGAAGCGGCCCACAAGCCTGCCGATCTGCGACGCCAGGGCCACGACGACGACGCCGCTGGGGAACACCGCGGCGCCGGTCTCGATGGCCGACCAGCCGCGGAGCTGCTGCAGGTAGAGCGTGGCGATGAAGAGGAAACCGACCCATGCGCCGAACAGCGACGCCGCGCCCAGATTGGCTCGGACGAGATCGGCCGACCGCAGAATCCCCAGGCGTACCAGGGGATGTGCGGCCCTGCGCTCCCGGATGACGAAGGCAACGAACCCGATGGCTGCAGCGGCACCCGCTGCCCAGGTGAGCACCGGATGTCCCTGCGGGACCTCGACGACGGCGAAGACCGCCAGCAGCATGGCCGTGGTCAGGGCGAGGGCACCCGCCGCGTCGAAGGGGCCGCCGTCGGTCGACCGCTGATCTCGCGGGACGTGCCGCGCCGCTGCGAGCAGCGTTGCCGCCGCGACCATCACCGGCAGGAAGAACGTCCAGCGCCAGGCGATCTGGGTGAGCCCGCCGCCGATCACCAGCCCGAGGGAGAAGCCGCTCGCGCCGGTCGCCGTGTAGATCGCCAGCGCCCGGTTGCGGACGGGACCCTCGTCGAAGGTCGTCGTGATGATCGACAGGCCGGCGGGTGCGGTGAAGGCGGCGCTGACGCCCTTGACGAAACGACTGGCGATGAGGGTCGCCGCCCCGGTGGCGACCCCACCGAGACCGGAGGCGACGACGAACACCGCGAGTGAGACGAGGAAGGTGTGGCGCCGGCCGACGATGTCCGCCACCCGGCCGCCCAGGAGCAGGAAGCCGCCGTATCCGAGTACGTAGGCGCTGACGACCCACTGCAGCGACGCGTTCGACATCGACAGGTCGGCCCGGATCGAGGGCAGGGCGACGCCGACCATGGACACGTCGAGCCCGTCGAGGAACAGCGCTCCGCACAGCACGAGAAGCAGCATCCGCCGACCCCTCAGCGACGCCGGAGCGACGGCGGACCCCTGCGGTGTCGCGACATCCATGCCTGGTAGCCACCCTTCGCCTGAATTAACCGGTGAGTTCAGAGGCTAGCACGGCCTGAACTCACCGGTTAGTCTTGACGCATGGCAGACGCTGCGGTTCCATCCCTGCGCGACCGGGTCATCACGGCGGCAGGCCAGCTGTTCTACGCCGATGGCTACGGCGTCACGATCGATGCGGTGGCCCAGCAGGCCGGCGTCGCCAAGCCGACGGTCTACGCGCACTTCGGCTCGAAGGAGTCGCTGATCGAGGCCACTCTCGTCCGCGGGGTCGAGGAGTTCTTCGCTGACCTCGCTCTGGAGGTCACGCGGCACGACGGCGATCCGGTCGCACAGCTACTGGCCCCGTTCGACCTGCTGGCCAAGGGCCTGCCCGATCCGGAGTACCACGGCTGCATCTGCATCAACGCCGCCGCGTCGTTCCCGCGCACGGACCATCCGGCCCATGCCGTCCTGCTCTCGCTGGACGCCCGGATGATCGAGGAGTTCGAGCGGCTGGGCCGGGCGGCCGGGGCGAGACAGCCGGTCCTGCTCGCCCGTCAGCTGCTCGTGCTGTTCGACGGCGTCAAGGCGCGCGGTCTGAGCGACAGCTCCGACCAGCCGGCCAGGGATGCCAGGGCCGCAGCCAGGGCTCTGCTCGCGGCAGCATCCTGAGCCGGTGCGCGGACGGCGTCGCCGTCCTGCGGCTCAGGGAATCTCCGCCGGGGCGGCCGGCGGCTGGCGAGGCGGCGGCGGTTCGTGGGGCTCGGCCCTGCTTCGGGCGAGGCGACGGTAGGCGCCGGGGGCGAGGCCGTACTCCCGTTTGAAGGCTTTGGCGAAGGCGAACTCGGAGGTGTAGCCGACGTGGTGCGCGACGGCGGACAACGGCAGGTCCCGCTGGCGCAGCAGGCGGGCCGCGGTGGTCAGCCGCCATCGGGTGAGGTAGGTCAGCGGCGGTTCACCGACCAGCGCGGTGAACCGCCGGGCGAACGTGGCCCGAGTGAGCCCGGCTTCGGCACCCAGCTGCTCCACCGTCCACGAGCGGGCCGGATCCTGATGGATGCGACGCAGGCTGGGGCCGATCGCCGGGTCGGTCAGCGCCCGGCTCCAGCCGGTGGGGTGCTCGTCCCCCCAGGCGCGCAGGATGTAGACGAGCAGGGCGTCCACCAGCGTGGTGATGATGGCCTCCGCGCCCGGCGCCTGCTCCTCGACCTCCGCACCGAGTAGATCCACCGCCGTGTGCAGTCCGTGCCGGCGCCGGTTCGACAGGTACACCAGGTCGGGAAGAGCGGCCAGCATCGGATGTGGCCGGCGGGGATCGATCCGGTAGGCGCCCGAGAGCAGGACCGTCTGTGCTCCGGCGGGGGACCCGGCGAGATGCTGGTGGCCGATCCGCCTGGCCTGCCGGTCGGGGTCCATGCGAAAGGTGACGGCCGGGGTGGCCGGGTCGTCGGCCAGAGCATGCTCCCCGCCACCCGTGAGCAACACGACGTCGCCGGCGCGCAGGGCCAGCGGCTGCTCGCCGGCGACCGTCAGCCAGCAGGTGCCCCGCAGGACCACGTGGAAGCCGAAACCCTGATTGCCGCCGAACCGGAGCCCCCACGGGGCGTGTGCCCGGGTACGCACGCACAGGGTCGGGCCGCTTTCCAACACCGCGAGCACGTCGGTGAGGACATCCACCAGCCGATCATATCCGTTCTGGATGTCTCACTGAGATGATCGGACATGAATATGGTCGTTCCGGACATTGTTCGTCGCATGCCGGTGGTCCTACCGTGAGCATCGCAGCTGACGAACGGCCGACCGGGCTTGCGATCCGTCGAGTGGCCGGCGGGCCTCGTCGCGCACCTTCTGCTCTCGCACTCCGACGGAAGAATCGAGCTCTCATGGACCTGCAGTTGCGTGACAGACGAGCGCTGGTTACCGGCAGCTCCAGTGGCATCGGCCGAGCCATCGCGCTCGTTCTGGCCCAGGAAGGCGCTGCCGTCGTGGTGCACGGCCGGGACGGCGAACGGGCACAGGCCACCGCGGACGCCATCGTCGCCGCCGGTGGTACGGCGGCGGTGGTGCTCGGCGACCTGGCCGACGAAGCGGCCGCGACCCGGGTCGCCGCCGAGGCCACCGCGGCCCTCGGCGGTATCGACATCCTGGTCAACAACGCCGGCGCGGCCTACGACGCCGGCTGGGTCGGGGTAACCGCCGCCGACTGGCGCACCCTGTATGACGCCAATGTCGTCGGTGCGGTCCGTCTGATCCTCGCGCTGACACCGCGGATGCGGGAAAGCACCTGGGGGCGCGTCATCCAGATCGGCAGCGCGGCGGGCACCCACCCGCTGCCCGTCCGGGCCGCCTACAGCGCGGCCAAGGCGGCGCTGACCAATCTCACGGTGAGCCTCGCCAAGGAACTCGCCGGCACCGGGATCACCGCGAACACCGTCAGCCCCGGCCCGACCCTGACAGAGGGGTTCCGGGAGTTCGCCCGGACGTTTGCCCGCCACCACGGGCTTGCCGACGAGGCCGCGGCCATCCGTATGCTGATCGACGGTCCGCTGGCCAGCCCCGCCGCCCGGCTGGCCGTTCCGGAGGAGATCGCCGCCCTGGTGGCCTTCGTGGCCAGCCCGTTCGGCGCCTCCATCAACGGCGCCAATCTCCGCATCGACGGGGGACTGATTCCTGCCGTCAACTGAGCGGAGCCAGTCCACCGAACGCCTCGGCCGACACCGATGGAAGGCCGACAGAACCCTGGGTTGTTATTGCCGGCTGACGCCGCGCTACGAACGCAACGGCCGTCGCTTCCGCTGATCAGCGAGTCCGGCCGGAACCCCGACGGCCTACAGGGGGTGAACCCCCTGTAGGCCAGCCTGCCGAGATCTTGTCGTCGCGATCACCGATGAGGCTGAGATACCTCGTCATCTCCAACGTCGTTTCACTGTCGGCTACGGACGTCATGGCTGCCGGTCCCGGCCCGCCGTGGTCAGCCAGGCTGCGAGGAGCGGAGAGGGAACGCTGAGCGGCACATCGGCGATTCTTCCGCGACCGGCCGCGGCACCCGTCACGTTCGTCGCCTCGTCGTTGCAACCGCTACCTGCCGATGCCGGGGAATGGGTCCCGCCGCAGACGGATGCGGCTGCGGAAGGCGCGGGGTTACCAGGGGACGGGGGTGCCGTCCCAGGAGAAGAAGCCTCCGGTCGGGCCGTCGTCGGGCAGCAGGGCGAGGCGGACGGCACCAGCGGCGCCCTCGGCCGGGTCGCCGGCGCGGGACGAGGCGCGCCCTGGCCCGTTCAGGTCGGTGCGCCGCGCGCCGGGCGCGAGCGCGTTGACCTTGAACCCGTCGTCGGCCAGGGCGTTGGCGTACAGGACGGTGAGCTCGTTCAGCGCTGTCTTCGACGACCGGTATGCGCCCAGAGCGCCCGTCGGCCTGTTCGCGAAGACGATGATGCCCTCAGCCTGGCCGGCGGAGGCCGCGAGCGAGGCGGTGCCGCTGGAGATGTTCACGATCCTGGGGTGCGCGGAGCGCCGCAGCACTGGCAGAAACGCGTTGGTGACGGCCACCACGCCGAATACGTTGGTCTCATAGACGCGGCGGAACGTGTCCGGATCCTCCTCGGTCACCTGCCTCGGGGCGCCGGAGGAGATACCGGCGTTGTTGACCAGGATGTCCAGGGAGGGCACCTGCCGTGCCGCCGCCGCGATGCCGTCGGCGCTCGTGACATCGAGGACGAGCAGCCGTGCGTCGCCGTCGATGTCCGCGACAGCGTCCTTGCCCCGCTCGGCGTCCCGCGAGCCGACGTACACGGTGTGCCCCGCCGCCGCGAGCTGCCGGGCAATGTCCTTGCCGATACCTTTGTTAGCCCCGCTGACCAGTGCGATCGACTTGTTCATGTGATCCAGGGTGCCCATGGTCTGGTCGCGCATCCAGGCATCATTGGTACGAGGCTGGGCGGCTGATCGGTCAGGAGAATGGCAGATGGCACGACAGGGACTGGCCAGCTTCCTACGCGACCGGCGGGAGGCGCTACACCCGGCTGACGTCGGCCTACCCGCAGGTGCTCGCCGACGTACGCCGGGCCTGCGGCGCGAGGAGGTCGCGGGGCTGGCGAACATATCGGCGGAGTACTACGCGCGGCTTGAGCAGGCGCGCGGGCCGCGACCGTCGGCACCGGTCCTGGACGGCGTCGCGAACGCGCTGCGGCTGACGCGTGCGGAGCGGGCACACGTGTTCCGGCTGGCTGGCGTGGCCTTGCCGGCACCGGCCGGACCCCCGCGCCGGGTCCGCCCCTACGTGGCGAGCCTGTTGGAGCGGATGCCGGACACGGCGGCGATCGTCACCGCGGCCAGCTACGACGTGATCGCGTGGAATCACGTGGCGGAGGCACTGATGGGCAGCCTTCGCGACAGCCCCAATCTCGCTCGGCGCCGCTTCCTGCGGCGCGAGGAGGTTCTGACCACCGGGCACGAGGACTTCGGTGAGATCGCCGTTGCGCGGCTACGCGCTGCGGCGGATCGCTATCCGCGCGACCAGGCGCTCGCGGCGCTGCTCGCAGAACTATGCGCGGGCAGCGACGAGTTCACCGCGATCTGGAACACGCATCCGGTGCGTACCCCCAGCCACCGGACCAAGACGATGTTCCACCCTGAGATGGGCCCGCTACGCGTCCACTGCGACGTGCTCACCGTCCCAGAAGACGACCAGCAGGTCGTCTTCATCACCGCCGACCCGGGCTCCCCGAGCGCCCGCGCCCTCCGGCAGCTGGCTGCCGGCATTGTCCCCAGCCGTGACCGTCCGGCCTGGATGGACCGAGACCAGGTCGCCACCTGAGCTGCTCTGGCCGCTCAGGTGGCGTGATGTCACAGAGGCCGCGGCGAACCGTCGCTGGCAACGCGGCGGTCAGGCCGCACTCCACCAGAGCCCTGGACCCTCGCAATCACAGGGGCATCGTGCCCTCGGCGTCCTCTGTGCCCTCCTCCGTTTGACGCCGTGACCGGCGGGCGCCTAAGCTGACTCCACTTCCTCCCCGCCGTCCCCTTTGGGACTGGCGGGGTTTTTTCTGGATCGGCTACATCATGACCCCACGAGTCGCGGTCTTCATCGACTACCAGAACGTTCATTTCTCGGCGCGAAGCAGGTTCCTGCCGGCCGACGCGTCACGTCACCACGGTCATGTTGATCCTGGCCGGGTGGCCGAGCGGATCGTCGCCGGTCGCCGGTCGCCGGTCGCCGCTTCGGTGGCGAGTTGACGTCCGTCCGGATCTATTATCAAGGTCCGCGAATTCAAGAAGCAGATGAAGGCCGCTGCCAAGGCGTGGTCTACCTGAGCGCTCTCCGGGCGGCGCATAGCTATGCATATCCATCGGACGACCTGCGCGGCGAGACCGCACAGCCCCCTTCTGCGGCATCTTCACGAGTGCCTGTAGTCGGCGAGCACCGCCTGGCATATGAGCGCGAACGCCTGAAGCTCATCCTCACCGGCGGCGACGGCGGTCATCGACGGATGACGGGCGCCGGCCTGGTCCGCTGCGGCCCTCTCCTCGACGTGGTTGGCCGGCTCTCGTTCACAGAATCGTCGAATTCCTCCTCAAAGCCGGATGGCGAGGTCGACGCCGTCGTCGAGGGGGACAGCGCAGTTGAGGTAGCCGTTCGCCGGATCGTGGACGTACTCGAGGTAGTCGCGGTTCTCCTCGGCGAACAGCGTCACGTCGTCGGCGATGACCAGCGCGCCGGAGGCGAGTGTGGGCTCGAGCGCTCGCAGCAGCGGCAGATACAGCTGGTTCCAGCCGTCAAGCAGCAGCAGGTCGATCGGCCCGGGCAGGTCCCGCAGCGTTTCGAATGCGTCGCCGACCCGCACGTCGACGAGGTCCCCGAAGCCGGCCTCGGCCAGGTTCGCACGGGCCGCCGCCGCCTTCGTCGCGGACAGCTCGGTGGTGACGACCCGGCCGCCGCCGTTGTCCCGGAGCGCTGCGGCCAGATGGATCGTGGAGATCCCGAAGGACGTGCCGAACTCGACCACGAGCGCGGCGTTGCGTGCTCGAGCGAGGAGGTAGAGCAGCCGCCCCACCTCCGGGGCGACGGGCATGTAGATCTCGGCCGCGGCCTCGGCCGCCGCCGCGGCCAGGGAGCCGTCGACTTCGCCGCTGAACCGGTCGCGCAGCGCCAACAATGCGGGACCCTCCTGGGCGGCCGCGCTGAACAGGCGGTTCAGCACGGTGCGCGCAGCGTCATCGAGCAGTGTCGCAGGCATGGTGAAGACACCTTTCGGGAGGTTGATCTCGCCAAGAGCCGGACGGGCCCTCAGCAGGGCTGGCGGTACCGAAGGCAGTGTCCGCGCGCTCGGTCCGCGTTCTTACCGGACACCTAGTCGCGTACTGTCGCGATAGGTCGTTTTGGGTGCAGCCCAAGCCTAGGTGCCGGGCGATCTGCCTTCAAATGCATGTCAATCACTGAAACGATGCGTGGCATGCATAGTGCAGCGCCGATGGAGGCAGGCGGCTCACGGCCGTTGTCCGGCGTCGATCTCAACCTGCTCGTCGCCCTCGACGCGTTGCTCACCGAACGCAGTGTCAGTGCCGCCGCCCGCCGCCTGCACCTGACCGAGCCGGCGACGAGTCGCGCCCTGGGCCGTATCCGCCGCACCACCGGCGATCAGATCCTTGTCCGCACCGGCCACACCATGGTCCCGACTCCACGCGCCCTCGAGATCCAGGCGGAGGTCAGCGACCTGGTCCGCCGCGCCCAGGCCGTGTTCGCGTCGGTCGGCATGCCCGACCTCACCGACCTGGACCGGACGTTCACCATCCTCAGCAGCGACATGCTCATCGCCGCCGTCGGTCCCGATCTGCTCGATCGCCTCGCCATCGAGGCCCCCGCCGTGCGGATCCGCTTCCTGCCCGAGCCGACCCCGTCCGCCGACCCGCTGCGCGACGGCACCGCTGACCTCGAGATCGGCGAAATCGACTCAACCGCGCCGGAGATCCGGGTCGAGACGCTCGGCGCCGATGACGCCGTCCTCATCGTCCGCGTCGGCCATCCCCTCACCACGGGGCCCGTCACGCTTGACCGCGTCGTGACCGCTCGTCACGTCGTTGCCTCCCGCCGCGGACGCTTCCGCGGCCCCCTCGACGACGCGCTTGCCGCCCAGGGCCTACGCCGCAACGTGGCCGTCGCCGTACCCTCCCACACTGCCGCCCTGAGAATGGTCGCCCACAGCGACCTCGTCGGCATCGCCCCCCGCCGCCTCGGCCGTTCTGCCCTCACCGCCGCCGGCCTGGCCGTCCTCGACCTCGACCTGGCACTGCCGCCCCTGCCGGTCAGCCTCGCCTGGCATCCCCGCAACGATGCCGACGCCCCTCACCGCTGGCTGCGCACCTACCTGCGCGATGTCATCATCGCCGCCCTGAGCGGTCCGCCCGTTGACGCCAGCGTCTGACGGGTCAGAGCCGCTCCGGCGGGCGTCCTGACTACGTGCTTCGCTGGTCTGCCAGAGCTGGCGAGGCTTATCGGCTACGGCATGCCCCCGCAGGTCACTGTCTTCGTCAACGACCAGTAGCGCCGCTGATCGAGATGGTGCTGGACCGGCAAATCAGATGAACAGGGAACCCGTGGAGCTACCCGGGGACCAGGCGACCTGCTCGCCGCCGCGGCTACCGCGATCGCGTGGCGCAGGGCCTCGGGGCGACGCGTGCCCATGGCTCCGATCATGACCGGTCCTTGAGGGAGCCGAGCTGAGCCTGACGGCTGGCGCGGTCCCGGCAGTGTTCCAGGTACTGACGTTCGGCCGGGTCGTGGGTCAGGCTGATCGCGCTTTCATAAGCCACGACGGCCTCTTCCTTCCGCCCGAGCCGGTCCAACAGATGCGCACGGGTGGCTTTGGCCGGCTGAAACCGGTGGCTGTGCTGACCGGCTTCGGCCAGCAGCGCGTCGAGCGTGGCCAGTCCCGCTGCCGGCCCGTCGATCTCGGCGGTGACGGCGGCGAGAGCGACACTGCTGCCGAGAGAGGGCTCGACGGCGTGCAGGATGCGGTGCAGGGCGAGCAACGCCGGCCAGTCCATGGTGCCGCCGAGGCCCCGGGCGCAGTGCATGGCCTGGATCGCGGCTTCGAGCTGGAACCGTCCCAGATGTCCACGCGCGTGCGCGGCCCGCAGGTGTTCGTGGGCCCGGCTGATCAGGCGCCGGTCCCACAGCGAAGGATCGTGCTCGGCGAGCGGGACGAAACGCCCGTTCGCATCAACTCGTGCCGGTGCGCGTGCCGCCGAGAGCCCGATCAAGGCCGCGAGCCCCCGCGCCTCGGGATCGTCGGGAACGAGCGTGGTGAGCACTTCGGCGAGGTGCAGCGCCTCCGAAGGCAGCTGGCGGGCTTGCGGTCCGGTCGCCCAGTCGATGATGTAGGTGCCGTAGACCGCCTCGAGGACCGAGGGCATCCGCGCGAGGAGGTCTACCCGGTCCGGGATGCGGAAAGGGATGCCCGCGGCCTTGATGCGCTTCTTGGCCCGGACCAGCCGCGTCGCCATCGTCGACGGCGGCACCGAGAAGGCCCGCCCGACCTGCTCGGCGGTGAAGCCGAGCACCGTGTTGAGCATCAGCGGGGTGCGCACCGCGGGTTCGATCGCCGGATGCGCACACACGAGCATCAGTTCAAGCCGCCGGTCAGGGATCGCATCGACGTCGATGTCCTCGACATACGCCGGTGAGTCCTGGCCAGCGTCGAGAGGGACGGTCCGTTGCACCCGCGCGGACTTCCACTGGTCGCGCCCCCGGTTGCGGGCGACGGCCAGCAGCCACGCGCTGGGATTGCCTGGCACTCCCTGTGACGGCCACGTCCGCAGGGCCTGCTCGAACGCGTCGGCCAGCATGTCCTGCGCGGAGGTGAGGTCACTGGTGGAGGCGGCCAGCAGAGCGAGGAGCCGGCCGTAACTGTCCCGGGCCGCAATATCCGCGCAGCGGTACGCCGGCCCCGGCTCGTCCTGGCCGGGGCCGGCTTCCCGCCCGTCGCCGGGCGTCAGCGTGACCATGCGCCCTTGACGAGGGCGGTCGCGCTCGGGCGTACCTCGATCATGCCCCACTGAGCGCCAGGGCACTTCTCGGCCCAGCCGATGGCCGCATCCAGGTCAGGTACCTCGAGCATGAAGATCCCGGCCAGGGCATCCTTCGTCTCGGCGAAGGGTCCGTCCTGCACCCGCAGACCGCCCTCCCTGCGGGTCACGGTCGTCGTCGCGGCGGACGGCTGGAGCACATCGGCCGATAGCAGTACCCCGGCAGACTCCAGCGCCCGGCCGTAGGCCCCGAACGCCTCCTTCGCCTCCTCGATCGCCTCCTCGCTGATCTCCCCTTCGCCGGGCTCCCGGTAGTGCATCAGCAGTGCGTAACGCATCGTTGCCTCCCGTACCAGTGTCGCGCCGGTCGCGACATCCACATCAAGATGACGATCGGGCGACCCTCAGATCGTCACCCGGGAAGCGAGAAGTCGCCGTTGTCTGCGACGCCTGGCACAGGCGGCCCGGCCGAGCCCGTCACCCGCCGCGGGCCGCGGGCCAGCGCCTGCGGGCTGACCATCGAGACATGCTCGGCTGCGGGTGTGCAGCGGGACTTCACCTGAGCCAGATTGCCGAGGCCGACGGGCTGCTGACGAAAGACCCGTGGCGCTGCTGATCGGGATGGTTCTGGACCAGCAAGTCGGACAAACAAGGAACGATCGGTAGGCGGAGCCCAGTGTCGACGGCCTGCTTCGGTCGGGGCCGGTCGTCGGCGGAACGTGGCCCGTGGCCCGTGGCCCGTGGCATGGTGGTCACGACGGCGTAATACGCTGTGTTACGATAATGGCATGCCAAACATTCGGTTCACGATCTCGACGGCTCCGGACGTCCAGGCCGCGATCAGAGTGCATGCCGAGGCGGCCGGTATGGATGTGTCCGCCTACATGATCGCGGCGGCCGTCGCGCAGATGGCGCGCGACGATGCCGCCACGGCGACCTTCGC
>NZ_JAMQQG010000261.1 GCF_023716925.1 Frankia sp. R82
GACCAGGTGCACCAGGGCCTCGCCGGACACCGGGCCGGGCAGGCCGGCCAGCCGCGGACCCAGCTCGAAAGCGGCCACCCCGTAGGCCCGCCACCCGGCGAGCGGCAGGTCCGCCAGCACCCGGGCCAGGGCGCGCAGCGGCGCGTCGCCCGCCGGCTCCCCCCGCCAGGCCCCACCGAGGCGGTAGCGGATCTCGTCCCAGTAGACGACGATCTCACCGAGCGCACCGGTGCCGATGCTCCACTCGCCGTCGCGCTCGTAGACCGTGAAGGGCACCTCGGCGGTGCGCACCAGACCCACCGCGACGGCGAGCGGGTCGAGACCGAGCGCGAGGGCGCGCTCGTGGTAGGCCCGGGGCGCGGTCATCGGGACGTGCCGGAACGCGCACCGTCACGGTCCGCGGCCATCCGGGCGATGAGGCTGGCCGGGCGCAGGTCCGTCCAGTGGGTTTCGACGTAGTCGAGGCAGGACGCCCGATCGGCCGCGCCGTGCACGATGCGCCAGCCGGCCGGAACCGGCACGAACGTCGGCCACAGCGAGTGCTGCTCCTCGGCGTTCACCAGGACGTAGAAGCTGCCGTTCTCGTCATCGAACGGGTTCGTCGACATGCGGATCCCGGCTCCTCGGGTTCGGCTCACAACGATGAAACGGTAACTGAGGTTAGCTTTACTTAAGTTGTGGGTGTGAGTCCAGCCCTTTGGGAAGAAAGTCCCAACGCGACCCGCATCGGGAATGCCGGGCTAACTCAGCCGGCCGGCTTCCACCCGGACAGTCCGCGGCAGCCGCTCGACGGTCGTCGGACGGTGTGCGATGACAAGCAGTGTGCGTCCGGGCCGCAGCCGCTCGACGGCGTCCTCCAGCCGCCGGGCCGCCTGGGGGTCGAGATCGGCGGTCGCCTCGTCGAGCACCAGAACCGGCGGGTCGACCAGCGCCGCCCGCAGCAGTCCGACGATCTGCCGTTCCCCGGCGGACAGTCGCTCGCCGCGTGTCCCGAGGTCCGCGTCGAGCCCGCCGTCGAGTCCGTCGACCCAGTCGGTGAGGCCGAGCTGGGCGACGGCGCCTTCCATGGCGGCGCGGTCCGGTGCGCCCGGGGTCAGGGCCAGGTTCTCGGCCAACGTGCCGCCGATCAGATGCACCTGTTGCGGGACGAGCACAATGCGTTCCCGAACCTGCGCGGGGTGCACGGTGCGCAGATCGACCCCGCCGAAGCACACCACCCCGGAATCCGGTTCGTAGAGCCCGGTGAGCACCTTGGCCAACGTGGTCTTGCCCGAGCCGGTGACCCCGATGAGCCCCGCCCGGTCACCCGGCGGGAACGTCACGGAGACGTTTCGCACCACGTCGGTGTCGCCGTAGGCGAACGTGACCCCCCGCGCCGTCAGGTCGCCCCGCGCCGGCAGCCCGGCGTCCGCCGCGGCACCGTCCGGCGGTGCGGCTACGGGCGGGAGCACGGTCAGCAGATCCACCAGCCGAGCCAGGCCGACCCGGGCCAGCTGGGCCTGGCCGGCGATACCCGACAGGGTCAGCAGGCTTTCGAACAGGTTGCGGGTGGCCAGGACGAACACCACGACCGTGCCGACCCCGAGATGGTCGCCCCGCACCAGCCAGACGCCGAGCAGCAGCAGCGCCGCCGTGGCCAGACCCTCGAGCGCGCCGAAGAGCTCGAGGCGGCACTGGGCATCGATGGCCCGCTCGTTCGCCGTGCGCAGCTCGTCGTTGTCGCGCCGGAAGCGGCGTACCCACTCGTCCGGGCGCCCCGGCGCGACCAGCGCCTCGTGCGCGGTGAGAGTCTCGGTGAAGGTCGCCGTCATCGCCGCGTCCGAGGCGGCCTGCCGGCCGAACGTCCCGGCCGCACCCGCGTTGAACCAGCCGAGCACGCCGACGGCCAGCGGCAGGAACAGGGCGATGAGCAGCAGCGTCAGCAGCCACGAGTAGACCAGCAGCAGCCCGGTGGTCAGGACGACGGTGAGCGTGACGCCGATCAGGTTCGGCAGCTGGTCGCGCAGGAACAGGGTCAGGTCGGCGATCTCGCCGGTGGAGCGGCGCAGCAGGTCACCGGTGCGGTGCGCCTCGACGAAACGCAGCGGCGCGGCGGCGAGCCGCTCGACGACCAGATCCCGCAGCCCGCGGATGGTCCGCTCGCCGGCCCGCGACAGCAGCACCTCGGACTGCCGCAACAGCAGCATCCGGGCCACCACCACGACCGCCAGCACGGCGACCGCCCACCACAGGCGGGACCGGTCGTGATCGGTCACCGCGTCAACGCCCCAGCCGATCACCGGCGCGATCGCCACCACCGCGGCGGTGCTGGCGAGGCTGGCCAGCATCGCCCCGAACACGATCACCCGATGCGGTCGCAAATACGGCCAGAACCGCCGGAACACGCCCTTCGTCGACGGTTCCTCGGCCAGCACCCGACACTCAGCCACGACTGTCGCCCGCCCGCCCGCTCAGCACGTCCCGCTCCGGCACACCCGCTCCGCCGCCCTCGCCGGCCGCCGTCTCGGGGTCGACCGGGACGCCGTCCGGGCCCAGACACAGCACCCGGTCGGCGGCGGCCAGCACCGACGGACGGTGCGAGATGACGATCAGGGCGGTCCGCGGGGCCCAGGCCCGCAGCCGGTGCAGGATGGTGGCCTCGGTCGCGGCGTCCACCGCGGCGGTGACGTCGTCGAGAATCAGGACGTCCGGTCGTCCGAGCAGGCCGCGGGCCAGCGCCAGGCGTTGGCCCTGGCCGCCGGACACCGTCGCGCCACGCTCGCCGAGGGAGGTGTCGTAGCCGTCGGGCAGGCTCGCCACGAACCCGTCGACCGCGGCGACCTCGCTCGCGGCGCGCATCGCAGCCAGGTCGAACTCCCGGCCGACCCGCAGGTTGTCCGCCACGGTGCCGGCGAGGATGAGCGGTCGCTGCGGCACCAGCCCGACCCGGGCGGACAGGTCCACCCGGGCGACCCGGCGCAGGTCCACCCCGCCGAGACCGACCGTGCCGGTCTCGGGGTCCTCCAGCCGGCACAGCACCCGGGCCAGCGTCGTCTTGCCACTGCCGGTCGGGCCGGTGACCGCGACGAACTCGCCGGGACCGACCCGCAGGTCGACCGGCCCGAGCACGCGGCGGCCGTCGCGCACCGCGGTGACACCGCGGGCCACCAGCTCGCCGCCGGACGGTGGCACCTCGGCGTCGGCCGGGTCGTCGGCGCTGACCGCCGTGTCGAGCACCTCGGCGATCCGGGTGGCCGCGACCCGGGCCTGACCGCGTGCGGACAGCAGGTCCACCGCGATCGTGACCGCCAGCGTCAGCGTGGTCATCCATGAGGTGAAGGCGACCAGGCCACCGATGGTGAGATCGCCGCGCAGCGCGGCGGTGCCGCCGATGCCCAGGCCCGCCGCGATCGCGAGCCGCGGCACGGCCGGCGGGACGGACGTCCACGACGCCGAGATCCGCGCGGCGGCCATCGTGTGCTCGGTGAGCGCGGCGCTGCGCTCGTGGTGACGGCGCACCAGCTGGGTCTCGCCGCCGACGCCCCGCACGGCGGCGCTGGCCGTCAGCAGGTCGTCGACGGCGTCGGCGCGGGCACCGAAGGACTCGGACAACCGGTCGTTGGCGACGTCGAACCGGCCGGGAAAGTAGGCGTTGGCCAGCGCCACCAGCGGAATCGTCACCACCCCGACGACCAGCAGCAGCGGGTCGAGCAGGGCGAACGCGGGCAGCACCACCACGATCGTCACCGCGATCCGGATCCAGATCGACAGGCTCTGCACCCACAGCCGGATCAGGTCGACGTCCCGGGTGGCACGCATCGCCAGGTCACCGCGGCCGTAGCGGGCCAGGGCCGGTCGGTCGAAGGCGGCGACCCGTTCGACGATCGACGCCCGCAGTCCGTGGCCGACCCGCGCCGCGGCCCGGCCCGACCAGCGCAGCCCACCGATGCCACCGAGGGTGAAGGCGACCGCGACCAGCGCCGTGGGGATCGTCCAGCGCACCGTGGCGTCCACCGAGCCAGGGGTGATGCCCCGGTCCAGGGCCCGCTGCACGCACCAGGGCAGCGCGAGCATCGCACCCTGCTGGACGACCGTGGCCAGGGCGCCGAGGGTGAGCTCACGGCGCTGGCGCCGCAGCCGCTCCCGCAGCAGTCGCCGGCCCGTCGAGCTGTTCACACCCAGCACCATCCATCCCGCCTACGGCGTTGCCCGGCTCCCCGCGCGTGCGGCCACTCATGAGAAACTTAGGTATACATAACCTAATTTACCGATGTGACGTCAACCGTTGGGTCGAGGCATCGGTCGATGTGTCGAGATCGCGTCCGGGGTCGCCCCGGGTCGCGTCCGTGCCGGCTCGGGCGGCTCGGGCGGCTCGGGCGGCCGCGGAGTGCAGTGGGACGACCAGCGGCGTCCCGGACTCCGGGTCGGTGATGACCCGGCAGGCCAGACCGAAGACCTCATACACGAGCTCGGCGGTGACGATCTCGTTCGGCGGGCCCTGGGCGATGATCCGCCCGTCGCGCATCGCCACCAGCTGCCCGGCGTACCGGCTGGCCTGGTTGAGGTCGTGCAGCACCGCCACCAGGGTGTGGCCACCGTCCACCAGCAGTTCGGCGCACAGGTCGAGCACCTCGATCTGGTGGGCGATGTCGAGGAAGGTGGTCGGTTCGTCGAGCAGCAGGATCGGCGTCTGCTGGGCAAGCACCATGGCCAGCCACACCCGTTGGCGCTGCCCGCCGGAGAGCTCGTCGACCGCGCGGTCGGCCAGCTCCATGAGGTGGGTGCGCACCATCACCTCGGCGACGGCCTGCTCGTCCTGGCGCGACCACTGCCGCAGCAGCCGCTGGTGCGGGTAGCGACCGCGGGCGACCAGGTCCGCCACGGTGATCCCGGCGGGCGCGGTCGCCGACTGGGCGAGCAGCCCGAGCCGGCGGGCGACCTCCTTCGTTGGATAGGACGAGATCAGCTCACCGTCGAGGTGGACGGCACCGGCCTTCGGCCGCAGCAGCCGGACCAGCGCCCGCAGCAGCGTCGACTTGCCGCAGGCGTTCGGCCCGACGATGACGGTGAACTCCCCGTCCGGGATGTCGATGTCCAGCCCGCTGGCCACGACCCGCCGGTCGTACGCGAGTGTCAGTTCGTGTGCGCTCAGCCGCGCCATAGGCCGTTCCTTCTCCCACCGTCAGATGCCGTGCCTGCCGTCCGCACCGTCATGTGGGCCGCCGCCGGACGAGCAGGACGGCCAGGTAACTGCCGCCGACGACCGCGGTCGCCACGCCCACCGGCAGCTGGGTGGGCGCGAACAGCCGCTGTGCCGCCAGATCGCTGACGGCGACCAGGGCCGCACCGGCCAGCGCGGTCGCCACCAGCGGCGGTGTCGACGCCCCGCACAGCCAGCGGGCCAGCGGCGGCGCGGTGAGGGCCACAGCCTCCTGTTCGTAGCCGAGGGTGACCACCAATGTGCTTTCCTCGCCGGGGATCAGCCAGTTCACCACCCGC
>NZ_JAMQQG010000262.1 GCF_023716925.1 Frankia sp. R82
TGGCACCACCCGCCCAGCTCTCCGGCCGGGTGGTGCCCCGGGGCAACGGCAGCCCGTCGCCGGTGCCGATCGGCCTCGACGGCTGCGACAACAACTACGCGGCCGCCGACACCGGCCGCCGGGTGTGCATCCCGGGCACGCCGCCGCCCGGCCAGCGGATCGACTGCGCCTACCTGCGTGCCCACGGCATCAACGCCGTTCGCGTCGTCGGTGCGGACCTCCGTCGCCTCGCTGGCACGCTCATCGCGGCGGCGCGAGGAGCGGTGCTCTGTGCCCACTGACAGACCCGGCCCTGCTGACAGACCCGGCCCTGCTGACAGACCCAGCCCTGTCGGCCGACCCGGGCGCAGGCGGGTGGCGGTGGCTGCCGTCTGCGCCACCGCCACCGCGGTCCTGGCCGGTTGCGGTGGCGGTGGGAGTGCCGGCGGTTCCGCGGCCGGTGCGTCCGGGACGGAGGGTCATCCCGCCGGCGGGACGCCGGCCCGGACCGCGGCGGTCGGCGTGCCGACGGCGCACGCCACCTGGGTCGGCGGCTGGCACGGCAGCGTCGCCCCGACCGCCGTGCCCAGGCCGTCGTTCGTGCTCACCGACACCGGTGGGCGGCCCTACGACTTCGCCCGGGCTACCGCCGGCCGCGCCACGCTGCTGTTCTTCGGCTACACGCATTGTCCCGACGTGTGCCCGACCACGATGGCCGACCTCGCCGCCGCCCGCCAGGTGGTGGGCACCCAGGTCGCTCGGAAGGTCACGGTCGTGTTCGTCACGACCGACCCCGACCGGGACACCCCGGCGGTGCTGCGCCGCTGGCTCGACCAGTTCGACCCGGCCTTCGTCGGACTCACCGGCACGCCGACGCAGCTCGCCGCGGCGCAGCGGGCCGTCGGGGTGCCGCTGGCCACCGTCGACCGCGACGGCGGCGATCCCCGCGGCGGTCAGGGCGCCTACCTGGTCAGTCACGCCGCCCAGGTGCTCGGGATCGGACCCGACAACCACGTCCGTGTCCGCTACTTCGCCGCCACGACGGTCGCCGAGTACGTCGCCGACCTCCCTCGCCTCGTCGCCCTGCTGTGACCCGTTGCCGTGCCGTGATCCGTCGCCTCGCCGTGGCCCGACGGGGCCCCGACGTCCGACCGCTCGCGGCCCTCCCGTCCTTTTCCCAGGCAGGTATCTCTTGACCGGAAACCGAAGCGCGCAGGAAGACCCCGGCCTCGGTGTGTCTCCCCGGCTCGCCGACTCCCCCCAGCCCGGCGAGCCCGTCCCGCTCGTCCAACCCGGCGAGGCTGCTGCGAGGCCCGGTGGGGCACCGGCACCACGCTCCCACCGGGAGCCACGGAAACGTGGCGCCGACCGGGGGCCGCTCACCCCACGTCGGCTGGCGGGGGCGGGCCGTGGGGTGGTGCTGCATGTCGCCCTGACCGTGCTGTGCGCCGGTCCGCTGGCCGTGGAACGGCAGGTGGCGTACCTCGTCCCGCTGGCACTGGCCGTGCTCCTGCCGCGGACGTTCGGTCGCGCCGGGCCGCGCCAGGCGGTGGCTGTCGGCCTGGACGACCACCGCGGTGTCCGGCTGCCCCGACTCGTCCAGTTCGCCTGCGAGGCGGCCGGATGCTACGTCTACCTGGCCGTGGGCGAGGTGGGAACCCGCCTGCTCGGCGGTGCGTCCACGGGCGCCGGCTGGCCGGTGTGGGTCGCGGCGGGTGCCGGCGCGCTGGCCGCCTCGATCGCCACCCTGGCGCTGGGCCGCCTCGGTGACACCGGGCGCGTGGCCCGGCCGGGACGGCGCCGCCTGGTGTGCGGACTGGCCGGGGTGCCGATCGCGGCGCTGCTGGCCGTACGCGCGGCCGAGCACCATCACGCGGTGGTGCTCGGCCTGTGGACCGGTGTGTCGCTGCTGATGCTGCTGGTCGCGGTGCTCACCCTCGTCCGCGGTCAGTACAGCTGGCAGCACCCCGAGCGGGTGGACCATGTCGATCTCGCCGACACCCTCGCGCCGCGCCACCGGTTCTCGCTGATCGTCCCGGCCCGCGACGAGCCGATCCTCGGCCGCACGCTCACCCAGGTCCTGGCCGGCGACTATCCGGCTGACCTGCTGGAACTGGTGGTGATGGTGTCCCACGACGAGGTTGACCGCCCGACCCGACAGATCGCCGAACAGATCGCGGCGCGACATCCGAACGTCCGCGTCGTCGCCCCGCGGGGCAGCCGGCGCAGCAAGCCACTGTCCCTGGAGGACGCCCGGCGGTACTGCACCGGTGACCTCATCGGCGTGGTCGACGCCGAGTCGCTGATCGCCGAGGGACTGCTGTCCTACGTCAACACCCTGGCGCTGCGGCAGTCCGACGTCGGCATCTTCCAGGGCGGCGTGCAGCTGATGAACGTCCGCGCCCCCGCCGCGGAACCGACCGCCGACGTCCACGACGACCCGACGGCCACGGTGGGCGATGGTGCGGCCCGTCCGGTGCTGCGCCGGCTGGACACGGACACGTCCTGGTGGCGGGCCCGCAACTGCCTCGAGTACTACATCTGGTTCATGTCCCGCCTGCGCTTCCAGGCACAGGCGCGGTTCATCCCGCTCGGCGGCAACACCGTGTTCATCCGCCGGGACGTGCTGGACGCCCTCGACGGCTGGGACGTCAGCTGCCTCACCGAGGACTGCGATCTCGGGGTGCGGGCCTCGGTGGCGGGGATCCGCACCACGGTCTTCTATCACCCGGATCTGACCACCCGGGAGGAGACGCCGGAGAGCCTGACGAAACTCGTCGTGCAGCGGACCCGCTGGATGATGGGCTTCATGCAGGTCCTGTTCAAGGGGGACTGGCGCCTGCTGCCCGGTACCCGGCAACGGCTGATGGCCGCCGAGATGCTGACCATGCCGTTCTTCCAGGCGACGGCCGGGGTGCTGCTGCCCGTCTCGCTGGTCCTGACCTGGTTCCTCGCCGCGCCCACGGGCCTGGTCATCGTGTTCTGCCTGCCACTGGGGGCCACCGTGATGACGGTCTGGTCCGAACAGGCGGCGTTCCGCGAGTTCGCCGAGGCCTACGACCTCGACATCACCTGGTGGGACAGCACCCGCCTGGTTTTCAGCGCGCCGCTCTACCAGCTCGTCCTGTCGGTCGCCGCGGTGCGCGCGACCCTGCGGCTGCTGCGCGGGCACGTCGACTGGGAGAAGACCTCACACTCCGGCGCCCACCACGGCGCCGGCGCGGGCCGCGTCCCGGCAGGAGCCGCGTCATGAGCACCCCCGACCAGACCAGGCCCGACCAGACCAGGCCCGACCAGACCCGGCCGGATTCGGCCAGGCCCGACCTGGCCGGGGAGATCGGGCCGCGGGTGCTCGCGCCGCCGGTGAGCGCCACTGCCTGGACGGTGGTCGCGCTGCGCGGACTCGTCGTCCACGGCACCGTCTGGGCGCGGGCCCACCGGCACAGCCTGGTGCTGGTCGGCGCGCTGCTGGCGGTCGTCGCCGTCGTGCACGGGGTGAACTTCGACGGCTGGCCCGGTCGGGTCACCGACGACGAGGGCACCTACGCCGCGCAGGCCTACTCGATGCAGTACTGGAACCGCATCGCCCATTACACCTACTGGTACGACCACCCGTTCGGCGGCTGGCTGCTGATCGCGATCTACACCAAACTGACGGACGGCTTCCACCGCGCGACCACCGCCGTCACCGCCGCCCGGGAGCTCATGTTCCTGCTGCACCTGGTGAGCTGTGTGCTGGTCTACCGGTTCGGCCGGCTGCTCGGTCTGCGCCGCTTCTTCGCCAGCGCCGCCGTGCTGGTCTTCTCCCTGTCGCCGTTGGCGATCTGGTACCAGCGGATGGCGTTCCTGGACAACATCGGCGTGATGTGGCTGCTCGCCGCGTTCGTCGCCGCCGTGTCTCCGCGCCGCAGCCTGCTCGCCGCCGCACTTGCCGGCACGTTCATGGCCTTCGCGTTCTGGTCCAAGGAGACGACGCTGCTGTTTCTGCCCGGCCTGTATGTGCTGCTACGCCAGCATCGCGACGACCGTAACTGGCGGTTCGTCCGCCGCACCTTCCTCGGTTGCCTGATCGGGATCTGCGGCATCTACCTGCTGTACGCGGCGGCGAAGAACGAGCTGTTCGAGGGCCCTGGTCACGTGTCGCTGGAGTGGGCGGTGCGCTGGCAGCTGTTCGATCGCGCGTCCAGCGGCAGCGTCCTGGACACCGGCAGCGACACCTACAACGTGGTCCGCTCCTGGCTGGATCTCGACCCGTACCTGGTGCTCGGCGGGATCGCCGCCGCCGTCCCGCTGCTGGCGCTGCGCCGTCTGCGGGTGGTCTCGGTACTGTTGCTGATCCAGTTCGCCTTCATCTTCCGCAACGGCTACCTGCCCAACCCGTACGTCACCGCGATGCTGCCGTTCGCCGCCCTGTGCGTCGCCGGCCTGCTCGACGCGATCCTGCCGCGCCGCCATCCCCGGGACGCACCCTCCCCCTATCCGGACGACACCCTGCCCCGTGGCATTCCCGCCCCACGGTCATCGTCCGGGGTGAGCACGTTCGGCGATCCGGAGCCCGACACCGTGCCCACCCGGGTCATCGAGGTGCCGCAGCCCGGCTCACGGTGGCGGCGCCCGCTGCCCGGCTGGCTCGCCGGGCCGGTGATCGTCGTGCGCCACACCCTCGTCGTCGGCACCGTGCTGGCGTGCGCTGTCATCCTGACCTGGGCGTGGACACCGAAGATCCACACCGCGTTGACGGTCGACGCGAGTGCTCCGAGCCGCGACGCCACCCGTTGGTTCCTCGCCCATGTGCACGACCGGCGCACGGTCGTCACCGACGACATCGCCTGGACCGATCTCGTCATCTCCGGACGCCGTCCGCTGCCCGTGTGGTTCTACAAACTCGACCTGGACCCACAGGTCCAGGCCCAGTTCCCACACGGCTGGCGGGACGTCGGCTACCTGATGATGGGCAAGCCGCCGGACTCGGTGCTCGCCGAGGTCCCGACGGTCGCCGCGGCCCTGCGGCACTCGGTCGTGCTTCGGTCGTTCGGTCACGGCGAGATCGAGATCCGCCAGGTCATCCCACCCGGGTGCCGCCCCGGGCTGCCCACGCTGCGCTGCTGACCCACACCCGGACCGCGCCACGGGCCCGACCGGGGCAGGGCGAGGGTGCGGGTGGATGCCCCGGTCAGCGTCGGATCACTGCTGATCGGACGGGAGACCGGGGCGTCCACTCAGCTCAGGGCGAGCAGCGCGCCGAGGAAGAAACCGACGCTGGCCAGCCAGATCAGCGTGGGAACCAGTCGCAGCCAGCCGGCCAGTGCGCTCGACCCGCTCCCGCCCGCCGCTGGCCCGTCCGCCGCGCCGGCACCGGCGGGTTGGCCGGCACCGGCGAGCCCGCCGACCCGCAC
>NZ_JAMQQG010000263.1 GCF_023716925.1 Frankia sp. R82
GCCGACCCGCCGCCGGCCGACCCGCCGCCGGCCAGTTCACCGCTGCCCGGCGGGTCGTCGGCCGACGGGCCGGTGGTCAGGAACGTCGGGCCATCTTGATGGTCTTCTCGAGTTCGGTGCGGTCGACCTCGGCGACGCGGCCGTTGGTCGGGACGGTGGGGATGTGACCGCCGCCGAGGACGAGGTCGGTGGTGTGACGCAGCCCCATGTCCTTCTGTTCGACGTCGAGGATGGCCTCCTCGACCCGGTACAGCTTCTCGATCTTGGCGACCTTGGCCTCGACCTGCGCGGCGACGATGCGCAGCCGGCGCTCGGCCTTGGCCAGGCGCCGTTCCAGGCGGCGGTCGACCAGGTTCGGCATCGGCTCGTCGCGCTCGGTCGGGTCGTGCAGGTAGAGCTCGACGGCGACGGCGACCAGCGGGATCAGCGCCTGGAACAGGACCACCGCACCGCCGGTGGTCGCCCCGGCCGTGCCCTGGCTGCGCACGAGCACGCCGGCGACCGACAGCAGCAGGAAGATCGCCGTGGTCAGGCCGAGCGCGAGCGCGGACGAGCGGGACTCGACGAGCTGCTCGCGCACGTCCGGATCGATCTTGAGCCGGCCGGCGTCGGCATCGACGAGCATCTGCTTCTGTGCCCGGGCGAGGATGGACGCCTTGATGCCGTGCGCCAGCGCCACTCCGGCGATGAACACCGCGACCCCGAGCAGACCACCGAGCCACCACTCGGGACCGTAGCCCCCGACGTCGGCGAGCACCGCGTACGACTGGGCGAACACGTAGAAGTCCAGCGCGGCGAGCACGGTGAGGACGACCTTGCGGGCGGCTTCGGCCAGCGCCATCTGCGGGATGCGCTCCTGCACCCCGACGCTGCGCCACAGCCGGCCCTGCTCGACCTTGTTCTTGATCAGCTCGCTGCGGCGTTCCCGGCGTTCGGCCCGGGAGTCGATCTCCATCCGCAGCTCGGCGATCAGCTCCTCCAGGGTGCGACCATCTGCGCGCACGGAGGCCCGGACCTCCTGCACCTCGGCGTCCTCGAGGCTCTTGAGGACCTTCGGTCGGGTCTCCGCGCCGGCAAGCGCCACGTCGGCGTCCCCGACCCGGCGGATGAGCTGCTTGGCCAGACGTCCTGGCTGGTTTCCCCTGCGCAGCACCGTTTCAGGCTCCTGTTTCCGTCGTCGGTGGGCGTCGGTTGACGGGGGCGGACCGTCGGTCGACGGGCGCGGGCGTCATCGTGGGCGTCATCAGTCGATGGGACGGGCGAAGGTACCGCCGACGAAGCAGAGCATCGCGCAGACGATGCCCAGGACCGAGGCGACCATCGCCTCCCGGGCGCCCTGCTGCTCGTCCCCGGAGAACACCATGGTCAGCACCAGGGTGCCGACACCGACGACCGCGCCGACCACGCCGAGCAGGAACCGGCGCTGGATGGTCTCTCGCGGCGGCAGCTGGGACAACGCGTCGATCGGGGCGATCCGTCCGGCGCGGGCCTGGTTACCGACCCGGCGGCGGATGTCGCGCAGTCGGAAGGTGTTGCCGGCGATGAAGAAGCTCACCGCGGTCACGATCATCGAGCCGGTGACCGACACCCGGGCGAACGGCGACGACAACGTCAGCCACACCCACAGCTCGAGCACCGCCAGCAGGGCCAGGCAGGTGAGGATGACCACCGTTGAGCGCATGAGGGCCGGGCTGAAATGCTGGTCCTCCGGTTCGTGCAGGATGCCCATCGGTCGCCTCCTCGGCGTGGATCCCACTCGGGCCGGCACGGACGTCGGCGGTGGGGATGCAGCGGGTGATGCAAACGAGGCGTCGGTCGGATACGGGGTGGTCGGATACGGGGTGTCCGGGGGGCGGGCGGCGGAGGCGGAAGGGTGCGGGCTAGCCACAGTCGCTGCTGATCCGCCGGCACAGCTCGCCCTTGAGATAACGGGCGAGCTCCTGCTGGGGGCGGTCCGCGCTGCCCTCGTTGACGCCGAGGAAGCGGACCCTGACCGGGCTGACCGAGCTGATCTGCCTGGTCTCGAAGCACCGTTTCACCACGGCCTCGGCGATCGTGACGGACGCCGTCTTGCCGTCGACGTTCAGGCAGTCGGTCTGCTCGCCGGTACCGAGCAGGTCGGACCACACCAGCGCCGTCACCGACGTGACCTTGACGCCGGGGGTGGCGCGCACCGTGGCGACCTCGTCGTTGATCCCGGCCAGCAGCGGGGTGGCGCTGCCGGTCGGGCCGACCTTCGCCGACTGGACCACGTGGCTGATCTCGGTGCCGAGTGCCTTCGACGCGGCGGTACGGTCCTTTGTCTCCCGCGCGCTGTTGTTCCGTTTGATCTGGAACATCTGGTCGCCGTGGAAGCAGTCGGAGTAGATCATCGGGCCGCCGGCGGTGGCGACGAGGCGGATGTAGGAACCGTCGCGCAGCGCTTCGTCCAGATACGGCTGGACCCGGTTGGCCACCCGGGTCGCGGTCGCCGCCGAGTTGTCGGTGACGTCCAGCAGCACGAGCAGCAGCGGTGCGCCGTTCGCCGGGGCCTTCTTCTCGTACATCGAGCAGTCCAGCGGGCCGGACGCCTTGGCCGTGCCCAGCAGGCCGCCGGGGTCACACGCGGTCAGCGCCGGGATGGCCAGCAGCGACAGCGCGACCAGCGGTGCGAGCCGGCGGGCGAAACAGGCCCTGCGCGGCGGCCGGACGGCCCTGCGCAGGGACAGGCGGTGCGTCATCGAAGCACGATCTCCACTCGGCGTCGGCTCGCATCGGGGACGCCGTCCCGCGCGCCCTGCTCGCCCCGGCCCTCGACGTCCAGCACTGAGCTGGGAATGTTCTGTGTGGCCAGCCACGTCTCGACCGCCTTGGCACGGTCGAGCGACAGTTTCTGGTTGTCCTCGGTGCGGCCGAGTCCGTCGCTGTAGCCGATCACCGAGATTCGGCCGGGATGCTCGCGCACCGCGGGCAGGATCTGCTCGAGCGCCGTCACCGCCTGCGGCATCAGCGTGCTGCTGTTCGAGTCGAACAGATAGTCGGAACTGACCGTCGTCACCTGGCTGCCGTCCGGCTGGGTGACGAACTTGCTCAGTGGGGGCAACGGGTCGGCGCTGACCGCCGGGGCGGCCCGGGTCGCCTGCGGCGCGGCGACGAACGACGGCCCGCCGCTGCCGGCTCCACACCCGGCCGCGGCCAGCCCCACGGTGAGTGCCAGGGCGACACCCGCGCACATTCGGGTACCCGAAGTCGGGCATGGGCGGACAGCCGGGGTGCCGCGCCTGGGCGTGGCATCTCCGGGTGCGCAGTGAGCGAGGTCCACGGTCTGCCCCCAACGGCGAATGCGGGGCCTACCATAACGGGGGCGTTCAGGGCTCCCCGTGACACCCGTGGGTGTTGTGCGCGTAGTGGGACGTACTGGTTCTACGTTGAGGACCCGGGCCGGCTGGTGACGAAAATCGATGTTGACGGCACGTATGCGCCCCGCTCGGGTCCCCACTGCCCCCAGGTCGCGGTCAGGCTCGCGGGCCACTCGGGTTCCAGCAGGTCAAGCAGGGTGAGCCCGGCCCCGACGATCTCCCGGACGCGGTCGCCGACCGTGCGGTGCGTCTCGGTGTAGACGGCCCTGCCGGCGTCGTCGTGTTCGGTGTAGGCCCGGCGGTCGAAGTAGCTGTGGTAGATGCGCAGGCCGGTCTTCTCATCCGGTTCGTCCGGCAGGCACCAGACGAACGGGTGGGTGGTGGAGAACACCCACCGCCCGCCCGGGCGCAGCACCCGGGCGACCTCGCGCATCAGCGCGGCCGAGTCGGCCACGAACGGGACGGCACCGAACGCCGAGCAGGCCAGGTCGACACTGGCATCGGCGAACGGCAGTGCCACCGCGTCGCCCTGCACCAGCGGCACCTCGATGCCGGTGCGTGCCCCGAGCGCCCGGGCCTGCGCGAGCTGACCGCCGGACAGGTCCATCCCGACCACCCGTGCCCCGGCGCCCCGCAGCCAGCGGGCGCACTGGGCACCGCCGCACCCGATCTCGAGCACGGTGCGCCCGGCCACGTCGCCGAGCAGGTGCAGGTCGGACTCGCGCAGCCCCTCCGGGCTCCAGCAGAAGTCGCTGTCGCCGAGGAACTCGCCGTGCTCGGCCTGGTAGTCGGCCGCGGTGTCGTCCCAGTAGATCCGGCTGGCCTGGCGGGCGGTGTCGGCGTCGATGTCGACGTAACCGTAGGCCGGGGTGCCGGTCGGGATCGGGGTGTCGGTCGGGGTGTCGGTCACGGGGTGCCTTCGTGGTTGACGGCGGTGCCGATCACGGCCCGGTCCTCGGCGACGGTGATCGGGGTGTAGACGATCGGGGCGCCGGACTGCCGGTCGACCAGCCGGCCGCGGCGGCTTTCCCCGACCAGCCGGGCCCGCCCCTCCAACGAACGCAGGCTCACCTCGCGGTCCGCCGGGCCGAACGGGCCCGTTCCGGCGAGGCCGGCCTGGGTGGGGTTCTCCGTCGCGTAGACCCGCACGATGGTGCCCGGCACGATCGTCCAGCGCAGCACCGTGCCGCCGAGGGTGGCCCGGGCCTCCAGATCCAGCACCGGCCGTGGCCGGGCGACGGCCCGGATGACGACCTGGCTGGCATCCACCGGGGCCAGCGCGTCCGACCCCTCGGGGCCGGCGACCCACACCCGGTAGCGGTAGACCGCGCCCGGGGAGACGTCGGCGTCCAGGAAGTGCCCGCCGACCCCCCGGAAGCGCCGCTTGGCACCCGACAACGCCGACGACTCGGCGAACGTCCGCTCGATGACCACCTCGTCATGATCGGGCATCGGCCGCCAGGACAGCTCCACCGCATCCCCGGACATCGTCGCCCGCAGCACCGTCACCGCCGGGGCCAGCACCCGCGCCGGGGTCCGCGCCGCCGCCGAACGCAGCCGTCCGGACGCACCCGCCAGCACCGCGACCACCTCGTGCCAGTACTCCACCCCACGGGGCACCCCGGCGTCGGACAGCTCGGTCGCGGTGGTGATCCCCAGCCCGCGCTCGCGCCGGCCACCCGGCGCGGACGTGTCGGCGAGCACCCGTGACACCCGGTAGGACACCCCCGGCGTGGCCGACGGCTCCCAGCGCAGCACCACCGCGCCCTCCTGCACCTGCGCGCTCAGATCGGTCGGCGCCGCAGGTACTCCCGCCACCCCGGCCGGCGGCGTGCCCGCACCGGCCGGGCCCGCCGGGCCGACCTCGACC
>NZ_JAMQQG010000264.1 GCF_023716925.1 Frankia sp. R82
GGCCGGCGCAGCGCTTCCAGGACGACAGTGGCCGTTGGCGAACCAGCACGAACACCAACGACCCGATGAGTGGTCGGCCCGGGTCCAGCGCGGCGACCGGCATGGCCAGCAGCCGGGCGAACCCGACCACCTCGGCGGCCGGCCGGGTGGACACCGCCGTGGCAAGCTCCGCCCAGGCCCGCTCGCGCACAGTTCCGCCGACGCCCCCGCCGAGCGCGCCGAGAAGGGCGTCGACGGCATCCTCGTCGTGTGCGCGGGCCAGGTTCACCGCGATCCAGCCGTCCGCGGTGGGCAGCAGCCGGCAGCTGCCACCGGCCGAGCAGGTTCCGCCCCGGGCCAGGCCCAGCAGCGCGGCCCGGCCCCCGAGCAGCGCCGCCACCTCGGGTCGCGTTGTCCGGCCCACCTCCGCCGACAGTGCCGTGAACAGCCGCGCGGCTGCCTCGGCCCGTCCGATCACCGGCCCGTCCGGCAGGGTCGGTGGGGCCTGTGGGGCACCGGTGAGCCACATCAGCCCGCTGTCCGCCCACGCGGCCGTGGCCGCCCACGGCGCGGCCACGGCCCTCGGCAGCGACGACGGAGCAGGTGACGGGGACGGGGACGACGCAGACGCGGCGATCGGAACGGACAGGCCCTGCCCGACCAGCGCGGCGCACAGCTCGTCGAACAGGCGTCGGTCCAGCGAGGTCGGCACGGGTTGCGCGGCGCCCGTCAGTGTCCCTCGGTGGTGGAGCCCACCGCCGGCGTCTCGCCGCACTGCACGACCACGAAGCCGCCGCGTCCAGAGAACTCGACCTGTGCAAGCTCGCCCGATCTGCGTCCGACGAGGTTGCCGAGCCGGAACGTCGAGACGACCCGGGTGCGTACCCCGGAGGTCCAGGCCACCGCCGCATCCCGGTCCACGCACACCGGCTCGTCCGTGGACAGCACCAGGGGCGAGCCCACGCACAGCACGGCCACCCCGCCGGTCCCCGAGATCTCGGTGTTGAACAGGCCACCGGCGACCATCGCCCCGATTCCGCCGGAGGTCGTCGTCGCCTTGTAGCGCAGGCTCGACTCCAGGGCCAGCAGGCTGCGGCCGTTGGTCGTGAGACTGTCCCGGTCGAGGGTGAGGATGGTGATGTGATGGCCGGACTCGGCGAACCAGACGGTGCCGTGGCCGGTCGCCCGCATCAGATCCTGGCCCTCGCCGGTGACGGCCCGCCGCAGGAAACCGCCTACGCCGCCACCCTGGTAGGCGAACTCGACCCGGCCCCGGTAGGCGACCATCGATCCCTGCTTCGCGTGGACCCGCCCACCGTCTAGACGGACCCGCAGCATCCGCTCGCCCGGCTCGAGGGCGAACGGAGCGTCCGTGCCCGGCGGTCCGCCACCACCTGGCCCACCACCATCTGGCCCACCACCACCTGGCCCACCACCATGTCCCGACACGTGCATCACATCAGCATGACAAGCATTGCGGTGGCCATCACGAGTCGGCTGGCCGCGGGAGTGATCGGCACCACCGCGGGCAGGACCGGGCCCGTGGCCGACAGCGGCCGGGCCCAGGCCCAGGCCCGGCGCGGCAAGGAACCGGCCAGCGCGCCGGCCGCCGACACGGCGAACACGACGATGAACCAGCCGGACAGATCACCGGCCGTGCCGAACTCGGCCATCGGCCAACGCCCCGCGCGGGCCATGCACGCCATGGCCAGCGACTCCACGACCAGCATCGAGCAGCACGACCACCGGGCCGGCTCGCAGCACGCCGGCCCGGTCACCACCAGAGCCAGAAAGGCCACGGCGAGCGCCCCGTACCCCAGCGCGAACGCGGGTGAGCCCGACCAGGAGGGGGGCCCGACGAACATGACGACCATGCCGGCCGCGAGGACCGTGTGCCCGATCTCCGCCGGGACGAACCGAGGACGCCCCCCGATCACCCGCCGTACGGGTCTCGGCATGGACGACGCCCCCTCGGGGACGGTGACGACAAGGCGAACGGCGTGGTAGGCCCCCACAACCCCGGCCAGGGCCGCCACCAGGACGGCGACGGAGGTGGGCAGCCCGGTGACGGCACTCGTACGCGTGAGGTGGTCGTGGTTCACCGGCGCGCGACGGGGGCGGCCACAGCAGCACCGGCCACGACGGTGGTACCGGGCATGTCAGCGCACGCCCAGCGCGAGCTCCGCGTCCACGAGCGCGGTGATCTGCCCGGAACGCGCCTCGTCGACGATGACCTGCAGCTGCTCGACGCTCATCTGGATCCGCTGGCCGAAGTCGTCGGTGAGCACGATGCGGCGCTCTGGGGCCGCGTCGTGGTCCACGAACAGCTCAGGACAGCCGCAGCTGCACTTCCCGCAGAAGGTCAGGACATGACGCGCCTGCTCGGCAGCCGACATGGCAACTCCAGGGATGGGATGGGAGAGGAGGACCGGATGGCGCAAGTTTAGAGTCCGTGGATGCCCTGATGCTTGTTTTCGCCCACGTTCGACCCCGACCGCCTCGGATGGCCCAGCGGTGCGTCCAGGTTCTCCTTGATGATCCGGGGGGCCACCCAGCGCAGCAGGTTCTGGGCCGAGCCGGCCTTGTCGTCGGTGCCGGAGCGGCGGGTTCCACCGAACGGCTGACGGCCGACGACGGCGCCGGTGGGGGCATCGTTGATGCTGAGGTTGCCGGCGCAGAAGCGCAGGGCCTGCTCGGCCTGGGCGAGGGCCGCCCGGTCGGTGCCGATGACCGCGCCGGTCAGGGCGTAGGCGCTGGTCCGGTCGACCAGGTCCAGCACGTCCGCCCAGGCGCCGGGCCGGTCGTCGTCGTAGACGTACACGGCCAGGATCGGGCCGAACAGCTCTTCGGTGAACCACTCCCGGCCCGGATCCGTCCCGAGCAGGACCGTCGGGCGGACGAACCAGCCGACGCCGTCGTCGCAGCGGGCACCGGCGAGGATCGTCACGGAGGGATCGTCCGCCGCGCGGGTGCAGGCGGCGGCAAGGCGCGCGTAGGCCCGGGCGTCGATGACGGCCCCGGTGAAGTGGTCGAACTCACCGACGTCGCCGACCGTCAACGCCTCCGTGGCGGCGGCGAGATCACTCCCGAGGCGCCGCCAGAGGCTGGCCGGCAGGTAGGCCCGGGAGGCCGCCGAGCACTTCTGGCCGCTGTACTCGAACGCCGCCCGCACCAGCGCCGCGCGTACGACATCGACGTCGGCGGAGGGATGGGCGACGACGAAGTCCTTGCCACCGGTCTCTCCCACGATCCGGGGGTAGCCGCGGTAACGGTCCAGGTTGGCGGCGAGCGCCTGCCACAGCCGGGTGAACACCGCGGTGGACCCGGTGAAGTGCACACCGGCCAGTTCCGGGTCGGCGCACACGACCTCGCTCACCGGCACGCCGGAGCCACCCACCAGGTTGATCACGCCCGGGGGCAGCCCGGCGGCCTCCAGCAGGCGCATCAGCAGGTGCGCGGCGAGCGCCTGCGTCGGCGCCGGTTTCCACACCACGGTGTTGCCCATCAGCGCCGGTGCGGTCGGCAGGTTGCCCGCGATCGAGGTGAAGTTGAACGGGGTGACCGCGTAGACGAAACCCTCCAGCGGACGCAGGTCGAGGCGGTTCCACTCGCCGGTGATGCTGTGTGGCTGATCGCCGGCGAGCCGGGCGGCGAAGGCGACGTTGAAACGCCAGAAGTCGACGAGTTCGCAGGCGGCGTCGATCTCGGCCTGGTGGGCGGTCTTGCCCTGGCCGAGCATCGTCGCCGCGTTGACGATGTCCCGCCAGGGGCCGGCCAGAGCCTGCGCCGCGCGCAGGAACACCGCCGCCCGGTCGGTCGGGGCGAGCTCCCGCCAGCCCGGTGCCGCGGCCTTCGCGGCGGCGACGGCCGCGCACGCATCCGCGTGCGTGCTCTCCCGCAGCGTGCCGAGCACCCGCCGGTACTCGTGCGGCACGACGACGTCACGCGGCTCGCCGCCACCGGGCCGGCTGTGCCCACCGATGGTGTTGGTCAGTTCGAGCTGTTCCCCGGCGAACTGGCGCAGGGCCTGCTGCAGCCCTGCCCGCGCCGCGGAGCCGGCGGGGTAACGCCGGACGGGCTCGTTCACCGGATCGGGCACGACCACGCCGGGCCCGGCCGGCGCGTTCACCGGGCCGGCCAGTCGCTCGCGGCCTGCAGGGCCAGCAGCAGGTTGGCCGGTTTCTCGACCAGACGCCTGGACAGATAGGGCACGCAGTCCGGCCCGTACGGCAGGTAGACCCGCACGGGTGCCCCGGCCGCGGCCAGCCGGCGCTGTTCACCCGGACGCACCCCGAACAGCATCTGGTACTCGAAGCTGCCGGCCGGACGGTCCAGGTGACGCACCAGCCGCCCGGCCAGGGCGAGCAGCTGCGGATCGTGCGTCGCGATCATCGGATAGCCCGGACCGGACAGCAGGATGCCCAGACACCGGGCGTAGGCGGCGGCCACCGCGCTGCGCCCCTGATGGGCCACGGCGGCCGGTTCGAGGTAGGCGCCCTTGCACAGCCGCACCCGGGACCCGGCGCGGGCGAGATCGCGGCAGTCGCCCTCGGTGCGGCGCAGCTGGGCCTGTACGACGGCGCCGACCGTCGGGACGTCCTGGCGCAGCTGCGCGAGGACGGTCAGGGTCGCGTCGGTGGTGGTGTGATCCTCCATGTCCAGCGTGAGGGTCGCGCCCAGTTCCTGGGCCCGGGCGGCGATGATCGCGGCGTTCGCGCCGGCCAGCGCCGGCCCGTCGCGAGGCACGGCCTGGCCGAGGGCCGACAGCTTCACCGACACGTCCAGACCCGCGGCCAGCCCGGCCTGCTCCGCCACCTCGAGCAGGCGCAGGTAGGCCTCGGTGGTGTCGCGGGCGTCCTGCGCGTGCGACGCCCCCTCACCGAGCAGATCCACCGACGCCCGCAGCCCCTCGCCGACCAGCCGGGCGACCGCACCCACCGCGTCCTTGTCGGTGCTGCCCGCCACGAACCGGTCGATGACGGCGGACGAGAGCGGGCCGTGGGTCAGGGCAAGGCGCACCGGCGCGGTCCGGACCAGATGCGGGACCAGAGTTCTGAGCATGACGACCTGCCGTTCGACGCCACGGATACGCGAGCAGACACATCACGTAGCGTCACCCTGGCGGGGGGGGGGGGGGGGGGGGGGGGGGGGGGGGGGGGGGGGGGGGGGGGGGGGGGGGGGGGGGGGGGGGGGGGTGGGG
>NZ_JAMQQG010000265.1 GCF_023716925.1 Frankia sp. R82
AAAAAGGCCCGGGACGCCCACCGCGACCGCCACCACAACCCGGACACCCCCGCCGAACTGCCGCGCGCGCCGCCGGCGCCCCGGCGGCGAGGCCGGCTCCGGGTCGACCGGCGGTGCGCCCGCGGATGTCGATGGGCCACCCGCGGGAGACGAGCCGACCGGCGCACCGGCCGGAGGATAAGCGCCGCCCGGCACCGGAGAACTGCCCGGCGCAGGCGACCCGATCGCAGGAGACGAGCCCGTCGGGTGAGCAGACCCGGCGGGGGCAGTGGGTCCGATCGGGGGCGGCGACCCGTGGGCGGACGGCCCCTGACGCAGCGGTGGCGGTGGGGCAACCGGTGGCGGTGAGGCAATCGGCGGTGGGGAGAGCTGGGTCTGCGGCATCGCCGACGACTGGGCGGCCCAGGCGGCAGACGATTCGGTGGCGACGGGCGTGGCCGGACTGGCCGAATCCGCCGAATCCGCCGGACCGGCCAGCGGGACCGGGGTGACGGGGGGTGTGCTGGCCCCGGTGGGGGCGTCGGCGCGTCCGCGCCGGCCCCACCGGCGCCGCGCCGGCTCTGGCTCGGCGGCCGGATCCCCGGCCGACCCGGGGGTGGTCGCGGGCTCGCCGGGTGGCCCGAGGGGGTGGACCGGCACGGGACCACCGGCGATCAGCGCGCTGCGCAGCTCCTCCGCGCTCGGCCGGGCCGCGGGATCCTTGGCCATGGCGGCCTCGACGAGTTCGCGCAACTCCGGGTTGAGGCTGTCGAGCTTCGGCGGCTCGTTGATGATCCGGTAGAGAATCGCCTCCATCCGGCCGGTACCGAACGGCGGCTGGCCGGTGGCAGCGAAGATCATCACTGCTCCCCAGGAGAAGATGTCGACCGCCGAGGTGATCGGGGCGTCGAGGATCTGCTCCGGTGACATGTAACCGGGGGTGCCGATGGCTTGGCGGACGTTGCGGGACAGCTCGGTGTCCGCGTTGAACTCGCGGGCCAGGCCGAAGTCGATCACCTTGGGGCCGACCGGGGAGAGCAGCACGTTGCCGGGGGTCAGATCGCGGTGCACGATGCCGGCGGCGTGGATGGCGGACAGCGCCGTGGTCGTGCTGACCGCGAGCTGCTCCAGGTCGGCGGGGCGCAGCGGCCCGCGGATCGACACGTGCCGGGACAGGGTGGGACCCTCGACGAACTCGGTCACCAGGTAGGGCTGCTGGCCGTGCGGGTCGGCGTCGAGCACGGCGGCGGTGGTGAACCGGCGGACCCGCCGGGCGCTTTCGGCCTCCCGGGCGAACCGGGCGCGGAACTCGGCCCGCTGGGCCAGCTCCGGTCGGATCACCTTGATTGCCACGGCGCTGCCGTCAGGCGCGCGGCCGAGGAACACCGTTCCCATCCCGCCCTGCCCGAGCCGGCCGATCACCTGGTAGGCCCCGAGGCTGCGAGGGTCGTCGGGCTGCAGCGGCCGTGCGGTGCTCCCGGTCAGCGGCGGTAGTGCCGACCCCGTCACCGTGCCCCACTCCCGCGGCGGCGCGCTGCGCCCCGCATACCCCCTGCTCCGGCGACGTCCGCCCACCCCGGCAGCCGTCAGTCTGACCTCCTCTTCATACCAGCAGGTGGTATGGGTCAGTAGCCCCCCGCACTGTCTCGGCCCCGACATCGCCGGGCAGGCCGGACCGTGCCGGGGTCGAGTGGGGCCGGGCCGGACGGGTGTCGGCCTGGCTCAGGCGGCCTGGCCAGGCGGGCCGGCTCAGGCAGGCTGGGGCTCCTGGCGCAGCCGGCCGCGTCCGGCGTCGTCGCGGATCTCGCCGACCAGCTCCTCCAGGATGTCCTCCAACGCGACCAGCCCGAGCACCTCGCCCGCCTCGTCGGTGACCCGGGCGAGGTGGGCGCCGGAGTGCTGCATGGTGGCCAGGGCCGTGCGCAGACTGTCGTCCGCGGCGACGTGCGCCAGCGGACGGATCCACTTGGCGGCCACCGGGCTCGTCCGTTTGGTCGAGCGGGTCTCCAGCACGTCCTTGAGGTGCAGGTAGCCGGTCAGTGTGCCGCCGGCGTCGCGGACCGGGAAACGGGTGTAGCCGGTGCGGGCGGCCAGCTGCTCGACCTCACGAGGCGTGATCGTCGGCGGGACGGTGACGAGGCTGCCGGGGGCGAGCAGCACGCCGCGGGCGGTGCGTTCCTCGAACGACAACGCGCCGGTGAGCAGCTCGTGCTCGTCCTGGGCGAGCAGGCCCTCCCGGTGGGACTCCTCGACCAGGCCGGCCACCTCGTCCCGGGTGAAGGTGCTGGCAACCTCGTCCTTCGGCTCGACGCCGACAGCACGTAGCGACAGGCTTGCCACCTTGTTCAGCACGATGATCAGTGGCTTGCCGAGCCGGACGAAGCCGACGAGCATCGGCGCGAGCAGGAGCACGGCCTTGTCCGGCATGGTCAGCGCGATGTTCTTGGGGACCATCTCGCCGATGACGACGTGCAGGAAGGTGACCAGCGCGAGGGCGACGGCGAACGACACCGGGTGCAGCAGCGCGGACGGCAGCGAGATCGCCTCGAACGGGCCGTGCAGCAGATCGGCGACCGCCGGTTCACCGAGAGCACCCAGGCCCAGGGTGCAGACGGTGACGCCAAGCTGGGCCCCGGCCAGCATCAGCGAGACGCGTTCCATCGCCCCCAGGGTGATTTTCGCGAGCCGGTTGCCGGCATCGGCGAGCGGCTCGATGCTGGTCCGCCGGGCCGAGATCAGCGCGAACTCGGCACCGACGAACAGGGCGTTGAGCAGCAGCAGGGCGAGGGTCGCCGAGACCGCGAACAGGGGGCTCATCGGGCCGACGCCCGCGACCCGCGGGTCTGGCCATCAGCGCCGGAACGACTCGTCGTACTGGTCGTACCGGTCGTACCGGTCGTGGCGCCGGCCGTATCGGTCGTGGCGCCGGTCGTACCGGCAGTATCGGTCGTGGCGCCGGTCGAGCCGGCCGCATCGGCCGGGACGAGTCGGACCCGGTCCACCCGGCGACCGTCCATCCGCTCGACGGTGTAGCGCACGCCGTCGAGCAGGGTGGTGTCCCCGCCGCGGGGGATGCGGCCGAGGGCGCGGGCCATCAGCCCGCCCAGGGTCTGGTAGGTGTCGTCGGTGGGGATCTCGATCCCGGTGATGTTGCCAGCCTCCTCGGGGCGCAGCAGACCAGAGAGCAGCCAGGTGCCGTCGTGGCGGCGCAGTGCGCGGGGGGAGACCCGGTCGTGTTCGTCGACGACGTCCCCGACGATCTCCTCGATCAGGTCCTCGGCGGTGACCAGGCCGTCCGTGCCACCGAACTCGTCGACGACGATGGCCATCTGCAGACCGCCGGCGCGCAGCGTCTCCAGCAGCGGCTCCAGCAACAGCGTGGACGGGACGGTCACCGGGGCGACCATGACCTCACGCACCGGCGTGCGGTCGCGGGCCTCCTCGGCGACGCCCACGGCGTTCTTGATGTGAATGACGCCGACCACGTCGTCACTGTCCGCACCGAGCACGGGGAAACGGGAATGGCCGGTGCGCCGGGTGAGAGTGATCACCTCGCTGATCGGCTCATCGGCATGGACGGTGCGCATCCGCATCCGGGGGGTCATCACGTCCTCGGCGGTGCGGTCGCCGAACAACAGTGACCGCTGGACCAGCGTCGCGGTCTCCTGGGAGAGGGTGCCGTGTTCGGCCGAACGCCCCACCAGAGAGAACAGCTCCTGCGCGGAGCGGGCGGAGGCCAGTTCCTCCTGCGGGGAGATGCCCAGGGGGTGCAGCAGCGCGTTCGAGGTCGCGTTCAGCGACCGGATGAGCAGTCCCGCAGCCCGGGTGAACGCCCGTTGCGGCCCCTGGACCATCTTGGCGGTGGCCAGTGGGCTGGACAGGGCCAGGTTCTTCGGGACCAGTTCACCGAAGACCATGGTGACGGCTGTGGCCAGTGCCATCGCGATGGTCACCGACAGCGCGTCGACGGCGCCGCCACCGACTCCGAGGCCGCGCAACGGGCCGCGCAGCAGCTCGGCGATGGCCGGTTCGGTCAGAAAGCCGATCGCCAGGTTCGTCACGGTGATGCCCAGCTGGGCACCCGAGAGCTGGGTGGACAGGGTGCGCAACGCGGCAAGCACACCACGGGCGCCGCGTTCGCCGCGTTCGGCGGCCCGCTCGATGGAGGGCCGGTCCGCGGTGACGAGGGCGAACTCGGCGGCGACGAAGATTCCACAGGCGGCGACGAGCGCCAGCCCCGCTAGCAGCAACAGCGCCTCGATCAACGGTCGACCCCCGTCGGCGCGTACGTGGGTCGGCCGGAACTACATCCGGCGTCGGCGGAGTCTGTCATGATCCCTTCCGGTCGGTGCAGGTCGACCTGCGCTGGCGATACCCCGTATCCGGGGCATCAACGCGCTGGGCGGCCCGTTCGTTTCACGATGACCCGTGGTCGCCGGGCGGTCCAGACCCGCGACAATCATCAGTAAAAGATCACGGCGTCAGCGTGCCGTCCAGCAGCGAAGCATGACGCCACGCCGATGGCCGGTACCTGCCCGGGCCCGGCGGTGGCTCACCCGATCAGGCCACGTCCACGCCGCGGTGTGGGTCGGCACCGCGCCCCGGGGGCCAGGCCCACACCCCATCGCGGGCCTGGTCCGCGCCACGCAGCGGGCAGGTCCATCCGTCGGGTGTCACGCACCGTGACTTTGGGCAGAGGTCCTACGACGAGAGTGGAAGGACGTTGCCAACGGCGCCGCCGCACGACCATCGCGGTGCCGCACGGGCATCCCGGCGTCGCCTCGAATCCGGCGCCGGACTGGGGAGGTCGCCATGTTCGGCCAGCACCGGCACCAACACCAACACCGCTGCCCGCTCGGCCGGGCGGCGCTGCTGCTCGCGGGCGCCGCCCTGGCGGTGGCCAGCGCCGCCGGGTGCGGCTCGGACGGCGGGTCGAGCGTCACGCCGGTCGCGCCCGCCGGCGGAC
>NZ_JAMQQG010000266.1 GCF_023716925.1 Frankia sp. R82
AGTCCCATTGATCATCTACACCGCGACGGGCAGCGTGTCGCTGGCCGGGTTCGCGTTCCTGCTCGAATGGCTGCCGCTGCAGAGCGCGCTGCTCGTCGCCGCCGCGGATCTGGTGCGCCCCGGCGGAGTGGTCGCCTATGCCACCTGCTCGCCGCATCCGGCCGAGACCAGCGAGGTGGTCCGTCGGGTCGCCGGGCAGCGTCCGGAACTGTCCCTGCTCAACGCGCCGCGCGTTCTCGCCGAAACGGTCGGTTCCGCCGCGGCCGGGCTGGGGCTCGGGGACGGCCCGTTCGGGCAGCTGTGGCCACACCGGCACGGCACCGACGCCATGTTCGTCGCGTTGCTGCGGGTGGGCCCTCGATAGTCTCGTTCGGTGGCCACCGCACAGATCTATCCCAGCATGCTCGCCGCTGATTTCGGTCGGATCGCCGAGGCGGCGCATGCCGTCGAGGGTCGGGCGGACTGGCTCCATGTCGACGTCATGGACTATCACTTCGTCCCGAACCTGGCGTTCTCCCCGGACACGGTGACCGCCCTGCGCGCGGCGACGCGGACCCCGCTCGACTGCCATCTCATGATCGCCGATCCGGACCGCTGGGCCGCCGACTACGCCGAGCGGGGCGCCGCGAACGTCACCATCCACGCCGAGGCCGTCGATGACCTGCCCCGGACCACCGCGTCGATCCGCGCGGCCGGTGCCCGTACCGGACTCGCCGTGAAGCCGAACACCCCGGTCGAGCGCTATCTCGACGATCTGCACCGGTTCGACCTGCTGCTGCTCATGACGATCGAGCCCGGCTTCGGCGGTCAGACGTTCATGACCGAGGTACTGCCCAAGATCGCCGCGGCCCGCCGCCTGCTCGACGACCGCGGTCTGGACCTGTGGCTGCAGATCGACGGCGGGGTCAACGAGCGGACGATCGAGGCCGCCGCCGCCGCCGGAGTGGACGTGTTCGTCGCCGGCACGGCCGTCTTCGGCGCGGACGACCCCGGTGAGGCGGTGGAGAAACTGCGGGCCCAGGCCCTGCGGGTCGCCCCCCGTCTCACACCGCCCGGCCCCTGACCACCCCTGATCCCGCCCTGATCATCATGATTCCGGTCACATGTTCGGGGCGGGCGCGGTCCCGCTTCGTATGTAAAAATGGGGTAGCACAGCCAGTTGCACGCGCGCTCCGGGGTCGGTGAAATTCCGAGCCGGCGGTGATAGTCCGCGACCCACACCCAGTAGTTCGGATGTGGTTGATCCGGTGGAATTCCGGGACCGACGGTCAAAGTCCGGATGGGAGGATGCGCGCGGGCCCATGGCGCCCGCATGCGCGGTGGCATTTGCCGCCGTGGTGTGGGTGCGCGCCGGCCTGAGCCCGCCGGCAGGTCCCGCGTGGTTTCCCCCATGGCCGGGGAGCGGTGCCCGGGACCGAAGGGCACGGGTCGGATGTTCACCGGCATCGTCGAGGAGCTCGGCGTCGTCACCGCGGTAGATGCGCGGTCAGCGGCAGCCTCGCTCACCATTTCCTGTCGCACCGTCCTTGCGGACGCGGTCCACGGCGCGTCCATCGCCGTCAACGGCGTCTGTCTGACCGTGACCAGCATGTTGCGCGACGGTGTCGCCCTCGACGAAACCGCGAGTCGGGCCGGCCCGGCCGGCATACCGACGGGTGCCACGGCGTTCATCGCGGACGTGATGCACGAAACGCTCGTGCGCTCGTCACTGGGCGAGCTCGCGGTCGGTGACCGGGTCAACCTGGAGCGCCCCGTGCGCCTGTCCGACCGGCTCGGTGGCCATCTGGTGCAGGGCCATGTGGACGGTGTCGGCGTCGTGCTCGACCGTCAGGTCGCCGAGCACTGGGAGCTGGTCCGCCTCGCCCTGCCGGCGGGGCTGGACCGCTATCTCGTCGAAAAGGGCTCGGTGACGGTCGACGGTGTGAGCCTCACCGTCGTCGAGGTGGTCCCGGCGCACGGCGACGCCCCGGCGTCGTTCACCGTGAGCCTCATCCCCACCACGCTCGAGGACACCACGCTCGGTCACCGGGCGCCCGGTTCACGGGTCAACCTCGAGGTCGACGTCCTGGCGAAGTACGTCGAGAAGCTGCATGCCGGCGTGGCCGGCACCGTCGCACCGACCGCGACCCTCGCGCCGGTCGGCACCTCCGCACCGGCAGGCGTCTCCGACCCGACCGGTACTCCCGAACCGAACGGACTTCCGCGATGACCACAGGCAGTCAGGGCGAGGACGTGCTCTTCGCCGACATCGAGGCCGCGCTCGTCGAGTTCGCCGCCGGGCGCCCGCTCGTCGTCGTCGACGACGCCGACCGGGAGAACGAGGGCGACCTCATCTTCGCCGCCGAGGCCGCCACGCCGGAGCTGGTCGCCTTCATGACCCGCTACACGTCCGGGGTCATCTGCGTGCCGATGGACCCGGCCGACACCGACCGGCTCGAACTCGACCAGATGGTGCCGCACAACACCGAACGGATGGGCACCGCGTTCACCATCAGCGTCGACGCCCGCGAGGGCGTGACCACCGGCATCTCCGCGGCCGACCGGGCCCGCACCATCCGGCTGCTCGCCGGCGCCGACACCACCCCCGGTGACCTGAGCCGCCCCGGCCACATCTTCCCGCTGCGGGCCAAGGACGGCGGGGTGCTGCGTCGCCCCGGCCACACCGAGGCCGCCGTCGACCTCGCCCGGCTGTCCGGCCTGCGCCCGGCCGGCGCGATCTGCGAGATCGTCAACGACGACGGGACGATGGCCCGCCTGCCCGAACTCGTCGCGTTCGCCCGCGAGCACGGCCTGCTGCTGATCACGATCGCTGATCTCATCGCCTACCGGCGCCGCACCGAGAAGCAGATCGTCCGGGTCGCCGAGGCGTCCATCCCCACCCGGTACGGCCTGTTCCGTGCCGTCGGTTTCCGCAGCATCCTCGACGGTGTGGAGCACATCGCGCTGATCCGCGGCGAGCTCGGCGACGGCGAGAGCGTGCTCACCCGGGTGCACAGCGAGTGCCTCACCGGCGACGTGTTCGGCTCGCGGCGCTGCGACTGCGGCACCCAGCTCGACGCCGCCCTGCGCCTGGTCGCCACCGAGGGTCGTGGTGTCGTGCTCTACATGCGCGGGCACGAGGGCCGCGGCATCGGCCTCATGCACAAGCTGCGCGCCTACCAGCTGCAGGACGCCGGCCACGACACCGTCGACGCGAACCTGGCGCTCGGCCTGCCCGCGGACGCCCGCGACTACGGCACCGGGGCGCAGATCCTCGTCGACCTCGGCGTGCGCGGCATCCGGCTGCTGTCGAACAACCCGACCAAGCGGGCCGGCCTGGAGGGCTATGGGCTGCGCATCGTCGAGCTGATCGCCATGCCGGTCAACCACACCCCGGAGAACCTGCGCTACCTGACCACCAAGCGGGACCGGATGGGCCACCTGTTGCCCGGTCTGCCGGTGCTGCCCGACCTGCCGCTGGCCGTCGGCGAGGACGCGCCGTCCACCGTCCGGCCCCGCCCGGGTTCGGGCCCAGCCCTGGTGTCCGCGCTTCCCGCTGGTGAGCTGTCCGTTGAGGGGGAGGGGCTGTGAGCGGCCACGGTGCACCGGCCGAGGTGCTGCCGGCCGCCGCCGGCCTGAGCCTGGCGATCGTCGCCACCCGCTGGCACGCCGAGATCACCGACGCCCTGCTCGCCGGCGCGCTGCGGGCCGCCAAGGACGCCGGCGTGACCGGCGAACCGACGATCGTGCGGGTCGCGGGCGCCATCGAGCTGCCCGTGGTCGTGGCCGCGCTCGCGCAGCGCCACGACGCCGTCGTCGCGCTCGGGGTCGTCATCCGCGGTGGAACGCCGCATTTCGACTATGTCTGCCAGTTCGTCACCGCCGCGCTGGCCCGGATCACCGTCGACGCGCAGGTCCCCGTCGGGTTCGGCGTGCTCACCTGTGACACCGCCGAACAGGCCCGCGACCGGGCCGGCCTGCCCGGATCCCGCGAGGACAAGGGCCGCGAGGCGGCACTCGCCGCTCTCGAGACCGCCGCTGTCCTGCGCGATCTCGCCCCCGTCGGCTGAGCAGGGGGATCCTGCCCGCTGCGATGTCGGCGCCACGCTGAGCGGGGATGTGTCCCGCATTCACACGGACGGTGCGAGGCCGATCCGTCCTGGTGACATGACCTCGGTATGGTGATGTCATCACGTGGCGATTCCGAGTGGATCGGGTGTGTCGGCGGTGGGTTCGCCGCTCGTGGTCCGGGTTTCGGCAGTTCCGCTGTCTGCGGAATCCCTGTCGGGACGGTTCGGCCGCGAGACGGTTGACGTCACGTCGTGGCGCCCCGATCGTGCCTCGGCGTCGTCCGACTGGGCCGATCCGGTGGTGAGGGCGAGGTGGCACGGATGGCGGGTCATGGCGGCGACCGCAATGACGACGACCCGCAGGCCGAATCGGCCACCCGAGCCCCCGGTGGCGGCGGCCAGGGCGGTGACGCGCGCCCGATCTCGCTGCTCGGGCTGCGCCTGACCGACACCCAGTCCCCCCGGGATGCCATGGTCACCCGGCGCACCGTCCGTCCCCGCCCCGCCCACACCACGGCCCCGCCCCGCACCCCCGACCCAGGCCCGACCCTGCCCCCAGCCTCCGCCTACCCGCCTCCCCCGCCCCCGTCCCCGCCATCTCCTCCTCCGCCGTCTCCCTCGACTGCCCCGGTCACGTCGCCGCCGCCCGCGTCAGCTCCGCCGCGGTCCGCCTCCGCGTCGGCGTTCCTGTCGCCGCTCGGATGGGCGCCCGGGCCTGCCGCGTCCGCGGGGGAAAGCGGCCACCCTTCCGGCTCCGACCCCAGCGGTGAGCCCGGAGCCGACGAAGGGCTCGGGGCGGCCCCCGTCCCAGGCGTCGGTGGTGCTGCGGCACCGGTTGCCGCCGTCGGCGCTGGTCATCGAGCTCACCGAGGACACCCTG
>NZ_JAMQQG010000267.1 GCF_023716925.1 Frankia sp. R82
AGCCGGGGTCGATGGACGCTGGGCCGGCGCGGTCGCAGGCGGTGCTCCGGCCGGCGTCGAGGCCGGTGGGGGCGTCGCTCGCTCGGGCGCACCCTCCGGGGAGGGCTCGGTGGTCTCGGTGGGACCGGCGGGCAGCGCGGTGCGCCTGACCATCGGGATGGTGCGGGAGCCGGTGTCGGAACCCGTCTCGGCGGCCAGCGCCGGGCCGGCGGGCAGTGGTGCGTCCTCCCCCGGGAGCAGGTCCTCTGCCGGCGAGGCCGGATGCCCGCCCGCCGCGGTGAGCGCGACGGCCAGCGCATCCTGCGGCGTCGCGACGGTCTCGGACATCGCAGTGGACTCGGACACCGCGGTGAACTCGGACACCGCAATGGGCTCGGACACCGCAATGGGCTCGGACACCGCAATGGACTCGGACACCGCCACGACCGGGGACACCGGGGCGACCTCGCGGGGCAGGGAGGCCGTCTCAGGGCTCGACGAGGCGCTTTCGATGGCCGACGGGGCAGGATCGGCCTTCATGTCGGCACCAACGGCGACGGTGGGCTCGGCGCCGACCATGACGGTGGCGTCGGCAACTGTCGTACCGGCAGTGGCGGTCGTGGGGCGGGTGCCGTCCGATGGCGGCAGGTCAGATGGTGCGCCGTCGTGGGACGGCTGCGCGCGTGATGATGCGTTGTCTGGTGAACAGTGGCGTGGGAGCGTCAGCTTCACGGTCGGTGGGCGCATACGCGACTGCACCACCGCGAGCACGACGAGAAATCCCAGCAGGATCATTGCCGGCGTCAGCATCGCCGTCCTTCCCCCCCGGACAGGTCACCGAGGACCCGCCCCCGTTGCTTCAGGCAGGGGCGTCCAGGCCCGATCGGTCCCGCGTCGTCATGGTTCTTGCGGGCAGTTGACACGGTACGAAGGGATGGCCCGGGTAGGGCCCGATGCGCTCACACTCCGATCGTTAGCCGGATCGGGGGGTGCATGCTCCGGCCAGGTGTTCCTGGTTACCCCCGCGGCACGGACAGGACCGGTACATTCGCGCCATCGTGTCCACCATTTCCGGTCCGGTCGATGCGCCCGGGTCGCCCGGTTGCGCACGTTCCCGCCGTGCCGGCGCCCGCTGAGCGCCCGGCCGCCGGTGCCCGCCTTCGTTCCGCTCGCGCTGCTCGCCGCGTTCCTGTTGGCGTCGTCTGCGGCCGTGCAGCAACGGGCCGCGGCGCACAGCCGCTATGTCGCCGACGACGAGGCTCGGGCCGTCATCCCCGGCCCGAGCCACTTTTTCGATCTTGTGACCAGGCCGCTGTGGCTGGTGGGCTGGCTGCTCAACATCGCCGGATTCCTCATGCAGGCATTGGCCCTGCACCTGGGAACGCTCACGCAGGTGCAGCCGTTGATGGTCACGCAGCTGGTTTTCGCCCTGCCGTTGGCCCTGGTCGGAACCCGGCTGCGGATGGCCCGCACGGCCTGGTGGGCGGTGGGGTCGATCTGCGCCGGTCTGGCGCTGCTGCTCGCCGTGCAGGGTGAGGTACCCGCACACGCGCCGCTGGACCGGGTCCGGATGGGAATCGCCACCGCGGCGATCGCCCTCGCAGTGGCCGCCCTGGTCGGGTTGTCATGTGCGCGGCGGCCGGCGATGCGTGCCGCGCTGCTCGGCACAGCGGCCGGGCTGCTTTACGCGCTGAGCGCACTGCTGCTCAAACAGACCACCGACGTAACCCTCACAAACGGGTTGCATGCAACAGTGACGCACTGGCACGCATATGCCCTGTGCGGGGTCACACTGACGAGCCTGTGGCTGGGTCAGACGGCCTTCGCGGTCGGCCCGATGGCCGCGGCGATCACTGCGATGACCATCACGAATCCGGCCGCCGCCTACGCCCTCGGGCTCCTGGTGTTCGACCTGCCCGCCCCACGGCATCCCGGGGTGACCGCCGGTGTGGCCGTGGCGGCCACGCTCGTCGTCGGCGGCGTGTTCCTGCTGTCACGCCCGAGCGCCCTGCCCCGCCCCCGCCGCACCGCGCGGCGTTGACCGCCGGTCAGCGGTTGCCGAACAGGCCGCCGAGGCCACCGCCCAGACCGCCGAGGTTGCCGAAGCCGCCGCCGGGGCCACCCTGCTGCCCGCCGCCGTGCCCGCCGAGCTGGTTGCCCCCGAAACCCTGATCGCCGAAACCGAAGTGGCCGGCCGCGCCGGCACCGGCCAGCGCGTTGTACGGCGGCAGCAGCTCGCACGGCTGGACGATGACGTACCCGTCGCCGCTGAACTGCATCTGCCAGCTCTCCCCGGTGTTGCCCCGCGGCCGCCACACCGACGACGAGGTCACCGCCGCCTGCATGCTCACCTGCAGGCCCGAGGACCAGCCGACGACGGCGTCCGCATCGGCGAAGTAGTAGTTCTGGTAGGTCACCCGCATCACCAGCGGGGCACCCGACGTGCAGACCGCGACCCGTCCGGTGCCCTGCAGTTCGATCTGGTACGAGCCGACTCCGGCGATGCCGACCTGGGTGTCGACGCGGACCAGGTCCCAGCTGAGCTCGTTGCTGAAGGCCAGCACGTTCTTGCCGTCGACGGTCAGCCCGTCGCGGCCGTCGAGGTCGAGCACGTGGATGTCCTGGGCCTGGTTGGCGAGGAAGACGTTGCCGGAGCCGGAAACCCGCATCAGGTTCAGGCCCTCGCCGCCGCTGAAGAAGCTGCGGAACTGGCTGCCCCAGCCCTCCCAGTGGCCGTCGAAGTTCACCCCACCCTGGTAGGCGACCATCGCGCCCTTACGGGCGTAGAACTCGCGCATGCCGCTCGGGCCGAGGTTCGCCCGCAACAGCTTGGAGTTCTGCAGGGAGAACGGCTCGTTCGACGGTCGCTCCGGATTGTCCAGCAGACTGCTGCGAATGCCTCCGGCCGGCCCGCCCGGTCCCGGCGGCATTCCCCCGGGACCGCCCGGCCCACCGGGAGGCGCACCGGGACCACCCGGGTAGCCGCCGCCTGGCCCCGGCGGATAGCCCTGGCCCGGCCCGCCCGGCGGATAGCCACCCGGTCCCGGGCCGGCCGGCGGGTAGCCCTGGCCAGGCGGCGGCTGCGGCGGATAGCCGCCCTGCCCGGGTGGCGGTGGGTAACCACCCTGCCCTGGCGGAGGCGGTGGGTAGCCCTGGCCGGGCGGCGGATAACCGGGCCCACCTGGCCCACCCGGGTAGCCACCCTGGCCGCCGTATCCACCCTGCGTCATGACTCTGTCCTCTCCGCCGTCCCCGGCCGGCACGGGATCCGCCGGATCCGGTTGCCGTGACGCATGCTCTCAGCCCCGCAGCGACATGGTGGGGCGTTCATCCTCACTGGGCTGGACGACGACGAACCCCTGCCCGGAGAACCCGAGCTGGAACGCCTCGCCGGAGCCCCGCCCGATCAACCCGCCCAGGCGCGCGGTGCGCCGCGGCTGCACCTGCAGGCCGTCGGTGTAGGCGACGAGTGCGTCGGTGTCGACGAAGGTCGGGGCCTCGCGGGTGTCGAGCACGATCGGGTTGCCCTTCGCGGTGAGCGCCACCCAGCCGTGGCCGCGCAGCACCACGTTGAACATGCCCATCCCGGACAGCATCGTGATGCCTCGGACCCGCTCGATGTTCCACTGCAGCGACGCGTCGAACGCCAGGATGTTCTTGCCGTTGACCGACAGGCCCTCGCCGGCGAGCTGCGCGACGATGACCTCCTTGCCGTAGTCGGCCAGGTAGAGCAGGCCCTGCCCGGTGGCGGTCATCAGCGGCACACCCTCGCCGGTCGCCCAGGAGGACGCGATCCGGCCCAGCTGCGGGGGCTGCGGGTTGAAGTCGATCAGACCCTCGTAGGCGATCATGGATCCGGTGCGGGCGAACAGGTCCTGCCCGGGATTCATCACCACCTTGACGATCTTGGAGCCGTGCTTGCTCATCCGCTCCATGACGGGCGTCGGCCCGTAATGGTCCATCAGGCTGCCGTGCATGCTCACACCTCGTAGGGCTGGACGACGACAAAGTGCCCGGCGAAACCCATGAACTGCAGCGCGAGCGCCTCCCCGCTGCTGCCGGCGTAGATCTGACGCGAGATCCGGACCTGGCTGGAGACGCTGACCCGCATGCCCGTCGTCCAGGCGACCAGAGCGTTCATGTCTGCGAACGTCGGACCAGCCACCGGCAGCGTCATCGGCGTGCCCTTGGTCATGACGACCACCGACCCCGGGCCGGACACCTCGAAGTGGAACAGCCCGCCACCGGGAATGCCGGGGCTTTCGATCCGGCGCACCTCGGTGCGCACGGTCGCATCCATGGCCAGCAGGTTGTTGGCGTTGATGCACAACGACGAGCTGCCGAGCTCGACGATGTGCAGATCGGCGGCGTCCTGGGCGAGGAACACCTCGCCGGCGCCCTTGCAGGTCATCAGCTTGAGCTTCTGACCGGTCAGCTTGCCCTCGATCATGCCGCGCAGACCGCCGCTTTTGTAGTCGAACTCGACGTCGCCCTGGTAGGCGACCATCGCGCCACGCAGCGCCAGAGCATCTTCGCCAAGAGTGACCTTGACCAGCTTCCCGTTCTGCTGCGTCCAGCGACCGGTGGTCGGCCGCTCCCGGTAGGGCGCGAGGCTGTTGAGCGCCCCCGGCTGGGTCGGCTGCACCTGCGACGGCAGCCCCTCCGGCCCGCCGAACCCGGCGCCAGGCACCGGCGGCTGGCCGCCCGCCACCGCGCCGGCGTAGGC
>NZ_JAMQQG010000268.1 GCF_023716925.1 Frankia sp. R82
GCGGACGTCCGCCGGTTGGGTGGTCGAGGGACCCGGCCCGGAGGTTCGACCGGTCGGCGACCTGCTGTCCGCGATGGTCCTCGCCGACCTGCTCGCCGAGGATCTCGCCCCGCCCGGGCGCCCTCGCCGCGCCGAACGCGACCTCGGCGAGATCGAGCAGCTACGGCTGTCCGTCGTTCAGCTCGAGCATGCGCTGGCCTCCCGAGTGATCGTCGAGCAGGCAATCGGGGTGCTGGCGGAACGCAACCAGATCCGCCCCCGTGAGGCGTTCGAACGGCTGCGGCGCACGGCGCGCGGCATGGGTCGCCGGGTGCATGACCTGGCTCGTCAGGTCGTCGACTCGGTCGGCGACCCACGGGTGGTCCTGCCCGGTGAGCTTGGCGGACGCGGCGGTGCGGGCGGCGGCCCGGGTGGCGGTGGCACCGGTAGCGGCGCTGGTGGGCCGGGCGGTACGCCGCCTGCGGGTGGCTCCGGTACCGCGACCGCTGGCACCCCACCGGCTGGCGCTTCCGCCGCGGGTGGTGGCACCAACGGCGCCGCTTCGACCGGTTCCGGGACGACCGGTTCCGGGACGACCAGCTCCGGGACGACCAGCTCCGGGCCGGCGGGGTCCGGGCCTGGCGGCACCGGCGGTTCGCCCCGGCCGGCCCCGCCCCGGTCGGCGTCTGGGCAGCACTGACGGATTTTCGTGAACGCGCGGCGGCGGGAGGCCGTCAGGCGGGCATGAGCGGGGTCAGATCGCCCACGGCACGGGCGATCCGCTTGCGGTCGCCGACGAGAACCGTCACCAGGCCGGTCGGCGCAAGCAGGTCGGCGGCTGCCGCCTGCAGGTCGGCGAGGGTCACCTCGGCCAGGGCCTGCGGATGATCGCGCAGGTACTCGACGCCGAGGCCCGCACCGGCCAGCGCCGACAGGGTCGAGGCGAGACCGGCGGCGGTGGCGCTACCGAGGGCGAGCGTGCCGACGGCGTACTGGCGCGCCGCGTCCAGTTCCTGCCGACTGGGTGGGAGCAGCGCCATCCGACCGAGTTCGTACCACAGTTCCAGCAGAGCCGGGCCGGTCACCTCGGTGGCGACGTCCGCCGCGATCGTCAGCCGGGAGCCGGCCTGGTAGTGGTCGATGGAACTACGCGGCGAGTAGGTGTAGCCCTTGTCCTCGCGGATGTTGTCGACCAGCCGGGAGCTGAAGTAGCCACCGAAGATCGTGTTGGCGAGCCGCTGGGCCGGCGCGCCGGGCGCTGACCGGGGCAGCGCGGGCCCGCCGAGGCGAATGTTCGTCTGCACGGCACCCGGTCGGTCGATGATCACAACCGGGCCGAGAGTGATCAGCGGCAGGGGCGGCGCGGGCTTCGAGGTCTCGCCCGTCCAGCCACCGAGGGCCGAGGTCACCGCGGCCAGGGCGCGTTCGGCGGTCACGTCGCCAACCAGGATGAGGGTGGCGCCGGCGGGGACGACCCGCCGGGCGTGCAGTGCACGCACGTCGTCCGGGCGCACGGCGGCGACGACGTCCGGGTCGGGCATGCCGATGGCGTAGGGGTGATCGCCGAACACGCGGGCGAGCAGTCCCTCCCGGGCGATCACCGCCGGCTGGCTGCGGGCGACCGCGGTGTCCTCGACGATCCGCTCGCGCTCGCCGACGACCTCGTCGTCCGGGTAGACGGCGCCGAGCAGCACCTCGGCCATGATCTGCAACAGCGGCTCGAGGTTGGTCGCCAGCGCCGAGCCGACAACGGCGAGCCGGTCGTTGTCGACCCCGGTGGACAGCGCACCGCCCAGACGCTGCACCTCGCTGGCGAGCCCCGTCCGGTCGTGCCGGGCGGACCCGGTGAACAGGGTTTCCGCGAGCACCTCGGCGCGGGCCTGGTACTCGGCGCCGTGACCGGCGAACGGGATGCGCAGGCGCACCTCGATCAGCGGCACGCTGGAGCGTTCGACGACGAGCACCCGCAGCCCGTTGGCCAGCGTGCGGTCGGTGACCGCCGGCAGCTGTGCCGGCTCGGACGGCCGCACCGCAGGGATGAGGACAGACGAGCTCACGGCGCTCCCGATCTCGTGGCGACTGGTCGTGGACGGGTCAGCCGATCCGGCTGCCCGGACGGGCTGGCTGGCTGGCTGGCTGGCTGGCTGGCTGGCTGGTCAGGTGGCCGGGGCCGCCCCGGCCACCAGTTCGAGTACCGAGCGTCCCTGGTCGAGCAGGCTCCCGGCCGCGGCGGCGACCGCGTCGGCGGTGACGGCGGCCAGTTCCGCCGGCAGCTCGTTGACCAGTTCCGGGCGACCACGGCGCAGCTCGTGCACGGCTATCGCCATCGCACGGCCCAGGGCGTCGTCGGCCTCCCGCAGCAACGACGAGACGACCCGAGCCTGCACCCGCTCCAGCTCACCGTCGACGAGGCCGTCCGTCGCAAGGCGGCCAAGCTCCTCGTCCACGGCGGCGAGCACCCCGTCGGCGGTGGCGTCCTCGGACTGGCGGGCGTCCAGCGTGAACAGCAGCGGATCGCGCTGCTCGAACGGATTGCCGAAGGTGCCGAGGGAAGCCCGCACACCGATCACCGAGCGGTCCTGCTGGACGAGCCGGCGCTCCAGCCGGCTGGCGTCCCCGTCACTGAGCACATCGGCCAGCAGGCAGTAGGCGAGAAATCCGGTCAGGTCGCCGATCGGGTCGGGCACCCGGTACCCGACAGCGAGCGCGGCCCGGGGCGCCAGCGGGTCGGTCAGCTGAGCCCGTCGTTGCTGGGCCCGGATGGGTTCAGCAAAGCCGCCCGGCTGCGGCACGCTGCGGGCGGGGATGTCACCGAAGTAGCGCTCGACGAAGATGAGCGCCTCCTGCGGATCGAAGTCGCCGGCGATGGTGAGCACGGCGTTGCCCGGCGCGTAGAACTTGTCGAAGAAGTCCTCGGCGTCGTCGAGGCTGGCCGCAGCCAGTTCGGTGAAATCGCCGTAGCCGTTGTGCGCGTTGGGAAACGTGTCGAAGGCCACCGGCGGCAGGCTGATCCACGGAAATCCGCCGTACGGCCGGTTGAGGACGTTGACCCGGATCTCCTCCTGCACCACGGCGATCTGGTTCTCAAGGTTCTGCTGGGTGATCTTGGGGCTGCGCATCCGGTCAGCCTCGAGGAACAGTGCGAGTTCGAGCGCCCCGGACGGCAACAGCTCGTAATAGTCGGTGTGATCCGGATGGGTCGAACCGTTGAAGATTCCACCGGCGGCCTGGACGTGCTTGGGATGCTCCGCCTTCCCGACGTTTGCGCTGCCCTGGAACATCAGGTGCTCGAACAGGTGCGCGAAACCGGTGCGTCCTTCGGGTTCCGAGCGAAAGCCGACGTCATAGTGAACGCTCACGGCCACCACCGGCGCCGTCCGGTCGGGAGCGAACAGGACCCGCAGCCCGTTACCGAGCCGCGTCCGCTCGATCGGGTACGCCGGCGCAGGAAAGGACCGTGCCGCGGCCCTCGCAAAGGAGTTGGCCACGGCCGACCTCACCGCGGCGGAACCGACCGGATCAGGGGCTGGAAGCGAGGACGTGGCCACGGGTGCAACGCTACTGCGTGCCGCGGCCCACCGGACTCGGCCGGCCCACACCGGCGGACGGATAGCGGACACACCACCGACGGATCGCACCGGGATCGCGGGGGCAGCCGGCGCCGCCATGACCGTCCACGGTGTGGCGCATGAGACAGTCTGTTCCCATGGGACAGTTTCCGGCCGGTCTGCCTGCGAGTCTCGCCATCGAGCTTGACCAGTTGGGCGAAGAGGTCCTCCTGGCGATCTCCCGGGAGGTGCCGGCCTACGCCCGTCCGCTGGAGGGCCGGTTCGGCCGGGGAGTGCGCCGTGGGGTGGCCGAGGCGCTGCGCCGGTTCCTGACCGTCGTCGAGGCCGGGCCGCAGCTGGAGCCGAACCTCGCCGCCAGCCGAGAGGTGTACGTCCGGCTGGGCCGCGGGGAGGTGCGCGCCGGGCGGTCCCTGGACAACCTGCTCGGCGCCTACCGGGTCGGCGCCCGGGTGTCCTGGCGGCGCCTCGGCGAGGCCGCGGCCCGCAACGGCGTCGATGCCGCCGGCCTGGTCTCCCTCGCCGAGATGATGTTCGCCTACATCGACGGCATCTCCGCCGCGTCCGCCGAGGGCTACGCCGCGGAGCAGTTCACCGCCGCCGGCGAACGCGAGCGGATGCTCGACCGGCTCGGCGAAATGCTGCTCACCGGCGCCCCGGTGGACGCCGTCGCCCAGGTCGCGCAGTCCGGTCGACTGGCCCTGCCCCGCCGTCTGGCCGCCGTCCTGATCCCCGCCTGCGTTCCGGCTGGCCAGCCGTCCGTCCACGACGGCGACGACGTTCGGGACGACCCGGCGTATCCCGCGGACCCGGGAACCTTCGGTGACCTGGGCACGGTCGGCGACCCGGAGCTGACCGGGATCCTGGGAACCAGCGGGGACCCCGCGGTGCGGGCATTGCGCCTGCCGGACGACTGCCCGCGGACGGTGCAGGGCGCGGACACCTGGCTGTTCGTCGGCGCCACCGAGCCCGGCCCCGGCCGAGCCGCCCTCGTCACGAGGTTGACCCTCGCCAGCACCCACGACCGCATCCCGGTCGGCGTCCAGCTCGTCGGTCGCCGGGGGGCCGCCGAGCTCCGTCTTGCCCTGGG
>NZ_JAMQQG010000269.1 GCF_023716925.1 Frankia sp. R82
AGGACGCCGCCGGACTTATATACAGGTTGTGGGGCTGTCTCGTTTTCGGGACGGCCCCACACCTGTCTCCGGAACAGGTATTTCTGGGGAATTTTTTCGCCCGATCGGGTAGAGCGAAACGTGACTGGATAATCGCATAAGGCGATGTTCCGGTGACGCGCGCCCTGCCTGTCGACCGTCCACTGTGTCGATGAAGTTCCGAGATCAAGTGGCCCCAGCTAGATGGACGTCCTACTGTCGGAGGACGGAACATCAGTGGGTGTGGGCCCGAGCGCCCCGCCCGGTCTGACCGGGAGGCGCCGCAATGCCATCCCTCTCGCAGAGCATCCCGACCACCGCTGCCCGCGCCGCTGCGGGCGCCTCGGCCTCGGTTGTCGAGTCGGCGGGTGAGGCCCTGCAGGTGCCCGCCCACCCGGTGCGGATCGTGACAGCGGCCGCGTTGTTCGACGGGCACGATGCCGCGATCAACATCATGCGCCGCCTGCTGCAGGCCCAGGGCGCCGAGGTGGTTCACCTCGGGCATGACCGGGGTGTCGATGAGGTCGTGACCGCGGCCATCCAGGAGGACGTGCAGGGTGTGGCCGTGTCCTCCTACCAGGGCGGGCATGTCGAGTACTTCACCTACCTGGTGCAACGGCTGCGGGAACGGGGCGCCGGTGACGTGCGGGTGTTCGGTGGCGGCGGTGGGGTGATCGTCCCTGCGGAGATCGAGCTTCTGCGGTCCCGCGGTGTCACGCGCATCTTCTCGCCGGCGGATGGCCAGTCCATGGGGCTGGCCGCGATGGTCAATTCGATCATTCGACAGTGTGATGTGGATCTGGCGGCCCACGGGCCGAAGCTCGAGGAGATCGTCGGCGGAGAGCAGGCCGCGCTGGCCCGGGCGATCACCGTGCTCTGCTCGGACAGCCGGGCGGACGAGCTCGCCGCGGCGCTGCGGGGGCAGGCGCTGCGCCGTCCGGTGATGCCGGTGCTCGGCATCACCGGTACCGGTGGCTCGGGGAAGTCCTCGCTGACCGACGAGCTGGTGCGGCGCTTCCAGGTTGACCAGGACGGTCGGCTGCGCATCGCCGTGCTCGCGATCGACCCGTCCCGCCGTCGGGGCGGCGGCGCGCTGCTGGGTGACCGGATCCGGATGAACTCCCTCGCCGGCCCGGCCGCTGCCCGGGTGTTCTTCCGGTCGCTGGCGACCCGCGGGGCCGGTAGCGAGATTCCCAGGTCGGTGCGCGACTGCGTCGTCGCCTGTCGCGCGGCCGGTTACGACCTGGTGATTCTCGAGACGCCGGGGATCGGTCAGGGGGATGCGGCCGTCGCGGAACACAGCGACGTCGCGCTGTACGTGATGACGCCGGAGTACGGAGCCGCATCCCAGCTGGAGAAGATCGAGATGCTGGATGTGGCGGACGTGGTCGCGGTGAACAAGTTCGAACGGCGCGGCGCCGAGGATGCCCGTCGCGACGTCGCCCGTCAGCTGCTGCGCAACCGGGAGGCGTTCGCGTCGAACTGGGCGGACATGCCGGTCTTCGGTACCTCCGCGGCGCGCTTTCACGATGACGGCGTGACGGCGCTTTACCAGTATCTGCTCGGACTGCTGCGGGAGCGGGGACTGCGGGCCGGGCCGGGTGCGCTGGCACCGGTCGAGCACCGCACCTCCCAGGGGTTGGGAACCCTCATCCCGGCCGGTCGATCCCGCTATCTGGCGGAGATCGCGCAGACCGTACGGGACTACCACGAGGAGACGGAGCGGCAGGCCCAGCTGGCCCGTCGCCGTCAGCATCTCGCCACCGCCGAAGCCGTCGTGCGCGAAGCCGCCGCGGACGGGGCGGACGGGGCGGATGCGGTGGGGACGCTGAGCCGGCTGCGGGAACGTACCGAGGGTGAGCTGGCCCCCTGGGCCGTCGAGCTGCTCGCCCGGTGGCCGCGGACGGTCGCGGAACGCCAGCGCGACGACCTCGTCTATCAGGTGCGCGGCCGGGACGTGCCGACCTCGCTGTGGCGTTCGACGCTGGCCGGCAGTCGCGTTCCGCGGGTCGCGGTGCCCGACATCGACGATGATGCCCGGTTGCTGCGCTTCCTGCGCCGGGAGAACCTGCCGGGGGCGTTCCCCTACACCGCGGGCTGCTATCCGTTCCGGCGGGCCGGTGAGGCCCCGGCGCGGATGTTCGCCGGCGAGGGCGATCCAGCGCGGACGAACCGGCGCTTCCACCTGCTGTCCGCCGGGTCACCGGCCACCCGGCTGTCCGTCGCGTTCGACTCGGTCACGTTGTACGGGCGTGACCCGGCCGCCCAGCCGGACATCTACGGCAAGATCGGTACCTCGGGGGTGTCGGTCGCGACCCTCGACGACATGAAGGACCTGTTCGACGGCTTCGACCTGTGCGACCCGGCGACCAGTGTCTCCATGACGATCAACGGCCCGGCGCCGGCGATCCTCGCCATGTTCCTCACCACCGCGATCGACCAGCAGCTCGACGCGTTCGCCCGCACCCAGGGCCGCGAGCCGTCCGCTGCCGAACACGCGCAGATCACCGGTCGTGCGCTGGCCACCGTCCGCGGCACGGTGCAGGCGGACATCCTCAAGGAGGACCAGGGACAGAACACCTGCATCTTCTCGACCGACTTCGCGCTGCGGGCGATGGCCGATGTGCAGGAGTGGTTCATTGCCCATGACGTGCGGAACTTCTACTCCGTCTCGATCTCCGGATATCATATTGCGGAGGCCGGAGCGAATCCCATCACCCAGCTCGCCTTTACACTGGCGAACGGCTTCACCTACGTCGAGGCCTATCTGGCCCGCGGCATGAGCATCGACGACTTCGCGCCGAACCTGTCGTTCTTCTTCTCCAACGGCATGGACGCCGAGTACACGGTGATCGGACGGGTGGCCCGCCGCCTGTGGGCGGTGGCGCTGCGGCACCGCTACGGTGCCGGCGACCGATCCCAGCTGCTGAAATACCATGTCCAGACCTCGGGGCGCTCGCTGCACGCGCAGGAGATGGACTTCAACGACATCAGAACCACACTGCAGGCCCTGTGTGCGCTCTACGACAACTGCAACAGCCTGCACACCAACGCCTACGACGAGGCGATCACCACGCCCACGCAGAGCTCGGTGCGCCGGGCCCTCGCCATCCAGATGATCATAAATCAGGAGTGGGGGCTCTCGGCCAACGAAAACCCGCTGCAGGGTTCGTTCGTGGTGGACCAGCTCACCGATCTCGTCGAGGCGGCGGTGCTCGCCGAGTTCGAACGAATCAGCGATCGAGGCGGCGTTCTGGGTGCGATGGAAACCGGTTACCAGCGTGGCCGGATCCAGGACGAGTCGATGCTCTACGAGCGACGCAAGCATGATGGCAGCCTGCCGATCGTCGGCGTCAACACCTTTCGCGCTCCCGCCGACACCGACGGTCGCGACCAGGTCGGCGACCAGATGGACGGCGGGGTCACGCAGGGGATGGGCGGGGCCGATTCGGCGGGAGGGCGACCGTTGGAACTCGCCCGAGCGACCGAGTCGGAGAAGCGCGCCCAGCTCGACCGGCTGACTGCCTTCCAGCAGCGGCACGCGAGCGCGGCCCGACCCGCCCTGGCCGAGCTGCGCGCCGCCGCCGCGGGCGGCGGAAATATCTTCGACGCGCTGATGAGGACGATACGGGTGTGCTCGCTCGGCCAGATCACCGAGGCGTTCTTCGACGCCGGTGGTCAATATCGCAGAAATGTATAAATTCAGTCACCGAGCGCTGGAGGAGCACGGCGCGCAATCCTCGAGCACGGCTGAATCTTTGCTTACGCGTCCGTCCTGGGGTGCAATGGACGCTGACCGTCGGCCGAGACGGTCCCCGACCGGCGGGTCGGGCGGGAGACGTCCCCCCACACGCAGGAGCGACCGAAGCCGTGGCCACCCCCAAACCGCTGCCCACCGATCCGATCGCGGAGGCCCAGCGGCACTGGGTCGCCCATGGATGGGGCGAGGTTGCGGACGGTATGGCGGCGGTGACCTCGCTGATGCGAGCGCAGCAGATCGTGCTGGCCCGGGTCGACGAGGTCCTCCGTCCCCTGGATCTGACCTTCGCCCGCTACGAGCTGCTCATGCTGCTGCTGTTCTCCCGGCACGGCTCGCTGCCCCTGAACAAGATCGGTAGCCGGCTGCAGGTCCATCCGACCAGCGTCACCAGCGCCGTCGACCGGTTGGAGGCGCGGGGGCAGGTCCGGCGCAACCCGCATCCCACCGACCGGCGGGCCATCCTCGCCGAGATCACGGAGGAGGGGCGGGCCACGGCGCTGGCCGCGACCGAGAAGCTCAACGACACCGTCTTCGCCGACCCCGGCCTGGGCGACGGCGGGATCCGTACCCTCATCTCCCTGCTCACCGATCTGCGCCGTGCCGCCGGCGACTTCTAGGCCGCCACTGCCCGCCGACCTGCGGGTCTGGGCCGATCCGGACCTGGTCGCGCTGACGCCCGCCGCCCGCCGCCCGCCGCCCGCCTGGCGCCGCCCGGGTATCGCGAGTCGACGGGACGTGCGGCCGGAACGCGCCGGCGAGGGCGGGCTGGTGC
>NZ_JAMQQG010000270.1 GCF_023716925.1 Frankia sp. R82
GCCCGGCCCATCGGCGGGGCGGCGGGCCCGGCCGGGCGCATCGACGTGCTGGTCTGCGGGGCGGCCGACCTCGCGGCGCTGGCACCGTCCGGGGCGGAACGCACCGCGCTCACCGGACTGTTGATCTCCCTGCTGGTCGACGGGGACCCGGACGGGCCACCCGAACTGACCCTGGAGGATCTGTACCGGCGACTGCGGCAACGGCTCACTGCCGAGCCGCCGACCCGGCGGATCCCGAGCAACTGGGCCGACCACCTGGTCGTGGCCACCAACCGGGCCCACACCTCCCCCGGCCCCGAGCTGCCCACCACCGGCGACGCCGGCGGCAGCGGCCCTGGTGACGGCGGCCCTGGTGACGGCGGCGACCCTGGCGGCGGCGACCCTGGTGACGCCGGCGTCGAACAGGAAGACGACGCGCTCGACGACGACGACGTCGCCACCCGGCGGGTCGAGCCACCGGTCGTCGCCCGGCAGGTGTGTCCGTACCCGGGGCTGACCTCGTTCGACGCGACGAGTGCACAGTGGTTCTTCGGCCGGGACCGCGCCGTCACCGATCTGCTCGCCCGGCTCCGGGATCGTCTGGCCGGGGCCGGACCGCTGGTCGTCGTCGGCGCATCCGGGTCGGGCAAGTCGTCGCTGCTGCGGGCCGGCCTGGTGCCGGCACTGGCCGCGGGCCGGCTCCCCGGCTCGGCGGACTGGCCGCGGATCATCATGACGCCCACCGCGCAGCCGTTGCGCGAACTCGCCGCCCGCCTCGCCCAGGCGACGACGGTGCCGCTGCTGGCCAGCACCCAGCTGGAGGCTCTGGTCAGCGATCCCGACCGGTTCGCCCGGGCTCTCACCGAACTGCTCGCCCTGCGCACCGCTCCGGACGGGACCCCCGCGCCGGGGCAGGTGGTGCTCGTCGTCGATCAGTTCGAGGAGCTGTTCACCCTCAGCGACGAGGCCGACCGGGTGACGTTCGTCCGTTGCCTGCGGGCGGTCAGCACACCGCCCCAGGACGGCACGCGGGCACCGGCTGTCGTCGTGCTCGGCGTGCGGGCCGACTTCTACGGCCACTGCGCCGCCCACCCCGAACTGCTCGACGCGCTGCAGTCCGGGCAGGTCGTCGTCGGCCCGATGACGGCGGGCGAGGTCCGCGACGCCATCGTGCGCCCGGCGGAGCTGGTCGGCCTGACCTGCGAACCGGGACTCGTCGACCTGCTGCTGCACGGTCTGGGCGCCGGTGGCGGTCCTGGCAGTGGCGGTTCTGGCAGTGGCGGTTCTGGTAGTGGCGGTCCTGGCGGTGGTGCCGACGGAGCAGGCAACGGCGAGGCCGTCCCCGCAGGCAGCGGGACCGCAGGCCGTGACACCGGCGAGGGCGGATCCGGGGGTGGCGCAGCCGGCGGCGGGGGGTCGGTGATCGCCGATCCGGGGGCGTTGCCACTGCTCGCGCATGCCCTGCTCACCACCTGGCAGCAGCGGGAGGGCCGGGCGCTGACCGTCGCCGGGCACCTGCGTGGCGGTGGGCTGGTCGGGGCGATCGCCACCACCGCCGAACAGGCCTACGCCGAGCTTGACCCACCGGCCCAGGCCGCGGCCCGCGAGCTGCTCATGCGGCTGGTGCGCATCGGCGAGACCACCGACGACACCCGCCGGCGGACGCGGCGCGACGAGCTGCTCGACGAGCTGAGCGACACCCACGCCGGTTCCCGGGTGCTGGACGGGTTCATCGCCGCCCGGCTGATCACGACGGACGCGGACAGTGTGCAGCTCGCCCACGAGGCGCTGCTGCGGTCCTGGCCACGGCTGCGACAGTGGATCGAGTTCGACCGGGTCGGCGCGCTCACCCGCCAGGAGCTCACCGAGGCCGCCGGACGTTGGGACGGCGGTGGGCGGGACCCGTCCTATCTGCTGTCGGGGACCAGGCTGGCCACCGCGAGCGAGTGGGCGGCGGTCGGCGACCACCGAGCCGGGCTGTCCGGTGCCGCGGCGGCGTTCCTCGACGCGAGCGTCACCCGGGAGCAGGCGGATGCCCGCGCCACCCGGCGACGTACCCGGCGGCTGCAGCAGCTCGTCGCCGGGCTGACGGTGCTCGTCCTGTTCGCGGCGGCGGCGACGGCGTACGCGCTGCACCAACGTTCGACCGCCGAGCATGACCGGGCGCTCGCGCTGTCCCGTCAGGTCGCCAACCAGGCCGACTCGCTGCGCAGCTCCGACCCGCTGCTGGCCGCACAGCTCGGCCTGGTCGCCCACCGCTACGCCGACACCACCGCCGCCCGCGGCGCCGTGATCAACTCGCCGTCCAGCGGCTACGGGTTCGCGACCCGCCGGCTCGGCGGGCACTGGGCGGCGATCACCGCCACCGCGTACAGCCCGGACGGCCGCCTGCTGGCCACCGGCAGCAACGACTGGACAACCGATGTGTGGGACGCCCGCGACCCGGCGCGCGCCACCCCGCTCGCGAAGCTCACCGGCCACCGGCTGGCGGTGAAGTCGGTGGCTTTCGCCCCCACCGGCCGGCTGCTGGCCACCGGCAGCGACGACCACACGGTGCGCTTGTACGACCTGGCCGACCCGGCGAGACCGGTGTTCCTCGCGACCTTGCCCACCCTCGCGTCCACCTCGGTGTTCGGGCTCGCGTTCAGCCCGGACGGACGGACGCTGGCGGCCGGCGGTTACGGCTCGGACGTCCGGCTGTGGAACATCACCGACCCGCGGCGGCCGGTCGCCGGCGCGGACCTGGTCGGGCACCGCGGCGAGGTGCGGGCACTCGCCTACAACCCGGCCGGCACCCTCATCGTCACCGGCGGCGAGGACGGGACGGCACGGCTGTGGGACGTCGCCGACCCGGCCCGGCCGCGAGAGGTCGCCCGGCTGTCCGGACCGGTCGGCTCCAACGTGGTGCTCGACCCCAGCACCCAGATCCGCGCGGTCGCGTTCAGCCACAGTGGGCGCAGCGTCGCCACCGGCAGCCTCGACACCACCGCACGGGTGTTCACCGTCACCGACCCGGCGCATCCGCAGCAGATCTACGTCGACGACCAGACCTCCTCGGTGGACGCCGTCGCGTTCAGCCCGGACGGGCAGGTGCTGGCCCTCGCCAGCGCGAGCACGGTGAAGCTCGTCAACCCGCTGCACAACGCCGACCCGCTGGAGCTGCTTCCGCATCCGGCCAAGGTGCTCGGGCTCGCGTTCAGCCCGGACGGGCGGACCCTCGCGACCGGGGCGACGGACGCGTCGCTGCGCCAGTGGTCGGTGCTGACCTTCACCCTCGCCGGGCAGGTCCAGTTCATCTGGAACGCGCTGGTCGCCCCGAACGGACGGTTCGCGGCCACCGGCAGCTACGACAACACCGCGATGCTGTGGGACCTGGCCGACCCGGCGCACCCCCGGTCGGTGCAGACCCTGCGCGGGCACGACGGAGCGGTCGGCGGGCTCGCGCTCACCGGTGACAGCCGGACGCTGGCCACCGCCGGCCAGGACGGCAGGATCATGCTGTGGGACACCACCGACCCGAAGCACGTCACCCCGCTCGGCCAGATGACAGAGCGCACCTACACCGTCGGTGAGATCGTCTTCAGCCCCGACCGGCGGACGTTGTACGCCGCCGTCGGCGACGGCGAGCTGGCCGTCTGGGACGTCCACGATCCGCGAGCCCCGCGCGCCCTGACCCGGGTGAACGCCCACCGCTTCGGGCTGACCGCCGTCGCGCTCACCCCCGACGGCCGCACCCTGGCCACCGGCGGCCCCGACCACCAGCTGCGGCTGTGGGACGTGCGCACCCCGGCCCGTCTGACGCCGCTGGCCACCCTCGGCGGTTTCCCGGCCACGGTCACCAGCATCCGGTTCAGCCCGGACGGGCGGACGATGGCCGCCAGCACCGAGAGCCAGGTGCGCACCTGGGACGTCCGTGACCTGCGCCGGCCCGCGCCGGGGAAGATCTTCGTCGGCGCCACCGACGCCGTCAACGCCATCACCTACACCCCGGACGGGCGCGGGCTGACCGCAGCCGTCAGCGACGGAACCGTCGTCACCTGGGACGTGGACCGTCCGGCGGCGTCGCCGGTCCGCCTCAGTGGGCAGTACGGGGCCATGGTCGCGGTCTCCTACACCCCCGACGGCCGGTACCTGGTCGGCGGTCCCAACCAGGTCGTCGGGTTCGTCTGGGACACCGACGTGGACCGGGTCGTCGACCGGCTCTGCGCCGGGATGGGCGATCCGATCACCCGGGCGGAATGGGCCCGCTACCTGCCCGACCTGCCCTACCGGCCGCCGTGCCGATGACGATCGACCGCGCGCGCCTCGCCGCCGGGCTGCCTCGCTTCGAGATCGGCGAGCTGCTCGGCCGCGGGGCGTTCGGCGCCGTGTTCGCCGCGCGCCAGCGCCTGCTCGACCGGATGGTCGCCCTGAAGGTGCTCGACCTGACCGCCGACCAGGACCTCGACCTGGCCGGCGGGCTGGTGCCATCCGGAGACGGGAAGGGCCTGGTCGGCCGCGGGATCGGGCCGGCCGCCGGCGGGG
>NZ_JAMQQG010000215.1 GCF_023716925.1 Frankia sp. R82
TCTCCAGCTCGACCTGCTCCGCCGACTTCCCCGGCTTTCTCTCCGGAGCACCCGCCGGAGAGCCTGCTCTTCCCAGAGCTCCCGCGTCACGCGCCCGGGTCCACTCCACCACATGCGAGGAGAACAATCCCTCCCGCCGCAGGACCGCGCCTTTCTCGCCGTGCGGGGCGTTCTCATACTCCGCGACGATCCGCAGCTTGTACTCCGCGGTGAACACCCGCCGCGACGGACGCGGCGCCGGATCACGCGACGCCGGCGACCCGCCGGGATCCTCCTGCGACTCAGACTCCACGAACATCAGGATCTCCGATCACGCCCTCCATAGCCAGCTCACACCCGCGAGGGTGTCTCACTCGACTCTGACAGAGAGGGTCCGGCCGAGTCATCGTGGCGCGAAGAGCTCTGATCTCCGCCGTAAGCGACCGGTCTATCTGCTCCGATGCCGTGACAGCGAGCCACGCCTCATTTTCCCGCACGGCGTGCATAAGATCAACTAGTCTCTCGACGTTGTCACGGGTGAGGTTTTGAGCCAGAGTGAGATCTAGCCGGAGGCATTCTCCCCGCGCGATGCCATCAACCAGCGGCCAGCTGTGAACCGTGAATCCGGAGTGCCCCGGACCCGGCAGATCCCGGATCCGGCCTACCGTTATGTCGACCGGTGTCCCTGCCTGCTCGCTGCTGCGCCCACTCTCCGCAGCGGCTGCCCCGGTGCTCGCCGCTGCGGTGCTAGCGGCGTCAAGGATCATGAGTGCGGCCGATGACCGTCCACTCCCGGCGGAGCCGGTCAACAGAACGAAGTGGTTCCGGGTGAGGATCTCCACCGCCGAGGGAAAGCCACCCGGAGACACGAAACGTGGGCCAAGCCAACGGGGGTCGCGCCAACGCGCCTGGTGTCGGCCAGGCAACAGACTCCGGGTAACGGCATCAAAACTAGCCTCGGTTACCAAATACTGGTTGTATACGCCGATCTCCCTGGCCATGGGTCCAATGTTATTTCCCCCGGCCACGTTTGAGTGATCACCCACGTTTTTGACGCCGGCAACCCGGAGAGATTTGCGCTTGTTCCCCGTCGGGTCGTCGGAATATCCATCCATCTCGTTCGGTTCGTCCTCGAAGCGGTTCGCACTGCGGTCGGAGCCCCGCTTTGTCATCGGCTCTGGCCCCGGGGAGGCTGGCCGGAGCGTCGTGGCCGATCGCGGCGCCCGCCGAAATCACGCGAGTTCGCGACCATTGGCCCTACGTGGTCACCACCAACCACGTTGGACCCGCTGCCGACGCTGCCCACCCCTCCGATACGAATGCTGCGAAAAGTGGAGGCGTCGCGGTTTTCGGAGCTGCCGGGGAGATCCACGGGGTCGCCGGCCGAGGCTACACCCGGTACAGGGAAGCCCTCGGTCAGCAATTGCCCGGACGATCGAGGTACATGAATATATGCAACAGATTGGTATGACTTGACCGTGATGTCCATGCGGTGGAACAGGCTCTCGGGCAGCGCCGCATATCCGGAAACAACCGTATCTTCATAGGCCCGTGCCGACACGACCGCGACAACGTGGGTTGCGGCCGGATCAGACCGGTCAAGAATCCGTCGTGCCGGTTCGCTGTCCACCAGCCGGTGCACGGCGACGCGTGCGTCGCCGCTACCGTCCTCAGGGAGGTTCTGCCCTGAATCTTCCACCGGGCCTACATGTAGGCTCACCCGCATCCGCAGGTTGTGTGTAGGGACATGGCCCGGTGATGCCTGCCGGTCGCGTTCGGCGAGTTCCTCCTCCAGCGCGCGAAGAAAAGGATTTACAAGCAGTGGCGCGACGGCCGGCTTGTAGCCGCGCACCCAGCCATCTCCGGTCGAATGGTCGAACCGGGATCGGCCGACTGATCCATCAATCCCGGCACGCCGAAGTGCGGCGTCCAGAATAGCCGGAATTGACGCTGTGACGGACTGGTGATAGACGCCGCGCCTACCGCTGAAGTCTTCGAGGTCGACCACGAGCAACGCTGTGTACGGTGGTAGTTTCCGTGGCTCGCCGGGAACTGGTGCGCCATATTTCCCCCGCAAATTCGCGCTCATTCCACCCTCTCATTGTTCAGATATACTCCGAGCAGCCTCAGGCTGCCAGCATCCGTGCACTGCCCAGCCGTGGATCGTCTCGGCGTGCCGTGAATCACACCGAAGGCGTCCGGCGGGTCGACCGTCCGCTCGGTCAGAGCCCTCTGGTCAGCCAGGCCGCGAGCTCGAGGACGACCGACGCCAGCAGCGCCCACAATGCGACCCGGATCAGCACATACTTACGTTCGGCCAGCTGAGACATCATCCGGAGCTGACGGCTGCGGCCAGCGAAGTCGCCCTCGGCGGATCGGCGTAGTGAGTCCTGCAGGTCGGTGAGGCTCGGCTGCCGGTTGACTTCCAAGAAGTTCACGACGGTGGTGTCCCACGGCTCGGAGGGACCTGGCCCCAACCGCGGATAGACCGCCGCTGCCAGTAGAGCAACCCCGCAGGTCAGCGCGGCGGCCCCGAGCCACCAGAGCGCCGCGCCCGCAGGCGTGAGCCGTGTTGGCGTCCATGAGCCCGCCAGCACGGCACCAGTCCCCACACTGATGGCAACCCCGATCGTTGCCAGCAGCAGAGAGGCTTTGCTGTCGGCGAGAGCTCGCTCCTCCCGCGCAGCTTCGAGAAGCTCCCGCGCGTATTCGGCCACGGCTCGGTCAGTGGCCGGTGCACCGGGGGGCGACATCAGCGGGTCTTCCAGGCATCGACGGAACGGGCTGGCACGGCAGGTTCACGCATGACTCACTCCTGACGAAGGGTGAGTCCATGATTTAGCCGAGGCCGCGGCCAAACCCGCCAGAAGTCGCGGATCGCGGCTCCTGGATGCATGGCGGCGGTCACATCAATGGACAGCACTTCACCCGACCGGTGCAGCCCGGCGCGTCAGCTCGGCCGGGTCTAGGATGACGTAGCGGCGATAGCCCGTCGCCAGAACGGACGCCTCGCGCAGCTCCTTGAGAATCTCGCGCAGCAGCGCCTCACTGCAGCCAGCTGCCCCGGCTAGCTCTGCCTGAGTGAGCGCCACGTCGATTCGAAGCCCACGGCCGTCCGGGCGACCGTAGGCGCTGGTCAGTTCGGCCAGAATCCGAACCACTCGCACGGCAGGCCGGTCACCGCTCAGCTCAACCTGACGTCGCGTCGCGGTGGCGAGCCGGTCAGCGAGAACCCCGGCCAACGCCGTGCGCGCGGGCGGATTGCGCTGCAAGAAGGCCTCCCAGGCAGTGATGGATATCCGTCGGGTGACCACCACGTGGCAGGCGACCACCGTGGCGATCCGAACGGTGTTACCCAGCCCGGCCAACTCGCCGATGACGTCCCCGGCCACCCGAAGCGCGAGGAGGACGTCCCCCGAGCTGGACCCACCGAGCACCTTCACCATGCCACCAAGGACCAACAGCACATGGTCGCTGGTCTCGCCTTCCTGAAGCAGGTGCTCCGCGGAATCGAACCGGCGCGGGCTGCCCAGCCCAACCGCCTCGGCCGCAACCGCCTCCTCCAAACGGCCGAGGAAAGTGTGCCCCGGCCATCGTGGATGTCTGGGCATCCTCACGACCCCCTCCTCGTCGCCCGGACGAATCTCGACTGCTGAGGATAATGGAGAGCGGCTTAGTCTTGATAGCTGGATCAGCCGTCCAGCCTACGCGCTGGCCCAATCCGTTCCCGTGATCGCGGCCATGATTCCGGGAGCAAGTCGATTCGCCGTCGCCACGCACGGCGCAGATATTTCAGTAGACAGCCTTGATGGAGAAAATTTTCGCGTGACGCCAGATAGCCCTACCCGTTTACCTGCCGATTCGTTAGTAGTCGAGTTCTGAGCTTTTTCTAACGTCGTTCCCAGTCGTGTCGCTGTAGCATCGGCCGGCCGTAATAATATTCCCCGACTGCGAAGGCCATTAGGTGTGAGATCATGCCGCCACTTGCCGACTGAGATCGTGGTGGGTAGTTGGAGCAGGAGGGAGGCCCGGTGCACCCCGATCTGCAAGACCGCCAGGCCTCGCCTGATCAACACGGCGATCAGCTGACAGCGCCCGCGTTACCACCCGATCGCGTCGCCCGTATGCGAACCGCCTGATCTTGCCGAGATTTTCGGCGAACTTGGTGGAGAGGGAATTCGCCGCAACGGACCTGGTCGTCGCTATGCACATGTGCCCGCGTTATTGATGGCCACGCGGGCGGTGGTGGGCGATGCTCGGATGTTCCTGATGACGGCTGCGATGGCTTCGGTGAGGGCTGGGGCGATGTCTCGGTTGTCGAAGCTGCCCGTTATGCCAACGTCAGAGGCCCCACTACCGCCTGCCGCAGTGTCGTCGGTTTCCAGCATGCCGAGATCCGCGGTAGACCGGACTCGAGCCGAGGGAGAGAAGGGCGAGGGGCCCATCGAGGGTTCCTCGTCGGACGCGGACGGTGCGCCAGCTGGCGGGGGGCCGCTTCGGGTGATCTCACCGGACACCATGCCTGTGATCACGCCAGATGTCGCGCGGCTTCTGTTGCGTATCCTGTATACAACGCAGGCTTACCGCTCCGCCGCCGGTAACGAAGCGAGCAGCGGGCAGCCCCGTGATACGTCATCCTGATCAGTTTGCGCGCAACTACCTCAAAGGACGGCGCCCATGATCCGGTTTGCCTTCTATGGTCGGGTATCGACCGAGGACCAGCAGGACCCGGAAGCGTCCCGTAACTGGCAACTCGCCCGAGCCCGCGCTCTGATCGAGGGACACGGACAGATCACAACCGAATATTTTGACGTCGGTAAGTCTCGTTCCCTGCCCTGGAAGCGACGCCCCCAGGCCGCGCTGCTGCTACAGGCACTCCCGGATGCTGACCGTGGTTTCGAAGCGGTGGTGATTGGTGAGCCCCATCGGGCGTTTTACGGCAATCAGTTCGGCCTGACCATGCCCGTCCTCGACCATTACAAGGTCGACCTGTGGGTGCCGGAAGTCGGCGGATGTATCGACCCGACCTCCGAAGCCCACGACATGATCATGTCCGTGTTCGGGGGCATGTCGAAGGCCGAACGGAACCGGATCAAGGTTCGGGTCCGGTCGGCGATGAAGTCCCAGGCCAAAGTCGAAGGCCGCTTCCTCGGCGGCCGGCCACCCTATGGCTACCGGCTCGCCGATGCCGGGCCCCACCCCAACCCGGCCAAGGCCGCCGACGGGAAGCGTCTGCACGTTCTGGAGAAGGACCCGGTCACGGCACCCGTCGTCGAACGGATCTTCCGGTTGTATCTCAACGGTATGGGAATCTTCCTGATCGCCCAGACACTGACCGGCGAGGGCATCCTCTCACCCTCCGGCCACGACCGGCCGCGGAACTCCCACCGCGAAGGCATCGGATGGTCCAAGAGCGCTGTGCGCGCGATCCTGGACAACCCGCGGTACACCGGCCGGCAGGTGTGGAACAAGCAGCGCAAGGAAGAAGTCCTGCTCGACGTCGACGACGTCGCCCTCGGCCACGAGACCAAGCTTGCCTGGAACCAGCGGGACCAGTGGGTCTGGTCCGACCGTCCCGCCCATCCGGCGATCATCAGCGAAGCGACGTTCCTCTCCGCCCAGCAGCGGATCAAGCACCGTGGCCCGGCAGCCGAGCGCATCGGCAGTCCCGACACCCGCCATCCCTACGCGCTGCGCAGCCTGCTGTTCCACGAACAGTGCGGCCGGCGGATGCAGGGCAACTGGAACCACGGCCATGCCCACTACCGCTGCCGGTACCCGCAGGAGTACGCCCTGGCCAACCACATCGACCATCCCCTGACCGTCTACGTCCGCGAGGACAGCGTGGTCCCCGCACTCGACGACTGGCTCGCCTCCGCTTTCGACCCCGACCGGGTCGAGGCCACCCTCGCCGCACTGGAACAGGCCCAGCCCGACGACACCCCCGCCGCGGACCCGTTGCGCCAGGCGGTCGCCGCCTGCGACCGGAAGCTCACCCGCCACCGGGCGGCGCTCGAAGCCGGGGCCGACCCGGTCATCGTCACGGGCTGGATCGCCGAGGTCCAAGCCGAACGGGCCGCTGCCATAGCCGCCCTCGAACGCCAAGGCCGCCGCACCCCAGCCCGACCACGACTCACCCGCCCCCAGATCAAGAGCCTGATCGACGGACTTGGCGGGCTGCTGAAGGTCCTACGCGAGGCCGACCCGGCGGACAAGGCGGAGATCTACCGTGAGCTTGGCCTGAAGCTGACCTATGATCATGAAACCGAGATGATCACGGCCGAGGCCGCACCGAGATCATCGGTGTGCGTAGTGTCTGTGTCCGAGGGGGGAGTCGAACCATTACCCCACCACCGGTCACCCTCTCCGATGAGCTCATTCTCGCAGGTCACGTGGGAGCCCAGTGAACGACGTGTCTGCCTCTTCACCGGCGAGCCAGCAGACAGGGCCGCCCGACCCCGAACCTACGGAACCAGCTTCGGCCACGGCGTCTTCGTCCATGGCGCTTCTCCGCGGTCTCGTCGCTACTCGGCCGGCTCGGCGGACAGCTGCTGCGCGGACTGCTTGGCCCAGCGCAGGTCGACCTTGCCGGTCGGGGTCCGGGTGAGCGTGTCGACGATGTGGATCTCCCTCGGCACCTTGTAGCCGGCCACGAGGGCGACGACCCGCTCACCGTAGCGCGGGTCGGGTGCCCCGACGACCACGGCGTCCGCGACGGCGCTGTGGTCGGTGAGCGCGTTCTCGACCTCCTCGGGGAAGACCTTCTCCCCGCCGGTGTTGACGACCGAGTTCGCCCGGCCCAGCAGCACGGCCGTGCCGTCCGCCGCGATGGTGGCCAGGTCGCCCGGCAGGACCCAACGCACGCCGTCGGCGTCGGTGCGGAACGTGGCCGCCGTCTTGACCGGGTCGTTGTAGTAGCCGAGTGGGATCCGGCCGCGCCGGGCGATGCGCCCGATGGCGCCGGACCCGGGGACGACCGGACGCAGGTCGGTGTCGTCGAGAACCGCGGCGTCCTCGGCGAGGCGGAACGTGCGCGACCGACGGGACCCGCCGGTCTCGGTGCCGGTGTGGGCCGTCTCCGAACCACCGAAGACGTTGAAGATCCGCACACCGGGCAGCAGCTCACCGATCCGGTCGCGCGTCGGCTCCGACAACGGGGTGCCGCTGTTGACCAGTACGGTCAGCGCGGACAGGTCGTAGCAGTCGTGGCCGCGATCGTAGGCGTCCAGGACCGGGGCCGCCATCGCGTCGCCGACCATGGCGATGGGGTTGACCTGCTCGGCGGCGGCGATCGTCAGGATCAGGGTGGCGTCGAAGCGGCGGCCGGTCCACAGCACCACCGTGCCCGCGGCCGTGAAGGCGGTGAGGATGGCCATCGCGGCGGTGCCGTGCATCAGCGGCCCGAGCACGAAGCTGCGGGTGGGCGGCGCGGCCACGTGCCGGGTCAGGAACTCCTCGAGCGGCTCCGGGATCGACCCGTCCGGCAGTGGGCGGCGACAGCCGGCGAAGAACATGTCCTCGCCGCGCCAGATCACGCCCTCGGGCATCCCGGTCGTGCCGCCGGTGTAGATGATGAACTGGTCGTCCCCCGAGCGCGGGATGCGCACCGGTGCGGTGTCGGCGGGCTCCCGCTCGTACGCGAGCAGCGTGTACCCGGCCAGGCCGGTCCCGGTGGCGGTGGCCCCGCCTCCCTCACCCCCCTCACCCGCGGGAGCCCCGTCCTCGAGCACGACGGAGCGCACGCTGGAGACGTCCGGCAGCACGTCGGTCAGGGTGGGCAGGTAACGCCGTTCGACGACGACGCTGACCAGGTCGGCGTCGTCGAGCAGGTGACGCAGCTCCGCGGCGACGTAGCGGAAGTTGACGTTGACCGGGACCGCCCGCAGCTTCAGGCAGGCGATCATGGCCTCGACCCATTCCGCCCGGTTCATCGCGTACAGGCCGACGTGGTCGCCCGGCCCGGCCCCGGCCCCGCGCAGCAGACGCGCGGCCCGGTCGGCCCGCGCGTCCAGCTCGGCGTAGGTCAGCCGCACGTCCCCGGCCACGAGGAAGAGCTGCTCGGGCACGGCGTCGGCGACGAACTCGAAAATGTCCGCGAAGTTGACCGTCAGATCTCCGGCGTCGCTCATAAGCCCCCTGGTGGTCATGACGCACGGTGTCCGCCGGCTCCCGACAGCCGGCGACGGGCACCACGACGCTCAGCCGCTCGTAGTGGAGGTGAGGGTGCGCTGGGCCGCCGTCTCCTTTTCCGACGGGTGGGCGTCGGCGAGGTCGGCGAGGATCTGGCGGTGCGCGGCCTGACAGCCGATCTCGTTGCGGCCGAGCACGACATCGGAGTAGCCCGCGACGATGCCCTTCCCGGAGCGTTCCAGGACGACCGCGTCCTCGTCCCGGACGACGGCCTGAATCTGCGGGGTGTAATCCTTGAAGAAGGCAGCCACCTCGTCGTCGGCCAGCGGGAACCGGGACAGGACGGTGTGGCGGATGGTGCTGCTCGCCGGGCTCGGTCCGGGATAGAACTGCAGCAGCTCGCCGCCGAGCGGCGACGTGGCGATCACCGAGCACGGGTGGATGTAGTAGATGCAGGTCAGATTCTCACCGGGAAGCGGTTCCGGTTCCGCACCGAGCATCTTCAGCGGCACTCCCAGCCGGTGATGGCGGCCGAACTGGTCGAACGTCACGATGTTGGCGACGGTGCCATGGCCGACGAGTGACTGGGCATGGACATACGGGAAGTGGTACGTCTCCTGGAACGCCTCCAGGGCGCATTTCCAGTTCGCCTCGACCTTCATCTCCATCGTCGCTACGACGTCGTGGTGCTCGTAGTCCCAGCGCGCGAGCTCGGCATCCAGCGGTCCGAGCTGCCGGTGCACGTGGATCACCCCGTGCGGATCACGGACGGCCCAGACGAAACCGTTGCGTTCCTCGCTCGGGAGTTCGACGAGCCCGCGGGCGGCGGGGTCGAGGTTGTCGAACCCCTTGCGCCGGTCGGGTATCCCGACGAGGGAGCCGTCGCTGTCATAGGACCAGCCGTGGTAGGGGCAGGTGAAGCGGCGGGTACAGCCCGATCCCTCGGCAACCGTCGCGCCCCGGTGTCGGCAGGCGTTGACCAGCACGCGGACCCGCCCGTCGCCACCTCGGGAGACGATCACCGGCGTGCCCATCAGGTCGAGCGTGAGAAAGCTGCCCGGTTCGCGGACTGCCCCGCTCGGCGTCACCAGCAGCGGCGCGGAGAACGTCGTGCGCAGCTCCGCCGCCGCGATCTGCGGATCGGTGTAGTTCGCGTTCGGGATGCGCATCGTCGTCGGGGCGCGATCCCCCACTCCGGCGAGAACGGCGGCGTGCACCCGCGGGGTGAGTTCCAGGATCGGAGCCGGAATCGCGCTGGCATTCATGGCTGCACCTTTCGGGGCTGGCAACCTTCCTAGCCGAAGGGCTGGAGGTTGTTGGCGACGATCCACATGGAGAAGTACTGGCTCTGCGCGCCGTAGGCCATTCCCAGCGCGACCCTGGCGCCGTCGACCTGATGCTCACCGGCAGCGCCTCGCACCTGGTTGGCCGCCTCGGCGAACCGCAGCAGGCCCGAGGCGCCGATCGGGTTGGTCGAAAGCACCCCGCCGGAGGGGTTGATCGGGAACGACCCGCCGAGCTCGGTCTGGCCCTTGTCGACCAGCTGCCAGCCCGCTCCCTCGTCGGCGAGGTGGTGGGCCTCCAGCCACAGCGGCTCGTGCCAGGAGAACGGGACGTAGAGCTCGGCGGTGTCGATCTGCTCGCGCGGATTCGTGATGCCGGCCTCCTGGTACACGTCCTGCGCGCACTGCAGGCAGGCCTGCGGGCGCACCGGGTCACGCCCGGGGAAGCCACCGGCCTCGCTGCGCGAGGACATGCCGAGGATCCACGCCGGCGGGCGGCCGTCGGCCGCGGCGGCCCGGCCACCCTCCTCGTCGGTGATGACGACCGCGCAGGCCCCGTCGGAGGACGGGCAGGACTCCAGGTAGCGGATCGGGTCCCACATCATCGGCGAGTCGCGGACCTTGTCGATCGAGATGTCGGCGATCTTCAGGTGCGCGTAGGGGTTCTTCAGCGCGTTGAGCCGGTCCTTGACCGCCACCGTCCAGCCGATGTGCTCGGGCGCCCCGCTGCGGTGGATGTACGCGCGGACGAAGGGGGCGAAGGAGCCGCCGGCCCCCAGCGACGCACCCCGCCCACTGCCCAGGGCGAACTGGGCGTTGCCCTCGGACTGCTTCTCGAAGGCCACCGCGAGCACGGTGCGGTGCTTGCCGGCCCGCACGTGTGAGGCCGCGACCAGTCCGGTCGTGCCGCCCACGGAGCCGGCGGTGTGCACCCGGAACATCGGCTTGCCCACCGCGCCGAGCGCGTCGGACAGGTACAGCTCCGGCTTCATCACCCCCTCGAACAGGTCCGGCGCCTTGCCGAGGACGACCGCGTCGATGTCGGCCATCGTCATCCGGGCGTCGTCGAGGGCGCGGAACACCGCCTCGCGCACCAGGCCGCCGAACGACACGTCGCGCCGCTTCGACCTGTGATGGGTCTGGCCGACGCCGACCACCGCGCAGGGAATCATGACCGGCCCTCCAGCACACAGATCAGGTTTTGTTGCAGACACGGCCCGCTCGTCGCGTGAGCCAGCGCCCGGGTACCGCCGGCGAAGACGTGGTCGGCCGCATAGCCGATGCGGGCGAGCCCCGTGGCCATGATCGGGTTGGCCCGCAGGGCGCCGCCCGACGGGTTGACCGCCACCTCGTCGCCCAGCTCCAGCACGTGGCGCAGCAGCAGCTCCTCGTGCGTGAACGAGGCCTGCAGTTCGGCGACCTCGATCGGGGCACCCGTACCGAGCCCGGCCTCCCGGGCCGCGATCCGGGTGGACGGAGAGTCGTCGAGGCGGCGAAACGCCGGGTTGTGGCATTCGGTCCGGTGGTCGAAACCGGTGATGTAGGCGGGACGCTCGACGAGCTGGCGGGCCCGCTCCCCGGTCGCCAGCACCATGGCCACCGCACCGTCGGTGATGGGCGGCAGGTCATGGCGGCGCAACGGCTCGCGGACGTACTCGCCGGCCAGCAGCTCCTCGACGCTGCCCTTGCCCCGGCTGCGCACCGCCACCTCGGCCATGGCCTTCTCGTCAGCCAGACCCGCGGAGATCACCGCCCGGGCCTGCAACGCGGCGAAGGTGACCAGGTCGGCCCCCAGCGGCGCCAGGACGTAGGGATCCATCTCCATCGGGTAGATCAGCGACGGGTCGCCGGTGGACGTGCGACCCGAGCCGGTCACGACCGCGATCTCGATGTCACCCTCGTGCAGGCGCAGCCACGCCTCGTAGAGCGCCCAGGCGCCGTCCATCTCGACGTGCGAGTCGCGCTTGGGCGGCCAGGCGCCGATCGCGTCGAGGTTCGCGACGAACGAGAACGCCTGCCCGGTGATGTAGTCGCACGACCCCAGGCAGGTGAAGTCGACATCGGACCGGGTCAGGCCCAACGGCGTCAACGCGTCGGTGATGGAGGTCATGAGCATCTGGGTCTCGGTCTGGTCGGTCCGCCGCGAGATCGCGGCCTGCGCCCATCCGATGACGGCGATGTCCGTGCTCGTCCTCGCCGTTGTGGTCGTCAGCCCTGTGGTCATCAGTAGATCCGATTCACGAGGTCGGGGTCGTGGACGTCCGACTCACCACTCGGGGTCCACCCGAGCAGGCTGCCCATCGGACGGCCGATGCCACTGAACGTGTCGACCGGTGTGTCCCTGGGCGCCCACACGGCCGAGACCCGGACGCCCACGTGGATGTCGCCGACTGGCAGATCGATCACGGGCTGGTAGGTGAGCACCACATCGGTGCCGTCGAGCAGGACGAACACCCGCGCGAACTGCTCGGTGACGGTCTGCCCCGGATACTGCACCGGTTCGACCACGATGAAGTTGGTGATGGTTCCCGCGTTCGGCAGCTCGACCTCCGCGTCCGCACCGAGCTCGAGGGCGTCGACCGGGCAGTACGGCCGGTCACCTCCCACGTACACCCGGTCGCAGGTCGGGCAGCGCAGGCCGATCAACCGGTGCTCCCGGGTCGCCGCCAGGGCGTGGTCGGCCATCGCCAGCACCGGCGTGCTGTAGGTGATCGCGGCCGTGTAGTCCATCAGCTCGACCGGCTGCCCCGGCCCGCCGACATCGGTGCCGTCGACCTCGGACCGCACACCGGGCACGAAGCACGCGATGTCGGTGATGTGGCCGATGCGCTCCTCCCGCCAGCGCGGCGCCACGCGCATCCCCGCGGACACCGCTGCGGGCGATCCGGCGTCCAGCGCATGCAGCAGCGGGTTGGCGGCGCCGTCAAGGCGGATGAACGCGAACGCGAACGGCCGGTCGAGCGGATGCTGCTCGGTCGGCTCCGGTACCCAGGTCCACGACTCGACGGTGCCCGCCGGCCCGACCTCCACCAGATCCGCGGCCAGCTCGGCGCCGGTGGCGGGATCCCACTCCATCGGCGGCACCAGCACATCCGTACCGTTGCGGACGCCCAGAATGCGCTTGTCCGCGAGCGCGGTCATGAACGCACCCGTCACGGGCCCCAGCGATCGCTTGTACGGGAACGTGATGGTGCTCTCGACAAACCTGGTCACAGAACTCCTCGACCATCGACGGCGAGACGAAAAAGGCCCCGCGAAATCATTGGCTTAGCCCACCGGGTTCCGCTCAGCCCATCGGCGGAATGATGGTCTGGGTCTCGAGGAACGCCTCAAGGCCCTCGCGGCCGAGCTCACGGCCGAGCCCCGACTGCTTGAAACCGCCGAACGGGTTCAACAGGTCGAGCACCGCCCCGGAGTTGATCGCGAAGGACCCGGTCCGGATGCGCCGGCCCAGGGCGATGCCGTGCTTCACGTCGCCGGTCCAGACCGAGCCGGAAAGCCCGTAGTCCGAGTCGTTGGCGATGCGGACGGCCTCGTCCTCACCGTCGTAGGGGAGCACGGCCAACACCGGGCCGAAGACCTCCTCGCGGGCGATCCGCATCTGGTTGTCGACGTCGGCGAACAGGGTCGGCTCGACATACCAGCCCCGGTCGAGGTCAGCGGGTCGGCCACCGCCGCGGACCAGCCGGGCGCCCTCGCCGACACCGGCCTCGATGAGCCCCTCGACCCGGGTTCGCTGACGTTCGGCCACGAGCGGTCCGACGAACGTCTCCGGATCCGCGGGATCGCCGACCCTGAGCGCGCCGATCGCCGCGTCGAGCGCCGCCACCATCTCGTCATGGCGGTGGCGGGGCACGAGCACCCGGGTCTGCGCGACGCAGGCCTGGCCGCTGTTCATGAACGCCGCCGGCAGCAGACCGGGGATGGCCGTGGCCAAGTCGGCGTCGTCGAGCAGGATCGACGCCGACTTGCCGCCGAGTTCGAGCGTGCACCGCTTGAGCTGCTCGCCGCAGATCGCCCCGATCCGGCGGCCCACGGCGGTGCTGCCTGTGAACGACACCTTGTCGACTCCAGGGTGGCGGACCAGCGCCTCGCTCGCCTCCCGGTCGGCGGCGATCACGCTGACGACGCCGGGGGGCAGCCCGACCGAGTCGAGGATCTCGGCCAACAGATAGCCGGTGAGCGGCGCCTCGGGCGCCGACTTGATGACCAGGGTGGCGCCGGCGGCCAGAGCGGCACCGAGCTTCATCGCGATGATGAACAGCGGCACGTTCCACGGCGCGATGGCGGCGGCCACCCCGACCGGCTGCTTCACGACCCGGCAGGTCCGTCCGCCGAAGCCCGGCCGTCCCTCCTCGAAGGCGAAGCCGTCGGTCAGGGTGGCGAACCCGTCCAGCACGAGCGCGGACGCGTAGGTGTTGCCCGCCAGGGCGAAGCTGCGCGGCGCCCCCATCTCGGCGGTCGTCGTGTCGGCGATCTCCTGCGCCCGCGCCTTGATGGCCGCGCTGACGGCGCGGAGCACCTCGGCGCGGTCCTTGGGCGACGTATGCGGCCACGGGCCCTCGTCGAAGGCCCGGCGGGCGGCGGCGACGGCGCGGTCGACGTCGCCGCTGTCGGCCGCCGGCACTGTTGCGAGCAGGTTCTCGGTGTGCGGGGAGATGACGTCGATCGTGCGGGAACTGTGCGGGTGCACCCACGCGCCGCCGATGTACAGGGTGTCCTTCGTGATGGTCATACTTCCTCCTTCACCGAGCGCGCGGGCGCCGGCGGGACGCGGTTGGCCTCAGCGGTGGTCGTTCTCAGTGGACAAGCCGGTCGGCACCGGCCCAGTACTGTGCGCGCAGCGCCTTCTTGTCCGGCTTGCCCAACGGGCTGACCGGAATCGCCTCGACGAGGTCGATCGACTTGGGCGCGTGGTGCGAGCCCTTGTGCTGCTTCACCAGCGCGATGAGCTCCGCGGTATCCACAGTCTGCCCCGGCCGGGGCACCACGACGGCCTTCACCGCCTCGCCCCACTTGTCGTCCGGGACGCCGACGACGGCCACCGCGGCCACCGCGGGGTGCCGGGAGATCACATCCTCGATCTCGCGCGGGAACAGGTTGAACCCACCCGAGACGATCATGTCCTTCTTGCGGTCGACGATGGTCAAAAAACCCTGCTCGTCCTCGCGGCACACGTCCCCGGTGTGCAGCCACCCGCCCTCGAGCGCCTGCGCTGTCTCGTCCGGCTTGTTCCAGTAGCCCCGCATCACCAGCGGACCGCGCACGCACAGCTCACCGGGCTCGCCTCGGGCCACCTCGTGGCCGTCGTCGTCGAGCAGCGCGACCCGCGCCCAGGGGACGGACCGGCCGCAGGAGGCCAGCCTCGCCAGATCGTCGCTGAGATGCTCCTCCTTACGCAGCACGGAGACGGTCATCGGACATTCCGTCTGCCCGAAGAACTGGACGAAGATCGGGCCGAACTTCTCGATCGCCTCCCGCAGCCGGGAGGGCGACATCGCCGACCCCCCGTAGTAGATCGACTCCAGGCTTGACAGGTCCGTCTCGGCGAACCGCGGATGATCGAGCAGTGCGTAGATCATCGAGGGGACGAACATCGCGGTCGTGATGCGGTGGCGCTCGATCGCCTCGAGCACGACACCTGCCTCGAACGTCGGCAGCACGAACATCGCCGCGCCCTGCAGCTGCAACGGCACGAAGATCGACGAACCGGCGTGACTCAGCGGGGTGCACACCAGATGGCGGACCTCGTCGGGCCACTGCCACTCCGTCATCATGATCTGCGCCATCGCGGCGCTGCTGCGGTAGGTGGCCATCACGCCCTTGGGCCGACCGGTGGTGCCACCGGTGTAGGCCAGCGCCGAGATGTCCTCGGCGTCCACCTCCGGTGCCACGAGTGGCTCCGGTTCGAACGCCGCCGCGAGGCTCAGCAGGTCCTCACCGACGGCCGCCTCGCCGTAGGAGAGCAACCGCAGATCGGGCAGGCGCTCGCCAAGCGCGCGCACATGCTCGGTGAAGGACGGGTCGAACAGCAACGCCTCGATACCGGCATCGGCGAGAACATAGGCATGGTCGGCAAGCGAGCCGAGGGGATGCAGTGCGGTGTTACGGCACCCGGACACCATCACCGCACCCATCGAGAACAGCACCTCGACGCGGTTCTTCGACAGCGTCGCCACACCGGTGCCCCGCACCATCCCCCGGGACCGGAATGCCTGCACGTAGCGGCTGATCTCATCGCGCATCTGGTGGGAGGACAGCATCTCCCCACCGATGTACACCGCCGGTCGGCGGCCGTTTCTCTCCAGGGCCCTGATCAGGAGATCAGGCAGAAACATGGGACGGTACAGGTCTGTCATGGCGCGGCATCCTCCCGGCGGCGACGACATCAACGCACCCGAAGGTGCAGGTCATGCGGGTCGGGAGCCGCGAACCGGCCACCGCCCGCGGCTCCCGGAAACCGTCAACCGAGCAGGTGGCCGGGGACGAACTGGTCGAGCTCCTCCAGAGACCACGGCGGGGACGTCCGGGCGTCGCCGCGGTAGATCGCGCGGATCTCCTCGTAGTCCGACCACACGCTGATCTTGCCGCCCCGGGCGTTGAACACCCGGCCGGTGACGTTCGCGGCGGCATCCGTGCACAGCCACGTCACGATCGGTGGCACATGTGTCACCGGACCCGGGCCCGCCTTGGCACCCTCGAACACCTCATCGCTGATCTTTCCCTCCCGATGCGCCTGCTCCAGCTGGGGGACGATCACCTGGGACAGTCGCGTGGTCGCGCCGGGTGCCAGGCAGTTGGCGGTGACGCCGGCGCCCCGGTAGTCGTTCGCGATCCCCTTGACCAGGGAGACCACACCGCCCATCGCCGCCGCGAAGATCGGGTTGCCGACGGTGCCTCGCGCGCCCTCGGACGTGGCGGCGATGAACCGCCCCCATCCACGCTCGGCCATGCCCGGAACGGTTGCCCGCGCCAGCCAGAACTTCTGGGACAGGAACAGGTCGATGAACCTGTGGTAGGACTCGTCCGACGCGTGAAGATCACCGGGCAGGATCGCCCCCGCGCAGCCGACGACGATGTCGACCGGGCCGAACGCCTGCTCGGCGATACTCACCGCGTTCGCCACCCCGACCGAGCTCGCCACCGAGTCGTAGCTGGGCTCCGCCCGGCCACCCGCGGACCGGATCTCCTGCGCCGTCGCGTCCGCGGCGGACGTGCTCTCACCCTGGGCGAACTCGCTGGTCCCCAGATCGTTCACGACCACCGAGGCACCCTCGGCCGCCAGCGCGAGCGCACAGGCCTTTCCCACCCCGTTACCGGCCCCCGTCACCAGGGCGACCCTGCCCTTCAACCGGTCACTCATTCATATCTCCTCGCCATTGCGGGCCGCGAGCGAGCGCCACCCGTTTCGACATTGATCTGCATTGAGTTTCCTTCGGCCCGCCCGGCAGCGCACGCGCGTGTCAGCCGGAATGGGCGCTGAAGGCGTCGAACGACACGATGTTGCCGATCGAACCCTGCCCCACCATCGAGTTTCCGTGCACGAACGGGAAATGGTACGTCTCGAAGAAGGCCTCGAGCAGACACTTCCAGTTGGCCGCCAGCTCCACCTCCATCGGCGGGTTGGCCTGGAAGGAGGCGTAGTCGTAGCTCGCGAGCGGCTCCGCGAAACCACCCAGATGCGCCGTGACTCCCGGCGAACCGGCTGGCACCAGCCAGACGAAGCCGAAGCTCTCCGCGCTGGGCAGCTCGGCCAGGCTGAGATCGGCTGTCTGGACGTCGTCGAAACCCGGCCGGCCGGGCTGACCGACGAGCGCGCCCGCGGTGTCGTAGCTCCAGCCGTGGTAGGCGCAGGTGAACCGGCGGGTGCAGCCCGAGCCCTCGGCCACGCGGGCTCCGCGGTATCGACAGGTGTTCACCAGGACGCGGACGGTGCCGTCCTTGCCGTGGGAGATGATGACCGACCGCCCGTCGGGTAGCTGCCGGGTGAGATAGGCGCCTTCGCCACGTATGGCGGCGCTCGGGGCGAGTACGAGCGGGCTGGCACCGAGGACGTGCTGCAGCTCGGCCTGGAGAACCTCGGGGTCGCGATAGTTCCGCATGGGAATCTTCATCGTCGACTCGGCGAATTCCGTGCGACGTGCTCTCACCAGTGCGGATACCCGCGGAAAAAGCTCGGACACCGGCTTCGACGAGGTGGTCAACATGGACATAAGCATCGCCCCGTGATGTTGTGGCAGATTGTCTGCACCCGAGGAACTCCGGACCTGTGCCGCTTGCCGGTCATGGTGATGGCCTCTGTCATCGGCGTTGAAAAGTCGGTGTGCGCTTCTCGGCGAACGCCCGCGGGCCCTCTTTGGCATCCTCGGAGGCGAACACCGCGCGGCTTCGCTCCAGCTCCCTGGCGAAGCCCTCGTCTTCGGTCAGACCCGACGACTCCCGGATCGTCGCCAGGATCGCCTCGACGGCCAGGGGACCGTTCGCGCTGATCTGGTCGGCGATCTCGCGCGCTGCGGCGAGTGCCTCGCCGTCCTCGACGACGCGCCCGATCAGCCCGATGCGTTCGGCCTCCTCGGCGTGGAGGTGCCGGCCGGTCAGCAGGATCTCGGCTGCTCTGGTGTAGGAGATCTGCCGTGGCAGGCGGACCGGTGAGCCCATGTTCGGATACAGCGACCAGCGGGCCTCGGACAGGCCGAAGCGGGCGCTGCGGCCGGCCACCCGAATGTCGGTGCCGAGCAGGATCTCGGTTCCGCCGGCGATGCACACGCCCTCGACCGCCGCGATGATCGGCTTGGGTGGCCGGCCGATCTTCAGGAAGCCCCGTTCGACGTACCGCGAGTCGGTGATCCGCCGCTGGGCGAGGTCGGCGGCGCCCTCGTCGTCGGGATCGCCCGCCATCGCCCGCAGGTCGGCGCCCGCGGAGAAGTTCCCCTCGGCCCCGGTGATCACGATGCAGCGGATGGCGTCGTCGGCGGCGGCCTCGGTACACGCGTCGACGATGGTGGCGAGCATCGTGCTGGTGATGGCGTTGAGCCGTCGGGGGCGGTTCAACGTGAGCTGCATGACCGCACCGTCACGCTCGACGAGCACCTGCGCCATGGCAGTCCCCTCTCGGAATCTGGTCGACCTCGGGTTCGCGAATGCTGACGGCGCCACTCGCCGTGCCGGGTCCGGTCATGGACGGACCTCCTGGGCCCCGATCGGCCGGGTGGGGGTGAAGCGCACCGGCACACTCTCGTAGCCACTGACGAAGTTCGCGGCCCGGTGCTTCGGCTCCTCGGTGCCGACCAGCGTGAGATCGGGCAGGCGGTCGAGGAGCCGATCGAGCACCGAGCGCAGCTCGAGGCGGGCAAGGCTCGTGCCGAGGCAGTAATGGGGACCGAAGCCGAAGGCCACATGTTCGTTCGGGCTGCGCCGGATGTCGAACGTGAACGGGTCCTCGAACGCGGTCTCGTCCCGGTTGGCCGACGGGTAGAGCAGCAGGAGCTTGTCCCCGGCGGCGATCTGCTGACCGGCGAGCTCGACGTCGGTGGTCGCGGTCCGGGCCATGTTCCTGATCGGGCTGACCCAGCGCAGCATCTCCTCGATGGCCGAGGGGATCAGGTCCCGGTCGCGGCGCAGCGCCGCCCAGGTCTCGGGCGTGCGCAGCAGCTCGTAGACGCCGCCGGAGATGACGTGCCGCGTCGTCTCGTCACCGCCGTTGAGGATCAGCAGGGACTCGCTGATGATCCCGGCGTCGTCGAGGCGGTCGCCGTCGACCTCGGCATGCACCAGGATGCTCATCAGGTCGTCGGTCGGGCGCTCACGCCGGGCGTTGATGACCCGCTGAGCATAGGCGTAGTACCCGCCGCCCGCCGCGGCAGCGATCTTCATCGCCTCCTCGTCGGCCTGCCCGAGCGCCCCCATCATGGCCTCGCTCCACCGCAGCAGCTGCTCGCGATCGGCCGGGTCGACGCCCAGCTCGTTAGCGATGACGATCAACGGCAGCCAGGCCGCGATGTCCCAGACCAGGTCGCACTCGCCGCGCTCGCACACCCGGTCGAGAATCGTGTCGACGATGTTGCGGATCGACGTTTCCTTCTCCCGCACCCGCCTGGGCGTGAACCCCTTGTTCACCACCTTGCGCCGCTGCCAGTGCTCCGGATCGTCCATGTCGATCATCATGGGCATGGCCGCGTGGTCCGGCCGGATCCCGCCTGCACTGCTGAACAGCTGCGGATGGGTGGCCACGTGCTTGACCAGGTCGTAGGTGGCCACCCCCCACACCCCGGTGCGCGGGTCGCGCCACACCGGCGCGTTCGCCCGTAACCAGGTCAGCTCCTCATGCGGGTTGCGCCCCCAGAAGAAACCATCCACAAGATCAATGCGCGCTTCGATGCTGCTGCCCATGGAGCCTCCGGGTGGGTCTGGGCCGCCAGGGTGAGTCGCGATGTCGGACGTTGGGTCCGAGCTCACCTGATTACACACATGCTCACTTCGTGTATCTTGAGATAGGATTAGACCATGGATCAGCGAAAGTCAACCGGCGTTGGGGCGTAGGGGCTGGGGTGGTTCGCCGCCCAGGGACGACAGCGACGCGCGACAGCGGATCCTCGCAGCGGCCATCCGGTGCATCGAGCAGCAGGGGCCGGCCGGGACCACGCTGTCCGGCGTCGCCCTGGAGCTCGGCATCACCCGTAGGACCATCTACCGCTACTTCACCAGCACCGAGGACCTGTTCGGTGGCGTCACGGACCTCGTGCTCGACGACTGGGTTGAGCGCACGCGTGCCGTTGCCGAGCAGGCCGGCAACCCGGCCGACGTGGTGGTCGAGTCGGTGGCCTTCGTCATCGAGGGGCTGCCGAGCGAGGTCTTTCTGACGCTCCTGCTCGGCAGCGGACGGGCGGAGCTGTTCAGCCGGCGGATGTTGACGCCCACGGTCATCGTGCGATGCCGGAGGATCCTCCTGGGTGGTCGCGTCGACTGGGCCGCTCTCGGCTACGACGACGTGGCGCTCGACGAGTTCGTCGAGTTCCTGCTGCGGATCATCCAGTCCATGGTCGTGGCCCCACCCGAGCGACCTCGTTCCGGCGATGACCTACGCAGGTATCTCCGACGCTGGGTCGCGCCGGCGCTGTACGGCGCTGCGACGGACGCACCGGCCGACGGCTCGACGCGGAGTCCGGCTGAACCCCGCGGGTAGCACCACGAGAGCACGAGAGAAGGGTGACCATGACCGAAGCCCCGCAGCAGGCGACCGTCTCCGCAGGTGTCCCACCAGGTGGAGGGACGGCGCGGTCCGGTCAGGGGCCGCTTGCCGGGCTGCGGGTCGTCGAGCTGGCGGGCATCGGGCCGGGGCCGCACGCCGCCATGGTGCTCGCCGACCTCGGTGCCGACGTCGTGCGGGTGGAACGGCCGGGGACGGGGCAGCCGACGGACCAAACGCTGCGTAACCGGCGTTGGATCCGTGTGGATCTCAAGGATCCGGCCGGTCGCACGACCGTGCTGGACCTGCTAGACCGTGCGGACGTGCTGCTGGAGGGCTACCGGCCCGGTGTCGCCGAGCGGCTCGGGCTTGGGCCGCCCATCTGCCTGGCCCGTAACCCACGCCTGGTGTACGGACGCATGACCGGGTGGGGCCAGGCCGGGCCGCTCGCCGACCGGGCGGGGCATGACATCAACTACCTCTCCCTGACGGGACTGCTGCACGCCATCGGCCCGGCGGACCGGCCCCCGGTGCCGCCGCTCAACCTCGTGGGCGACTTCGGGGGCGGATCGATGTTGCTGGTGTGCGGGGTGCTCGCGGCGTTGTGGCAGCGATCGGTCTCCGGGGTCGGGCAGGTGGTCGACGCGGCCATGGTCGACGGTGCCAGCGTCCTCGCGCAGCCGATGTGGGCCTTGCGGGGAACGGGCCTCTGGACTGACGACCGGGAGGCGAACACCCTCGACGGCGCCGCCCCCTTCTACTCGACCTACACCTGCTCCGACAGCCGGTATGTCGCCGTGGGGGCCCTCGAACCGCAGTTCTACGCACTGCTGCTGGCGGGCCTCGACCTGGTTGGCGAAACCCTTCCGGGTCAGTACGACCGGGCCGGCTGGCCCGTGCTCCGAGCCCGGTTCGCCGGGGCCTTCGCCAGCCGGACCCGCGACGAGTGGGCGGCGGTCTTCGACGGTACCGATGCCTGCGTCACCCCCGTCCTGACGTTCGCCGAAGCGGGTAGTCATCCGCACCTGGCCGCCCGGTCGACGATCGTGACCGTCGGTGGGGTCGAGCAGGCGGCGCCGGCACCCAGGTTCTCCAGAACACCTTCGGCGCCGCCCCGCGCACCCGATCCCGGTGCCACCGACGCTTCGGCGGTCCTGCGCGCCTGGGCTTCATGACCAGGCTTTCCGCATGGAGGTCTACCGGCTTTCGTCGCAGGGTCGGCCGTGTACGATTTCGCCTCGCGATGCCATGCGCCTCGCGCCTGTGGCAGGCCGAGGCTGGCGTCGTGTCCTGGGTTGCCCGCGATCAGGTCTCATAGGAGGCGGCTGCGGCGCGGTACTGCTCGAGGACCGCGCGGCGGGGTTCGGCGGTGTGGGTGATCGTGTCCGGCTCGGGCCAGGCCGGTGGTCGACCCCCGCCCAGCAGGACGGTCGCAGCCTGTCGCGCGGCGCCGTCGGCGACGTACTCGCCGGGCGCCGGCGCCGCCACGGGCACACCGAGCAGGGCTGGCGCGAGGGCGCGGACCGCGGGGGAGCGTGCACCGCCGCCGACGAGGGTGACCTGGTCGATGGGCGGCCCCTGGACGCGGACCGCGGCCAGGCATCCGGCCATGAGGCACAGCACGCCCTCGACCGCAGCGCGGGCCAGGTTCGGACGTGTCATGGACGCGAGCGTCAGGCCGTGGAGCGAGCCGGTCGCGGTGGGCAGGTTGGGGGTCCGTTCACCGTCCAGGTAGGGCACGAGGACCAGGCCCTGCGCGCCTGGTCGCGCGATCAGGGCCAGGCGGCTGAGCTCGTTGTGGTCGACGCCGAGGAGCCTGCGGGTCGCGTCGAGGACGCGGCTGGCGTTGAGGGTGCAGGCGAGGGGGAGGTGGTGTCCCGTCGCGTCGGCGAAGCCGGCGACGGCCCCGGTGGCGTCGTGGGTGCCCACGGGGGAGACCACCGCGACGACACCGGAGGTCCCGAGTGAGACAAGAGCCCCGCCCGGTCGCAGGTGCAGGCCCAGTGCGGCGCCCGCGTTGTCGCCGCAGCCAGGGCCCAGGACGATGTGGCCCCAGCCGGCGGTGGGGTCACCGGACCCGATCGCCTCGTCGGGCGCCGCGACCCGCGGAAGAACGATGCCGTCGACGTCGGTGGGGTCCCGGCGCAGCGCGAGCGCAAGCAGGTCGCGGCGGTAGGTGTTGGTCCCGGCGTCGAAGTAGCCGGTGCCGGAGGCATCGGAGCGGTCGGTGCGCAGCGTGGCCAACGACGCCGCGCCGGACAGGCGCCACGTCAGCCAGTCGTGCGGCAGGGCGACCGCCGCGATGCGGGCGGCCGCGGCCGGTTCGTGTTCGGCGAGCCAGCGCAGTTTGGTGACGGTGAACGAGGCGACCGGCACCGAGCCGACCGCGGTCGCCCACCGGCGGGCTCCCTGGCCGCGGTCGCCGTCGCCGAGGTCGGCGACGAGATCGTCGGCCGCCCGGGCCGATCGGGTGTCGTTCCAGAGCAGTGCCGGTCGGATGACGTGTCCGTCGCCGTCGAGGGCGATCATGGCGTGCTGCTGGCCGGCGACCGCGACGGCCTCGACGTCAGCGAGGCCACCGGCCCGTTCGAGTGCGGTCCGCAGGGCCGTCCACCAGTGTTCGGGGTCGATCTCGGTTCCGCCGGGATGTGGCGCGGATCCCCGGCGTACGAGTGCGCCGGTGTCGGCGTCCCGGATGACGACCTTGCATGACTGGGTGGAGGAGTCGATACCCGCGACGAGTGCCATGGCGGTGGCCGGCTCAGCCGATGAGGTGCTCGATGGCCAGTTGTTGGAGCGCGACGAACCCGAAGTCCCGTTCGGCGGCCTTGTCGGGGTCGAACGGGTCGTCCGAGGCGAGCAGGTCCGCAGCGGTCTCCCCGGGGTCGAGGGTGGGTTCGGCCAGCTCGAACACGCCGGCGTAGGCCAGTGCCGCCCGCACGCGGGGGTCGGCACGAAACGCGGCCGCCTTTTCGGCCAGCAGCAGGTAACTGGACATGCAGGCCTGGGCCGATGCCCAGACTCCGGCCATGCCCTCCGTGCGGGATGGCTTGTAGTCGAAGTGGCGCGGCCCGGTGTAGCGGGGGCCGTCCGGGTAGCCGGGGAAGCCGTTCTCGAGCAGGTCGACGGTGAAGAACGCCGAGACGAGGTCACCGTGTCCGAAGACGAGGTCCTGGTCGTACTTCAGGCCCCGTTGGCCGTTCAGGTCGAGATGGAACAGTTTTCCGCTCCACAGGGCCTGCCCCAAGGCGTGGGTGTAGTTGAGATTGGCCATCTGCTCGTGCCCGGTCTCCGGGTTGAGCCCGACGATGTCGCCGTGCTCGAGCTGCGCGATCAGCGCCAGCGCATGCCCGACGGTGGGCAGGAAGATATCCCCGCGCGGCTCGTTCGGCTTCGGCTCGAGCCCGATCCGCAGATCATAGCCTTGGGCCTTGATATGGCCGGCGACGGTGTCGATGCCTTCCCGGTAGCGCTCCAGCGCGGCGAAGACGTCCTTCGACCCGTCGTACTCGCTGCCCTCCCGGCCGCCCCACATCACGAAGGTGGTCGCGCCGAGCTCGGCGGCGAGGTCGACCGCCCGCAGCACCTTGCGCAGACCGAACCGGCGTACGCCCCGGTCGTTCGAGGTCAGTCCGCCGTCCTTGAAGACCGGATGGGTGAACGTGTTGGTGGTGACCATCTCGATGACGAGACCGGCCGCGTCGGTGGCGTCCTTCAACCGGCGGCACCGGCCTCGCGCGGTGGCGTCATCGGCGTCGAAGGGGAAGACGTCGTTGTCGTGCAGGGTGATGCCCCAGGCGCCGATCTCGGCGAGCCGGTCGGCGTACTCCCATGGGTCCAGGGCCGCTCGGGTGGCGAGCCCGAACGGGTCGGTCCCGGTCCAGCCCACCGTCCACAGCCCGAAGGAGAACCTGTCGTCGCGGCTCGGCTGACGCGGCATTCCATGCTCCGATCTTCGTTTTCCCCATTTTGTATTTTCATAAAACATAATCACGCTGGTCGGTAGTGTCAACGTGTGTCCACCGTGCCGCCGCATGCCGGGCCCGCCCGTCCCGTGGCGCCGCGCCTCGCGCTGACCGGGCCTTCGTCGCCTGGCGGGGCACCGGGCGGCGCCCGCCAGGCGACGCTACGAAGGAGCAACCTGGCCCTGGTCGCCCGCACCGTTCATGCCCGCGAGGAGCCCCCGTCGCGAGCTGATGTCGCCGCGGCGACCTCGATGACCCGGGCCACCGCGTCCCGCCTGGTCGACGAACTGATCGCCGGGGGTGTCGTGGACGAGAGCGCGCGCCCGGCGACGGCCCGTCGGGGCCGACCCGCGACCCCGCTCGTCCCCGGCGCCCGGATCGCGGCGCTGGGCCTGCAGATCGATGTCGCCTTTCTGGCCGCCCGACTGGTCAACCTGCGGGGGGACGTGCTCGCGGAACAGGTCGTGCCCGGCGACTTCGTGGCCAGCGAGCCGGTGGCGACGTTGCGCCGCCTGGGAGCGGCCGGCAACCGTGTGCTGTCCGAGGTGCCGGGCGGGGTGCGGGTCGTCGGAGCCGGTCTGGCCCTGCCCGGCATCGTGTCGCGCGACGAGGGGCTGCTGCTACGGGCGCCGAACCTGGGCTGGACCGATATCCGTCCCGCGCCCTTGCTGGGCGCGCAGTCCCTGCGCGGTCTCCCGTTGACGATCGGAAACGAAGCCGATCTGGCCGCCGGCACGATCGCTGCGGTGGCGCCGGGCCGACCGGGACCGCAGACCGACTTTCTCTACGTGTCGGGTGAGATCGGCATCGGCGGAGCCGTGGTGCGGGCCGGAGACGTCGTGGGCGGCCGGCACGGGTGGGCCGGCGAGATCGGGCACGTCTGTGTGGACCCCGCCGGTCCGACCTGCCGGTGCGGTTCCACCGGCTGTCTCGAGCAGTACGCCGGCCGTCGCGCCCTGCTCGCTGCCGCCGGACTGCCGGTCACCGCCCCACCGGAACGGCTGCGCCAACGCGCGCAGGCGCGGGATCCCGCGGCCCGCCAGGCCATCTCCACCGCATCCTGGGCGCTGGCAGTCGCGCTGGCCAGCGTGATCAACGTCTTCGACATTCCCACGGTCGTCCTCGGCGGCCATCTGGCGCAGCTCGTCCCCTGGCTACAGCCGGACCTGGAGGACCAGCTGCGGAGGCGGGTGCTCTCGGCGCGTTGGTCCCCGCCCCGGATCGTCGCCGCCGAACTCCGCGCCGCGCCGGGTGCGACGGGTGCGGCCTTCGCGGAACTGGCCGCGGTGATCGCCGACCCGGCCCGCTGGATCGGGGGCACCTGACGCGACCGCTGGCGCGTCGACGCCGGACGAGCCGACCGCGCGGGACTGTCACCCGCACGGGCCAAGCAGCTGCGGGCTGGACTGGTCGGGAACCCGCGGGTTCAGCCGACGGCCGGTCTGCCCGTGCTCGGTCCGCCTGCGCTCGGTTGGGCGGCGTGGGTGAGGGCGGTGCCTTCCAGGTCGAGGTTGGGCAGGCGTCGGTCCAGCCAGTGGGGCAGGGCCCAGGCGGAGTGCCCGAGCAGGGTCAGGACGGCCGGCACGAGTGTAATCCGTACGACGAAGGCGTCGACGAGCACCCCGAACGCCAACGCGAACCCCAGAGATCTGATCACGGTGTCGGAACCGAAGAGAAGCCGCCGAACACCCCGAACATGATGAGCGCTGCCGCGGTGACGACTCGGGCACTGTTGGCCATGCCGCGGCGCACGGCCCGGTCCGGATCGTGACCACGGATGTAGTCCTCGTGGATACGGGAGACGAGAAAGACCTCGTAGTCCATGGCAAGGCCGAAGAGGATGCCGACGATGAGGATCGGCAGGAAGCTGACGATGGGGCCGGGCGTCTGGACGTCGAACAGGCTTCCCAGGTGGCCCTGTTCGAAGATCCACACGATGCTGCCGAACGAGGCGCCGATGGACAGCAGGAACCCGACCACGGCCTTGACCGGTACCAGGATCGATCGGAAGACCAGCAGCAGCAGCGCCAGGCCGACGATGACGATCAGAAACACCGGCAGCGCCGAGGTGAGCTTGCTGGACACGTCGATGTTGACGGCCGTCGAGCCGGTCACATAGGCGCTCACGCCGGACTGCTGCCGGGCCTGGGCCGCGGCGTCCCGGATGGTGGAGACCAACGCCCTGGTCTGCGCGGAGGAGGGGCGTGAGTCGGGTGTCACCGACAGGATGACGACGTCCCCGTCCTTGTTCGCGACGGGGGTGGACACCGAGGCGACGTTGGCGGCCTTCTGGAGATCGCTGCTGGCCTGCCCCGCGAGGGTGGCGGCGTCGGTGTGGCCGGGGGCGTAGATGACCAGGGTGAGGGGGCCGTTGAAACCGGCCCCGAACCCGTCGGTGAGCAGGTCGTAGGCACGCCGTTCGGTGGTGGAGGTCGGTTTGCTGCTGCTGTCGGGGAGACCGAGGCTCAGCTGCAGCAGTGGCAGCGCGATGACGCCGATGCCGACGACACACGTGATGACAGTCAGCCATGGCTTCGCGGTGACCACGGCCTCCCAGCGTTCGCCCCCGGTGGGCCGGCCCACCGCGCGCTGCTGGCGTCGGGTCAGGAAGCCGAGCTGGCCCCGGGTGACGCGCGTTCCGAGCAGCGACAGCACCGCCGGGAGCAGGGTCAGTGACAGCAGCACCGTCACGGCCACGGTGCCGGCCGCCGCCAGGCCCATCACCGTCAGGAACGGGACTCCCACGACTGCGAGGGCGCACAGCGCGATGATCACAGTGAGTCCGGCGAACACCACCGCGCCGCCGGCCGTCGCGGTGGCCAGCGCGATCGACTCCGGCACCGCCATCCCGTCGTGTAGCTGCTGGCGGTGCCGGGACAGGATGAACAGGGTGTAGTCGATGCCGGCGGCGAGGCCGAGCATCAGGGCCAGCGTCGGTGCCGTGCTGTTCAGCGACACCGCACCGGACAGTGCCGTGATTCCGAGCAGCCCCGCTCCCACCCCGAACAGCGCCATGAGCAGGGGCATCCCGGCCGAGACGAGGGAACCGAAGGCGATCGCGAGGACCACGAAGGCGATGATCACCCCGTACAGCTCGGTGTTGCTGTTCTTGGTTGTGGTGGAGACGACGCCACCCGAGTACTCGACCTGGAGCCCGGCATCGGTGGCCGGCTTCGCCGCCGCCTGAAGCGCGTCCTTGGCCTCCTGGCTGACCTGATCGGCTGACACCGCGTACGCGACGTCGACGAAGGCGATCCGGCCGTCCTGGCTCACGGTCGCCCTGTCGTACGGCGTGACCCCGATGACCTCGGGGCCTTCGCGATCTGCGCGAGCGAGGCCTTCGCCGCCGCGGTATAGGCGGTGTCGGTGACCTTGTGGCTCGGCGGGGCGGCGACGACGATGCGTGCGCTGGCACCGCCGGTGCCGAGAAACTTCCCGGCCAGCAGATCGAGGGCCTGCTGGGACTCGGTCCCCGGGATCAAGAGCGAGCTGCTTGTGGGGCCGGAGAGGGCCCCGGCGAGCCCGCCCAGAACGGCCAGCAACAGGACCCAGACGGCGAGCATCGCACGCCGATTTCGGGCGCTCCACGTGCCGAGCCTGTACAGCAGGTTGGTCATGACGGGACTCCGGGTGTCGGACCTGGGTGAGGCGTTGGACACGGTTGCCCTTATGCGCCTGCCCGTCGGCGCCCGATGGCCTGGCCGGCCGGCGCGGATGGGCACCGCCTTCGCCAGCGGAGCCTAGCCTATATTTCCCGCCCGAGAAATTTCGTCTAGGCTCCGGCGGGTGCGCCGCACTGCCCACATCCATCGAGTAGGAGTCGCGCATGGCAGGACGTTTCCGTCGTGGTCACACCGGGACGGTCGACCACGACGTGGAGATCCGCGACATCGACGTTCCGGTCGGTGACGCGTCGATTCGGACGAGGCTGTACCGGCCGACCGCGGCGGCGGGCACGACGGCGCTGCTCTGGATGCACGGTGGCGGTTTCTCCGGCGGATCGATCGACATGCCGGAAGGGGACGCGGTGTCCCGGGCGTTCGCGCGCGGGGGGGTGACCGTGCTCAGTGTCGACTACCGACGGGTGCCGCCGCTGAGCCGGGTGCGACGGTGGCGCGGCGCGGCGGCGGTGCGGTTCCCGACCCCCGTACTCGACTGCCTCGCCGCCTGGCACCGGCTCGCGGCCGAAGCGGAGTCGCTGGGGCTTGCGGCCGAGCGGATCTTCGTGGGCGGGGCGAGCGCCGGTGCCAACCTCGCCGTCATGAGCACGCTACGGGCCGCGACCGAGGGGCTGGCGGCACCGGCCGGGCTGCTGTTGGCCTACCCGCTGCTGCATCCCGTGCTGCCGGCCGGGCCGCCCGCGGCCGGCCAGGGTCTGCGTACCCGGTTGCTGGGCCGTGTCGGGCAACGCGCGGTTCGGATGATGGCAGCCAACTTCGTCGGGGCGGCGAACCTAGCCCGCGTCGCTGAGGCGTTCGCGCGACCGGCGGACCTCGACGGCCTCCCACCCACGGTGATAGTCACCGGCGAGCACGACCCGCTGCGCCCGTCGGGGGAGGCCTTCGCCGACGCGCTGCGTTCCCACCGGGTCGAGGTCGACTGTCAGCTGGAGCCGGACGTGCGTCACGGCCACCTCAACCATCCCGCCACGGTGCCCTTCGACCACACGATGTCGACCTTCAGTACCTGGCTGGCCGCACACGGCGGGTGACGGCGCAGAGCAGGTGAACGTGCGGTCAGCAGACGCGGGTCGCGCCGTGGGATGGGCGGGTTTCGAAGGCTCGTGGCGGGGTGAGGCCGTGGGTCTTGAAGGCTGCTGTCACCGCGGTGGTTGCGGTGGGGACGGCTGCGTCGGGTAGTAGGGCGATTGTGCAGCCGCCGAAGCCGCCGCCGGTCATGCGGGCGGCGTGGGCGCCGGCGTCGAGCAGGGTGTCGACGGCGAGGTCGAGCTCGGGGCAGGAGATCTGGAAGTCGTCGCGCATGGATGCCTGTGATGCGGCGAAGGTCTCGCCGAGGCCGGTCAGGTCGTTGTGGCGCAGCGCGGTCACCGTCGTCCGGACGCGGTCGATCTCGGTGACCACATGCCGGGCGATGCGCTGTTGCTCACCGACCAGTGTGGTTTCCACCGCGGTGAGGGTGGTGTCGCGCAGGGCCTGGACGCCGAGGGTGCGGGCGGCGTCTTCGCAGGTGGTGCGCCGGCGGGCGTAGGCGCCGTGGGCGTGGGTGTGGCTGATGCGGGTGTCGACGACCAGCAGGGCCAGGCCTGTGTCCTGGCCGGGTAGTGGTACGGGTTCGAAGGTCAGTGATCGGCAGTCGAGTAGTAGTGCGTGGTCGGTCTGGCCGTGCATGGCGGCCATCTGGTCCATGATGCCGACGGGGGCGCCGACCATGTCCGTTTCGGCTCGGCGGGCCGCGGCTGCCAGGGTGGTGCGGTCGGGTTCCAGGCCGGTGAGTTCGGCTGCGGCCAGTGTGACGGCGCAGGTGAGTGCCGCCGAGGAGGACAGTCCGGCTCCGGGTGGGACCTGTGAGGTGACGACGATGTCCAGGCCGGGCTGCCTGGTCTGTGGCCAGCCCAGTGCCCACAGTGCGCCCAGGACGTAGGCGGGCCAGCCGGTCACGGCGCCGGGCCGCAGGTCGTCTGTGTGTAGGGCGGCTCCGCCTGGGCGGTCCAGGGACAGGCAGGTGAGCAGGTCGTCGTCGCGCGGCGCCACCGCGACCAGCGTGGCGGAGTCGAGGGCGAAGGGGAGGACCAGGCCGTCGTTGTAGTCGGTGTGTTCACCCATCAGGTTGACCCGGCCCGGGGCGGCCCACACCCCTGCCGGGGGGCGGCCCAGGCGCGCGCGGAACTCGGTGGCGAGCCGGGCCGCGAGGGCGTCGCGGTCGTTCATGTCAGCACCGCCCGCAGGGCGGCGGCGGCCTGCTCGGGTGCCACGTCGGCCAGGAACGCGCCGCCGGCGAGCTCCGAGCCGGCCAGGTACTTGAGTCTGGTCGCGGACCGGTGCGGTGGTGCGAACTCGATGTGCAGGTGGGAGATCGGGTCCCAGTCGCGTTCGTCGTCGGTCGGCCGGGCGTGCATGGCCATCACGTAGGGCAGTGAGAAACCGAACAGCAGGTCGTAGCCCCGGGTCAGCCGTGACAGCAGGTCGGCGAGGTCGGCCCGCTCGTCCTCGCGAAGCGAGCCCAGGTCCGGTCGGTGGGTGCGCGGGACCACATGCACCTCGTAGGGGAACCGGGCCCAGAACGGGACGAACGCGATCGCGGTCGGGGCCGCCAGGACACACCGTGGACCGGCCATCTCCGCCGCGACGACATCGCATTCCACGCACCGGCCGGTGCGGTCGCGGTAGGCGATGGCGGCCCGCAGCTCGCGGGCGGGTCGGGGCGGTACCTCCGGATAGGCGTAGATCTGACCATGCGGATGGGCCAGGGTCACCCCGATGACCTCACCCTTGTTCTCGAACGGCATGACATAGGAGACGCCGGGCGTCGCGCCGAGAACGGCGACCCGGTCGGCCCAGACGTCGACAAGCATCCGCACGCGGTCGGTCGGCAGGTCGGCGAAGGTCGTGTCGTGGTCGTCGGAGTAGACCACCACCTCGCAGCGGCCGAACGCCGGCGCCACCGGGTACAACTCGGTCCCCGCCACCTCGGGCACCGGGGGGTGGGGTGACAGCGACGGGAAGCGGTTGTCGAACGTCACCACCTCGTAGGCCGCGAGCGGCACCTCGGTCAGCCGGCCGCCGGGACGGGTCGGGCACAACGGACAGCCGTCGGTTGGTGGCTTGTACAGCCGATCCTGGCGGTGGGTCGCGAACGTCACCCACTCGTCGGCGGTCGGGTCGTACCGGCGCTCGGCCATCACGCGCCGTCCACACCACGGCGAGCCTCGGCCGGGGAATCCGGACCGGCCGCCGGGAGCTGGCCAGCTGCCGGGAGGCGGTAGTAGGTGATCCGCCGACCGTCCGGGAGGGCTGCCACCCGCCGCAGCAGGCCCGTCCGGGTGCCCGGGACCTGCACGACCGATCCGGAGACACCGTCGTCCGGACCGCCGGACACCCGCGGCCTGTCCGGGCTCAGCTCGTCCGGCCGGCCCCACTCGCCTGGCCGGTCCGGCCCACGGGGCGCTTCGATGGCCTCGGGTCCCTGCACATCGTCTCCTCTGTTCCGGCCGCCTGCTCTGTGGGGCTCCGGGCGCTCGCGCGACCGGCACCGCTGCGGTCCGTCGGGTCCGCCGCCGGAGTTCGGGATCCGCTGCTGTTGACCTGCGCGCTCGGCAGCTGAGGGGGCGCCAGACGAGCAGGAGGTGAACCTGTGGCCCTGGGACCGTCTACAGCGGTGATCCCACAACGTCCAACGACTGCGGTCCGGACGCGCCGGGCCTGCCAACAGCCCATCGCCGTGACTTGACCGCCGGGATACTCGCTAGTATTTTCTCCCGCAAGGGAGATATTAGCTGCCAGAGGCGCGTTGCGGGTGGTGTTCGGCATCACAGCGAAGCGCACCCGGGGGGCGGGCGCCTGGCTGGTCCGCGGGAAGAGGGTCGCCACGGGCTCCGAGGGGCGCCACCGCAGGCGGCCGAACCGATTCTCGATCATGGTCGCCGGCTGATCCGGGGCCATCCGCCGTACGGCCCCGGCCGGCGGGCCGCGTGTGTAGGAGGCTGCATGATCCGCGAGTCGTTCAACCAGGGCTGGCGCATCAGCAGAAAGCGCGGTGACGGCTCGGAGGTGTCGGTCGGCCCGGTGACGGTTCCTTACGATGCCATGTTGTTCGAACAGCGGGACCCGAAGACCGTCAACAGTTATAACACCGGATACTTTCCCGGAGGCGTCTACCGGTATTCAAAGACGTTCCGAGCGGCGCAGGAGTGGCGTGGCCGCAGCATCACCCTGGAGTTCGAGGGTGTGTACCTGCGCTCGGAGGTGTTCGTCAACGGCCGCCTCGCCGGCGGCCGCCCGTCCGGCTACGCGATATTCCAGGTCGTGTTGGATGATTTTCTTGGCTACGGCGCCGACAACCTGGTCGAAGTCGTCGCGCACAACGACCGCGGGCCGAACGGCCGCTGGTATACCGGTAGTGGTATCTACCGGCCGGTGCATCTGCTCGTCGGCGACCGCCTGCGGATCACCCCCGACGGTCTCCGGATCAGCACGACGTCGATCGAGCGCGCCGAGGCGATTGTCGACGTCGCGATCGAGATCGTCAACGACGGTACCGAGGGCCGCACGGTGACGGCCACCACCACTCTGCGCGGCCCGAGTGCCAGCACCGGGCCGATCGAGGAGCGGCTGTCGGTCGAATCCGGCGAGACGAAGACGTTGCGCCAGCGCGTCGCGGTGCCGGCGCCGGCGCTGTGGTCACCGGAGAGCCCGCAGCTTTACACCGCGAGCGTTGCCCTGTCCGACGGCGACCAAGTCGTCGACGAGGCCGTCGCCGATTTCGGAATCCGCACGCTGGCCGTGGACGCCCGCCGCGGCCTGCGCATCAACGGCCAGCCGGTGAAACTGCGCGGGGCGGCCATCCACCATGACAACGGCGTCATCGGTGCGCACACGTTGGATGCGGCCGAGGAGCGCCGGGTCCGCATCCTGTGGGAAAGCGGCTTCAACGCGATCCGCAGCGCGCACAACCCGGTGTCCCGGGCGACCCTGCGCGCCTGCGACCGGTATGGCGTACTCGTCATGGACGAGCTCACCGACGTGTGGTGGGGGCCAAAGAGCAGCGCCGACTACTCCGCGGAGTTCGAGCAGTGGTGGGAGCGGGATCTCGAGTCGCTCGTCGCGAAGGATTTCAACCACCCGTCGGTGATTCTCTACTCCATCGGCAACGAGATCCCCGAGACCGCGACCGCGCGGGGCATCCAGCGCAACCGTGAGATGGCCGAACGCACTCGCGAGCTCGATCCGACCCGTCTCGTGACCAACTGCATCAACGGATTCCTCAACCTGATCTTTCGCAAGAAGAAGAACGAGAAATCCGAGCCGGCCGTCGCCGACCGTACGGGTGGCGACGCCCCGAACAAGAACCTCATCGCCGTGCTCAACCTCCTCATGGGGGTCCTGCATCCGGCGCTTCGCCACATCGTCCGGCTGCCGGCGGTCGATCGGCGCACCCGTGACTCCTTCGCCGCCCTCGACGTCGCCGGGTACAACTACATGGTCGGCCGCTATCGAAAAGACGCGAAGCTTCACCCCGAGCGGGTGATCGTCGGCAGTGAGACCGGGCCGACGGAGACGGTCTCGATCTGGCGCGAGATCGAGACCATGCCGCACGTCATCGGTGACTTCACCTGGACCGGCTGGGACTACATCGGAGAGGCCGAAATCGCGGTGCTCCCGTACAGCCGGCGACCGACCCTGTTCGGCCCCTGGCCGGCGCTGCTGGCGGGCGAGCCGGTGATCGACATCACCGGGCATCGCCAGACCCAGTCCTACCTCAACGAGATCGCCTGGCAGCTGCGCAAGGCCCCCTACCTCGCCGTGCAGCCGGTGAACCACTCCGGCGAGAAGCAGTACTCCAACGCCTGGCGAAGCACCAACTCCATCCACAGCTGGAGCTGGGAGGGCCACGAGGGGCGGACCGCGGTGGTCGAGGTGTACGCCGATGCCGACCGGGTGGACCTGCTGCTCAACGGGGACCTGGTCGGGAGCGCGCCAGCGGGGCCGGACAAGGACTATCTGGCCACGTTCTCCGTCTCGTACCGGCCCGGGACCCTCACCGCTGTCGCCTATAACGCGGCCGGCAAGGAACTCGGGCGGGACACTCTTATCAGTGCCGGCGTGGAGCTGCGGCTACAGGTGCGGCCCGAAAGCAGCGAGCTGCACGCCGACGGCGCCGACCTTGCCTACCTCCCGATCGCGCTCACGGACGCCGCGGGAACAGTGCGTCCCCTGGCCGACCGCACGGTCACGGTCGAGGTGACCGGTGCCGGCACGCTACTCGGGTTCGGGAGTGCCCGACCCGTCACCGAGGAGGGCTTCTCGACCGGTCGGCACTCGACCTACTGGGGACGGGCGCTCGCGGTCGTCCGGGCCGGACACGAGGCCGGCGACGTCACGGTCACCGTGACCGCCGACGGCTGCGAGCCGATGACGGTCGTCATCCCGGTGACGGCCGTGGGTCGCGCCGTCCCCGCGAAGTCCGGTGCGTGACCGGGGCGGCAGCCGGCCCCGGCCCGTCTCGTCGTGGGGCCCAGGCCGCCGCGGCGATCCATGTAACCCCTGCCTCGCCGCCCATCGATCGGCGCACGGGGAAGAACTTCTGAGAGGACAACCCAGATGCGCCGAGACATGGTGCGGAGAACAAGCCGGATGCGCCTGCGGATGTTATCGGCCGGTGTGGTGGCGCTGGCCGTCGCCGTCGTGGCGGCGAGCTGCTCATCGAGCTCCGGCGGGCCCAGCGGCAGCGGCGGTACCCGCGCGGGCGGGTCGACCTGGAAGCTGGGCAGTGACCTGACGTGTAGCGGTCCGCTCGCTTCGTCTGCCGGCCCGTACTGCGACGCGATAAAGGCGTGGGCGAAGTCGGTCAACGCCAGCGGCGGCATCAACGGGCACCAGATCGACCTGATCGTCAAGGACGACGCCGGCAACCCGGCCAGCGGGCTCAGGAACGTCCGGGAGCTGGTCGAGAAAGATCACGTCATCGCGTTGGTCGGCCTCCCGCCCGCCTATACGTTCAGTGCCTACCTCAAGGCAAAGAAGATCCCCGCGATCGGTATCATCGGCAATGCCGACTACCGGAACCCCTCGTTTTTCAACGTGGGTCTCAACCCGTTCGCCAGCGTCTTCGCGGTCAGCCAGGAGACGAGCCGGGCCGGCGTCAAGAACTTCGGCTTCGCCTACTGCGCGGAATCCGCGGGGTGCGCCCAGTCGCTGCCGATCATCCAGGCGGCGGCCGGCGGGTTCGGGCAGACCACGACGGCGGTCAAGGTCTCCTCGTCCGCTGCCGACTACACCGCACCATGTCTGCAGCTGAAGAACGCCGGAGTGCAGGCGATGCTCATCGGCGCGGGTTCCGACGTCGTTCTGCGTGTGCTGGACTCGTGTGTCGCGCAGGGTCTGAAGGCCCGGGTCGCCGTCCCGGCCCAGGCGATCGAGCCGGCTGACTGGCTCAAGGACAAGAACACAGAAGGCATGATTGGTATCAGCGGCTACGCGCCGTGGTACGACACCACGATCCCGGGCATCAAGGCCTTCCAGGCGAGCATGGCGAAGTTCGCCCCCGGCGCCGGGACCGGGGCGGCCGCCTCGGCTGCCTGGTCGATTGCCGAGGTGTTCAAGGGAGCCGCGCAGGCCGCCCACCTCGGCGACAACCCCACTTCCGCGCAGGTGACCCAAGCGTTGCACGGACTCCAAGGTTACACCGCCGATGGACTTCTTCCGCCGCTGAGCTACCCGCAGGGGGCGGAGCAGAATCTGGCCGTGTCCAACTGCTACTTCACTTTCACCATCAGGAACGCCGCGTTCGCCTCGTCGAACGGCGGTAAGTCCGAGTGCATCGACCAGCAGAAGCTGGCCCCGTTCGTGAAGCTGCTCCCAGCCAGCTGACAGATGCCGGACCGGGTGGGGCGACCGCGAGAACCGGGTCGCCCCACCCGCGATATTCGCTGCCGTGAGCACGAAAGGGTCATAGAAGTGCTGCCCTTCATCATCGCCGGACTGGTGACCGGCGCGGTCTATGGTCTCGCGGGCGCCGGTCTGGTTCTGACGTACAAGACCTCGGGCGTGTTCAACTTCGCCCATGGAGCCCTCGCCACCATCGCCGCGTACGCTTTTTACTTCCTCCACGTCCAGCACGGAGTGCCGTGGTCGCTGGCCGCCGCTCTGGTGCTGGTCGTTCTCGGCCCGCTCGGCGGGGTGGCGTTCGCCCGTTTCGCCAAGGCCCTCGCCGGCGCGAGCCTCGCGCTGCGGGTCACAGCGACGGTCGGTGTCCTGCTGCTGGTGCAGACCGGATTCCAGCTCATCTACGGGACCCAGTCCCGCAAGGTTGCTTCTTTTCTGCCGACGAACGTGGTCACGATCTTCGGCACCCGGGTCACTGCCGAAAAAATCATCATCTTCGTCGTCGCGGTGGCTGCCACCGTGGTGCTTTCGGTGTTCTTCCGCCGCGCGCGGCTGGGGATCGCGATGCGCGCCGTCGTGGACAACGCGGAGTTGCTCGATCTGGCCGGCACCAACCCCAACCGGGCCCGGCAGTGGGCCTGGGCCATCGGCATCGTCTTCGCGATGACCTCCGGTCTTCTGCTGGCCTCGTCCGTGCCCCTGGACCAGACGACGCTGACGCTCCTGGTCGTTCAGGCCTTCGGCGCCGCGGCCATCGGATCGTTCACCAGCCTGCCGATCACTTTCCTGGGCGGACTGGCCATCGGGCTGCTGGGCTCCCTCGGCACGAAGTACTTCACCAGCGGTTTTCTCGCGCAGGTGCCGGCGAGCCTGCCGTTCATCGTGCTGTTTCTGGCACTGCTGCTGTTCCCGAAGCGATGGCTTCAGTCCCGCATCCCGAGCGCCCCCGACCGTCGGGCGAACTGGATGACACCGCCCGCGCTGCAGGTGGGTGCCGGCGTCGTGATTCTCGTCATCCTTGTGCTGGTGCCCAGCTTCGCGGGTTTCCATATCGGTGACTGGACGGTCGCGCTCACCATGGTGATGCTCTTCCTGTCGCTCGGACTGCTGGTTCGTACCTCAGGACAGGTATCGCTGTGCCACATCGCGTTCACCGCGATCGGAGCCGCCGCGTACTCGCACCTGGCCGTGGATCATCACTGGCCGTGGGGCCTCGCGCTCGCCGTGGCCGGACTGGTGGCCGTTCCCGTCGGCGCCCTGCTGGCCATTCCGGCGACGCGGAACGGTGGCATCTACCTGGCCCTGGCCACCCTCGGGTTCGCCATCGCGGTGCAGCAGCTCTTCTACACCAGGAGCTTCATGTTCGGCGAGCTCAACCTCGGGCTGACGATGCCGCGCCCCGCCCTGTGGGGCCTCGACTCGGACAGGGGTTTCTACTACGTGTGCCTCGCGCTGACCGTGCTGACCGCGTTCGCGATCATCGCGCTGGACCGTGGCCGGCTCGGCCGGCTGCTGCGGGGGATGGCCGATTCGCCGGTCGCGCTGGCCACGCACGGGGTCTCGGTGAACACGACCCGGGTCCTGGTCTTCTGCCTGTCGGCCTTCATCGCCGCGGTATCGGGTGCCCTGGCCGGCATGGCACAGCTCACCGTGGCGGCGGACAACTACCAGCCGTTGACGTCCCTGACGTACCTGACCCTCATTGTCGTCACGACCGGCACCGAACCCTGGTATGCCCTGCAGGCGGCGGCGGCGCTGACGCTGGTCCCCTCGTACATAACCCTGAACAACGTCGGAAACTACATCACCCTCCTCACGAGCGTGACCGTGATCCTCTATGCGCTGACGCCGGCCTCGAAGCGCGCCGCGCCGGTCTGGCTGCGCAAGGCGATCGACCGAGTCTTCCGGCCCGATCGATCTGCTCGCGCCGGACAGTCTGGGGCGGCGCCAGCGCGAGCCGCCTCGACAGTGGCACAGGTAGCACCGCTGTCGCTGGCCGTCGAGGGACTCCGGGTGCAGTTCGGCGGCCTGGTCGCGGTCGACAACATCGATCTCGTGGCCCGTACCGGGACCATCACCGGACTCATCGGGCCCAACGGTGCGGGCAAGACCACGACGTTCAACGCGATCTCCGGGTTGGTCCATCCCACGAAGGGAGGCCTCCGGCTTGATCTCGCGGACGTGACGCGACGCAGCCCCGCGGCCCGGGCGCGGCGAGGGGTCGGGCGGACATTCCAGATCATGGAGCTGTTCGACACCATGACCGTGCGGCAGAACGTCGCGCTGGGGTTCGAGGCCGGACTGGCCGGCGGCAATCCGCTGCGCCAGGTCCTGCCGCGCAGGTCCGACGCGGCCCGGGTGCGCGTGGCGGCGGCCGGCGCACTGGAACTGTGCGACCTGGTCGACCTGGCCGACCGGCAGGTGGGAACGCTGTCCACCGGGCAGCGCCGGTTGGTGGAGCTGGCTCGCTGTCTGGCCGGGGACTTCCGGATTCTGCTGCTGGACGAGCCCTCGTCCGGGCTTGATCGGGCGGAGACCGCTCGGTTCGGCGAGATTCTTCGCCAGGTGGTGAACGAACGTGGGGTGGGCATTCTGCTCGTCGAACACGACATGGCTCTTGTCGGCGAGGTCTGCGACGAGCTCTACGTGCTCGACTTCGGGAAGGTGCTGGTGTCCGGTCCCACCGCCGAGGTGTTGTCGTCCGACGTCGTGCGCGCGGCGTATCTCGGCGGAGACGTCGAAAACACGCCGGCCACGGCTTCGCGGTCAGTGAGTGAGGTTCAGCCGTGACCGGCCCGCAGCTACGGCTTGAGGGTGTCAGCGCGGGGTACGGCCGCACAACGGTCCTGCGCGACATCGACCTGGAGATTCCCGCCGCCTCGGTGGTGGCACTGCTGGGTTCCAACGGCGCGGGCAAGACGACGCTTCTGCGGGTGGCCTCCGGCCTCACGCGTCCCAGCGCGGGCCGCATCCTGGTCGGCGACCGGGATGTGACCCGCGAGGCGCCCAACGAGCGGCGTCGCCATGGGGTGTGCCTGATTCCGGAAGGCCGCGGAATCTTCCGGTCGCTGACCGTCCGAGAGAACCTCGTCCTGCAGATCCCGCCGTGGGAGAAGGACACCTCGCTCGATTCCGCCCTGGACATGTTCCCGGCCCTCAAAACCCGCCTCGGCGACATCGCGGGCCGGCTCTCGGGCGGCCAACAGCAGATGGTGGCGCTCGCCCGCGCCTTCTTCGGGTCGCCGTCGCTCGTACTGCTCGACGAGGTCTCCATGGGCCTGGCCCCGATCGTGGTCGACACGATCTTCGAGGCACTGCACGTCCTGGCAGCCCGCGGTACCGCTCTGCTGATCGTCGAGCAGTATGTGAACCGGGCGCTCGACGTGGCGGACCACGTCTACCTGATCAGCCGCGGCAGCATCACGTTCCAGGGCAGCTCGGCTGACCTGGACCAGACCGAGGTGATGCGCCACTATCTCAGTCACGATCTGACGTCCGACCGCAGTCCGACCTGACCAGACGCGGCTGGGGTTCGGGGACGCGGAACCCACCATCGAGGACGACTTCTCGGTCCATGGGCACTCGACCTGCTGGGGACGAGCGCTCACGGTCGTCCGAGCCGAACGCGAGGCCCGCGACGCCACCGTCACCGCGCCCGGCCACGGGCTCACACCGTGGTCGTCTCGGTGACGGGTGCCGATCAGTCCGGACAGCAGCGTCCAACGATGCACAAAAAATGTGACCTGCGTTGAGGATCCTAACCCGGGAAGGCCCTGCCGTGAGAGTTCGCTCGCTGTCGGCATTATCTGCCGCGGTATTATTCCTGGCGCCGGTGGCGGGCTGCCACAGCAGTTCGGCCACCTCGGCCTCGGCCTGCAACGATCCCGGGGTTTCGAAGAACGAGGTCCGGGTCGGCCTCATCTATCCGGACAGTGGGGCACTTGCCAGAACTTTCCAGCCGATGCGCTCGGGACTGAACGCCAGGCTGGGCGTCGTAAACGAATCCGGCGGCGTGAACAGCCGCCAGGTCCACTACACCTGGGCGGATGACCGGGGCCGGGTGGACACCAATGCCGTGGTCAGTCGAAGCATTGTGGAGAAGGACCAGGCCTTCGCCGTCATCGAGGCCACCGCCGCATCCTCTGGTGGAGCCGGCTATCTCGCCGCAGAGAACATCCCGGTGGTCGGCGTCGGGGTGGAGGCCGCATGGTCGCAGTACCGGAACATGTTCACCTACGCCCTTTCCAGCAGCGCCACCCCCGCTGCGGACGTTGTGACCACCCTCGGTAAATACGCGCGCGTACAGGGCGGATCCCGTGCCCTCGTCGTCGGCGATCCCACCGGCCTCGGTGTCTCGGACAACATCACTGAACAGATGCGCGCCAGCTTTGCGTCCGTCGGTATTCCGGTTCTCTCGGCGAACGCGGACGAATCGCCCACGAACGGCCAGATCAACGAGATCATCCGCCTGATCGGCACCGAACGGGTGGACATTCTGGCCAGCACCCTGACGACCGAGACCTTCGCGCGCATCGTCGCCGCGGTCCGGCAGGCCGGGGCGCCACTCAAGGTCATCCTCGGCAACAACCAACCACCCAACGAAGCACTGCTGACACAGTACGGCCCGCTGCTCGCCGGGCTGACCACCTACGTCATAGTGTCGCCGGCATCAACCTCGCCGGCTGCCGCTGCCTACCGGGCCGCCGCAGCCCGTTTCGCCCCCGAACTGGGGGACAGTCGCGACGTTCTCGCCGAGGTCGGGTATCTCCTGGGGGATATGATCATCCGTGGCCTCGAGGCCGCCGGCCCCTGCCCCACCCGGCAGAGCTTCATCACCGGCCTGCGCGCCGTGAAGAACTACACCGCCGGTGGCCTCGTCCCGAGCGTCGACTTCGAGAAAGACTTTGGCAGGACACCCGTCTGCTACCCGTTCGCTGCGGTCAACGCTACCGGCACGGGCCTGACCATCGTCTCTCCCGATTTCTGCGGAGAACGCATCGCCCACTGACAGCGCCCCTGACACGGCTGATCCCTGCCGGATGGAAGGGGTGATGGCGGCGCCGAGCAGTCGGAACCGAAGCGGATGCCGACCGCCAGGTACTCCCGGCGGGTTATGTCCGCAGAATACTCGGCCAGCTCCTCTGCCCCGCCGCGGCGAATCCGAGCCGCTCCAGCCACCGTGAGAACAGAACGGCCAGAAGGAAACCGCGGGGCTGCCGGTAATCGAACTGGTTGATGTGCAGGCCGGAAATCCTTCACATCAAAGGTTTTCCAAAAGGTCAGGACGTCGAAAAATTCCCCCCGAGTCATCGCTGTCGAAGTTGGGATCGACGTCAACACAAATGGTCACGTCCGGCCTGATCGCTGTGATCGATGCCTGCTGGCCTGCGCCCGGGCCGCCACCCGGATCGGGACGCCGCGGGTGCGGAATGCCGAAACAACCCTTGCCGGTGGAGATACTTCAGTCGTAACGTGGCATCACATGTCGTTCCTCGCGGGACGCAGGTGGCATCGTGAAGTCCGAGGAGTCGTGAAGGTGGAGCTGACTACTGGCACGCCAGCCATGGCGATGATGATCGGGCAATCGAGGCCCGGGGAAATTTGCCGTCCGGGCGCCGTCCACGGCATTATTGCCGCGGCCGACGCGAAGTCTGCAGGAAACAGCCAGTGCGTGAGCCGGGACAGCCGGACATGTGCCCGGTCACTCTCCACGGGGTCGGACCGGTCGCCGACAGTGCAGTGCGGTTGGTTCCGGCCACAGGTCCTCCCGCCGCCAGCATCTTCTTTTGGCGACGGCAGAACAACCAACACAGAAACGAGACAGGTGCATGAGAAAATCGGGTTTTCTGCCGGGCCAGGCGCTTCGAGGGCAGTTATGCAGGCGTCCGTCAGGCCGTCGTTTCGGTGCCCTGGCGGGTGTGACGACCGCCCTGGTAATCCTCGTCGCGGCCTGCGGCAGCGGGGGCAGCACGCCGGCCAGCCCGCAGGCCTCCGCGAGTTCCGCCGACCTGCTGGGGCCGGTCGCCCGGGCGTCCGGCGCGCCGGTGCGGATCGGGCTGGTCTCGGACGGCAAGAACCAGGTCGCCGACAACTCGATCGAGTTCGCTGTTGCCAAGGCTACCGTCAAGTACCTGAACGAGCGTAAGTCGGGGATCGCCGGCCGGCCTATCGAGCTGGTGACCTGCGAGTCCGGGGCCGACCCGAGCAAGGCCTCCGACTGCGGGAACCGCATGATCGAACAGAAGGTCGTCGCTGTGATCGTCGGCGGGTCTCCGGTGCTCGCGAGCATCTGGGAGCCGTTGCACGCGGCCCATGTACCCACGCTGGTTTACAGCGGGGTCAACAAGGCGATGACGAGCGACACGGAGTCGACCTTCACGATTTCGGACGGCAACTTCGGCGCGATCACCCTGCCGCTCCAGCAGGCGAAGGACGCCGGCCTGAAGAAGGTCCACGTCGTGGTGATCGACGTTCCGGCCGCGTTGGACGGCCTGAAGAACACCGCGCCCGCGTTGTACAGGAAGGCCGGTATCGGTCTTGACGTCATCGCCGTCCCGCCGGGGACCGCGGACATGACTCCGCAGATGCAGAAAATCGCCAACGACCCCGGTCTCGTCTTCATCCTGGGGAACGACTCGTTCTGCATCAGCGCCCTGAACGGGCTGCGGGCGGTCGGGTACACCGGACCGATCTCCGCCATCTCGTCGTGCATCACGGACGCGACCCGTAAGGCGGTGTCCGGCGGCCAGCTCAAGGGAATCACGATTTCCGCGAATGTGCCCATCGGGCAGGACAATCCCTCGACGCGGCTGTACGAGGCCGTGGTGAACACGTATGGCAGTGGTATCGACACGACCCGGGCCATCGGCATGACCGCGTTCACCGAGGTTGCCGCCTTCCAGACCGCGCTGCAGGGAATCAGCGGCGACGTCACCTCGCGGTCCGTGATCGCCGCGTTCAAGGCGATGCCCGAGCGCGAGATTCCCGGCGCGCTGGGACTCAAGTTCCGCTGCAACGGCAAGGCCGATCCCACGGCCCCGTCGACCTGCGTCCGCGGCGGCATCGTGTCCGTCCTCGACGCCAAGGGCGACCCGGGGACCTACAAGCTCGTGGGCACGTCGCCGATCGGCAACTGATCCGGACACCGGCGATCTGACCGGAGCCGGTGGGGGCAGGGCCAGACAGCGCTGCCCCCACCACTCCAGGTCCTCTGCCGGTCTGGACACAGGTCATCGCCTCGCGGGGGATGGCCGAGCAGAGGCGGCCCGGAAAATCTCTCGTGCTTCAGTCCGGCCGGGCCGCGCCGATCAGCGCACGCAGGTAGCGGATGAACTGGTCGTGCGTGCCCCGCGCGCCCCCGGAGGCCAGTACGGCGGCGATGTACTCGATGATGGCTGCGCTCACCGCCGCGTACACGATGGCGACCAGTGGGTTGTCTGCGGCCAGACCAAGCTGTGCCACGAGCGCGGGCCTGGTGAGACCTGCGGCCTCCATGACGTGCGACGTCGATACCGCGCGCAGGGCGGGATTGGTCTCGAACATCGCGATCATCGACGCGGCCAGATCCACCTCGAGAGACTCGGCCTCGCCGGCAAGCCACACCTCGATGATATCGACGAAACAGAGCTCGGGATTGGCCCGGAACGTGGCGGTCAGCCGGGCGGACATGTCATTGGACGTCGACATGGCGATATCGATCTTGTTTGGGAAGTACATCGACACGGTCCGTGGGGCCACCTCGGCCGCCTCGCCGATGTCCGCGATCGTGGTGCCCTCGTACCCACGCTCGGCGAACAGACGCATCGCGGCGCGTTGGATGGCGTTGCGCCGCTTGGCCTTCGAGCGCTCGCGCAGGGACAATGTCGCCGTCTCCATCAGGCGAGTATCACCAGCAGCAATGTGGCCGTCAACAGCAAAATTGCCGGACGTGGCGCCTCCAGGGGTGCTGTACCCCGGTGGCCCCAGCGCCCCCGACGGCGCGCACCGGCGGGCCTGCGTCGATCACGTCACGGTGCGATCGGCGCCGGTTCGAGGCGAGGCGCGGCGGGGTGGCGCCAGTCGCGGTCAGCGTCGCCTCGGGAGTCCGTTGACCGCGCCGAGGCTCTCATGTGATTATTTCCGGGCGGGAAATATTAGGCGCGACCGACCGGGCCATCCAGGCGGAGATCAGACGGTCGGCCAACCGCCGCGCCCCTGAGCCCTGCACGTTGATGGTCATCCCGCAAGCCCCGGGCTCGGCCGCGGCGCGCTGAGGCGCAGGTTCACCTGCCACGGAGGGACAGATCGTGACTCGTGCCGCTGTGCGGTTCCCTTACCAGGACGCCGCCCTGTCCATCGACCGGCGTGTCGAGGACCTGCTCGCGCGGATGGACGTCAGGGACAAGGCCGGGCTGCTGTTCCAGCCGATGGCGCAGATCGGCGAGTTCGACGCGCCGGGTCCGTTTGGCAAACCGCCGACGCGTTCGCTGCTCGACCGCCGCATCAACCATGTCAACATCCTGTTCGTGCCCTCCGCCCGCGAGATCGCGCAGTGGCACAACGCCATCCAGCAACACGCCCTTCAGGACGGCCTCGGCATCCCCATCACCATCTCCAGCGACCCCCGGCATTCCTTTACCAACAACCCGGCGATGGCGCTGCTGGCCGGCCCCTTCTCCCAGTGGCCCGAGCCGCTGGGTTTCGCGGCCATCGGGTCGGCGGAACTGGTCGAGCAGTTCGCCGACGTGACCCGCCGGGAGTATCTGGCGGTCGGTATCCGCACCGCGCTGCATCCCCAGCTCGATCTGGCCACCGAGCCACGGTGGTCTCGCATCTTCGGTACCTTCGGGGCGGACGCCGACCTGGCCGCCAGGCTGGGGGTCGCCTACGTCCGGGGTCTGCAGGGCGAGCAGGTCGGACCGCGGTCCGTCTCGGCGATGGCCAAGCACTTCCCCGGCGGCGGTCCCCAGAAGGACGGTGAGGACCCGCACTTCCCCTACGGTCGGGAGCAGATCTACCCCGGCGGCCAGTTCGATCTGCACCTTGAGCCCTTCCGGACGGTCATCGCCGCCGGAGTCTCGCAGATCATGCCGTACTACGGCATGCCGGTCGGCACGCAGTACGAGGAGGTCGGCTTCAGCTTCAACCAGGGGGTCGTGACGGGGCTGCTGCGCGACCAGCTTGGCTTCGACGGCATCGTGTGCAGCGACTGGGGCATCATCTCCCACACCTACTGGGGAGTGGAGCATCTGGGCCCCGCCGAACGCCTGGCCAGGGCCCTGGACGCGGGCATCGACCAGTTCGGCGGCGAGGACGACGTCGACCTCCTGCTGGGTCTGATCGCGAACGGCACCATCAGCGAACAGCGGATCGACACCTCGGCGCGCCGCCTGCTGCGCGAGAAGTTCCGGCTCGGGCTGTTCGAGCAGCGGTTCGTGGACGCGGGCCAAGCCGATGCGATCGTGGGCGGCCCCGCGGCGCGGGCCGCGGGTCTGGCCGCCCAGGCGAGCGCGCACACCCTGCTCAAGAACGCCGAGAGCGGTCCTGCCCGGCTGCCCCTGCGCGGTTCGCCCCGTCTGTACGTCGAGGGCCTTTCGCCCGAGGCGATCGGTGAGCGGGCCCAGGTCGTCGCGACTGTCGCCGAGGCCGACGTCGCCGTGCTGCGCCTGGTCACCCCCTGGGAGCAGCGGGGCGAGCCCGGCACCTACGAGACGTTCTTCCATGCCGGCTCCCTGGCGTTTCCCGCCGAGGAAATGGCTCGGATCCAGTCGATCTGCTGGGAGATCCCGACGGTGATCGACATCTATCTCGAACGCCCCGCGATCCTCGCGGACCTCACCGACGCCACCGCGTCCCTCATCGCCAACTTCGGCGCCTCGCCGGAGGCGTTCGTGCAGGTCCTGTTCGGGGAGGCCGAGCCGCGGGGGCGGTTGCCCTTCGACCTTCCCTCCTCGATGGCCGCGGTCGAGGCAGGCCACAGCGACGTCCCCTTCGACGCGGTGAACCCGACCTTCGGCTTCGGATTCGGCCTGCGGTACACCTGACCGAGGCGAGCAGAAGAGAGCGCGAACGATGAGCCTGCGCGGTCGCGGCCTCAGGGCGATGAGGAGACCCTTCGCGCGGATACGATCCACGCAGGTGGCCGCGTTCGGCGCCGCACCGGGCGGCGTGGTCGTTCTAAGGGACAGCCTTGCGGCCAGCGGCAACTGGGAGGAGTGGTTCGCGGGTGTTCCCGTGTACGGCCTCGGGATCGACGCCTTGCTGATCGGGGAGTGCGTGTGAGCACGTCATCTCCGCCACCCGGTGCGGGTGCACGCCCCCCGGTCGCGCGGGCCCAGATCGCCCGGGCCGAGGGCCGCCGTGGACCGGGACGGCCGCCCCGCCTGAACCGCGAGCTCATCGTCGCGACCGCCGCCGAGATCGCCCCGGAGGCCCTGACGCTGCAGGCCGTGGCCGACCGGCTCGGCGTGGACCGCAAGGCCATCAACTACCACATCCCCGGCCGCGACGAGCTGCTGGCGCTGGTCGCCGAACGGACGCTGGTCGCCGAGCTCGGACAGCTTGTTCTCCCGCCGGGCGACTGGCCGCAGGCGATCCGCGTCTTCGCCGCCGGCCTGCGGGCGGCGCTCCTGCACAGGAGCGCCCTGTCTCTGTACGTCACCACGCTGCCCAGTGCCGGGGTCCTGCGCCCCGCGGACCAACTGCTCCACGCCCTGCTCGACGCGGGGTTCGACGACGCCGCCGCAAGCCGCGCGCTGACCCTCATCTGCGCGGCGGTCTTCGAGGATGCCCGGGCCGAACTGCTGGCCGAGCGCTTCGGCGAGCACCCCACCCTGACCGCGAGCAGACGTGTCCTCGCCGAGCTGCCCGACGAAGCGCTGCCCGCGATTCGCCGCGTGTTCGCCGAAAGCCACTCGTTCGGGCCGGACAGTCTTGGCTTCTATCTTGAGACCATCATCTCCGGGCTCACCCGGTGGCTCGAACAGCACCGTCAGGACTGAGACGACCACCGGCGCCGCCCCGCCCCGCGGTCGGGGCTCGCCGCGGCAACCCCGGCAGGGCGTGGGCGCCCCGAGCACCTGGACCATCGCTGGGGCTACGAGCCCTGACTCACCTCGAGCGGTGTGACGGCAACGGTGGGCAGGAAGGTCCGCTTTTCGGGCCGAAGAATCCGGCGATCCCCGACGATCCGTAGCGATCCCTCAAGTCGCCGGTCGTCGGAGGAGACACCGGTGAACAGGTCGACGACGGCGGGTTCGACCGCGACCCGGTGGTCGATGCCGCTGAAGGCGAACAGGTCGGCCGAGAGCCCGAAGACCACCCGGGAGGAGTGCCCCGGCTCCAGCTCGACCCGGGCGAAGCCACCGAGCTGCTGCGCGGGCCGGGTGACCACCCCCGCGTTGACCCGGAGGTAGAGCTGGACGACCTCGGCACCGGACCGGTCGCCGACGTTGGTCACGGTCAGCCCCACCGTGGCGGTACCGCCGGTGCTGATCTGCGCGGTGACCTCGAGGTCGGACAGCTCGAACCTGGTGTAGCTGCGGCCGAAGCCGAAGGGGTACTGCGGCGTGGCCGACAGGTCGCGGTAGTGCAGGCCACGGATCATGGCCGGCCGGCGATAGCCGCTGTCGGCGCGCTGGTAGTGGTAGAGGGGGAACTGCCCGCCGTGCCGGGGAATGGTGTAGGGCAGTTTGCCGCCGGGGTTCACCTCGCCGAACAGCGCCCGGGCCAGCGCCCGCGGGCCCGCCTGGCCGGCGAAGGTCGCCACCACCAGCGCGGCGGACTCGAGCACCGCCGGGGGCAGGGGGTAAGGCCGGCCCTGGATCAGAACGGTCACCCGCGGGGTGCCGGCTGCGGCCACGGCGGCGGCCAGCTCACGCTGGACGGCCGGCAGTTCGATGTCGGCGGTGTCGGTGCCCTCGCCCTCAGTGCCGCCGCCGATCGCGGCACTGTGGCCGCCCAGGGCAAGAACGACGACATCGGCATCCCGAACCGCCGCAACCGCCCGCGCGATCGCCTCGCCGTCGAGGTGGTCGGTCAGCCCGGTGCCGGGTTCCACGACGACCTGCGCGGCGTGCTCGGCGATCTCCTCGGCCAGTGAGCGGGTGCCGTAACGGAACCGGATGTAGCCCTCGGAGTCCAGGTCACGCGTCTGTTCGCCCTCGGGGTCGGCTTTGAAGAAGTCCATGCCGGCGAGGTTCCCCAGGCCACCGGACTCCATGAACCGGTACATGTCCCGGCCCACCGGGTAGGTGTAGGTCGCGAACTGCTGGCGGGCCTCATGCCCCAGCGGTCCGACGACGGCGACCTTCAGCCCCGGCCGTAACGGCAGAATGCTGTTGTTCTCGAGCAGGACCACGCTGCGTTCGGCCAGCTCGAGGGCCAGGTCGGCGCCTTCGGCCGTGGTCGGGGCGATCTCCACCGGGCCCTCGGGCGCGTACGGCTGCTCGAACAGGCCGAGTTCGAACTTGACCGTCAGCAGGCGCAGCACGGCGGCGTCCAGCTCGGCGACCGGAACCCGGCCGGCCTCGACCTCCGCCGCCAGTGTCTCGCCGTAGGCGAAGATGAACGGTGCCTCGAGGTCCAGGCCGGCGTGCAGCGCGTAGCGGGCGATCTCGGCTTTGTCGGTGGCGACCCGCTGGCGGTCGAGCGCGTGCTGCAGCGCCATGTAGTCGGCGACGACGAAGCCGTCGAAGCCCATCTGTTCGCGCAGCAGATCGTGCAACAGCTCGCGGGACACTCCGGCGGGGATGCCGTCCACGTCGCCGTAGGACGTCATCACCGACCGCAGCCCGGCCGCGTTGATCGCGGCCTCGACCGGGAACGCGACCACATCCCGGGTGAACCGGCTGCCCGCCTCGTAGGACGACGCGTTCAGGCCGCCCTGGCCCAGACCGAAGCCGAGGAAGTGCTTGGCGGTGGCCACCACGCCCGTTGACAGGTCCTCGCCCTGCAGTCCCTGGACGAACGCGACTCCGAACGTTGCGGCCAGCAGCGGGTCCTCGCCGTAGGTCTCGTGCACCCGCCCCCACCGCGGGTCGAAGGCGATGTCGAGCACCGGCGACAGCGCGTGCCGCAGGCCCAGCCTGATCATCTGCCGACGGATGACGTCGGTCATCTGACGGACGAGCTCGGGACTCCACGTCGAGGCCAGCCCGATCGCCGTCGGAAAGACCGGATGCCGTGGCGTCACGACGCCGCTGAGCGCCTCCACCTGGAACAGGGTCGGGATGCCCAGGCGGGTGCGCTCGACCAGGAACCGCTGGATCTCGTTGACCCCCGTCACGACGCGAGACGGGTCCTCGGTGTGCAGGGCCACTACCGCTCCGAGGCCGGTGGTCAGCATCTTCGTCGCGGCGTCCTCGAGCAGATGCCCCTCGCGCAGCAGCAGCATCGGCATCAGGCACGTCAGCTGCCGGGACTTTTCCGGGACCGTCATCTGCGCCAACAGTAAGCGGGCCCGCTCCTGGGGAGTTCTGGTCGGATCCAGATGGTCGGCGGCGCCGATCATGGCGTCCTCCTTCGTGGCGCAGGGCATCCTTATTTTTAGCATGGAAAGCATATTTGCTGCTAATGGCAATAATATGCGGTGGGTGGACCGCGGTGGTCGTCAGCCGGCGAAGGGAAGGGCGGGCAGGCCGCGGACGCCGGCGTCGATCGCGAAGATTGCTCCGGCGCCGGGGTGGCGGTCGGTGTCGGTGGCGAGCCGGGAGGTCGTGACATACAGCGTGCCCAGGTCGGGGCCGCCGAAGGCACAGGCGGTGGTCCGTGGCACGGGCAGCTCGATGACTTGGTCGAGGCTTCCGCTCCCGGTGAACCGGCAGACCGCGCCGCCGCCCCACAGCGCTGTCCAGACGCCGCCGTCCGCGTCGACGGCCAGACCGTCGGGCTGGCCCGGCCCCTGCGGGACCACCGCGAAGGGGCGCCGGCCGGTGAGTCCACCAGCGGGGTCGTAGTCGAACACGTCGATCCGGCTGGTGGGCGTGTCGACGTAGTAGGCCCGGGTGCCGTCTGGACTCCAGGCCAGGCCGTTGGAGATGGTGACCCCGCCTAGGACGACAGTGGTCGTGGCGTCGGGATCCAGGCGGTGCAGGGAGCCGGCGCCGGGTGTCTCGTCGTAGGCCATCGAGCCGCAGTAGAAACGGCCGTCCGGGTCGCAGCCGCCGTCGTTCATCCGCAGCCCGCGCGCCGCCGGCCACAGGCTTGGCAACACCCGCCAGGACACCGAACCGACCGCACCCGACCGGAAGGGCGACCCGGCGATCATACCGGCTGCGGACGTGGCTCCCGGTGCCGGCCCGGCGGCGAGGCCATCGTCGGGAGGAGGCGTGTCGGGCCTGGGCACATGGGGGAGAGGCGGATCGAGCAGGGCGAAGCCGCGTTCCAGGGCGACGACCGCCCCGCCGTTCGTTCGCGGCCGGACCGTCGCCGCGATCGTCCCGAGGTGGTGGCGCTCGACGGCACCGGTCCTCGCGTCAAGGGCGAGGACGTCGCCCGCGAGGAGGTCGACGAGGTGCAGGCCGCCCCAGGCCGGCACCCACAGCGGCCCCTCCCCGTGGGTCGTCATGGGCCCGGTTACCTGGTCAACCGTGGTCACGGCGGGGACACCGGTACCACGCTCATGGTGTCGGGCACGTCGGGCACGTCGGGCGTGTCGGTGGCGTCAGGTTGGACGAGTCGGCCGTCGAGGCGCCGCGGCAGTCGCCACGGGTTGGCGTCGCGCAGCGCCTCGGGCAGCAGGTCGTCCGCCAGGTTCTGGTACGTGACGGGGCGCAGAAACCGGCCGATGGAACTCGTCCCGACCGAGGTGAACAGCGACGTGGCCGCCGGGTAGGGGCCACCGTGCGTCATCGCGTGGGTCACCGCGACGCCGGTGGGCCAGCCGTTCCAGAGCACCCGCCCGGCCCGCTCGGACAGTTCCTGCAGCAGCGCGCGGACCAGCGCGGCGTCCTGGGGATCGTCGGCCTCGCCGTGGACGGTCGCCGTCAGCTGGCCCTCGAGCACCCGGGCGGCGTCGAGCAGCTCGGCCGGGTCGGTGTAGGTGACCAGAACGGAGGCCGGTCCGAAGACCTCGGCGGCCAGCGCGTCCGGGTCAGCGACCAGGGCCGACACCGTCGCCGTCACCAGCGACGGTCCGACCGGTGCTGGCGCGTCCGGTGCGCTCGCCGTCCTGGCTGTCGGCGCGCTGACCAGGACGGTCGCGGCCGGGTGGGCGGTCAACGCGGCCAGGCTCCGGTCATATCCGGTGTGGATGCGGTCGTTGAGCAGCGCCGCGCCCGGGCGGCCGGTCGTGGCGTCGACCAGAGCCTGCTCGGCGGCACCCGCCGGGGCGAGCAGCAGTCCGGGCTTGGTGCAGAACTGGCCGGCGCCCAGGGTGAAGGACTCGACGAAGCCGGCCCAGATCTGCGGGCCGCGGGCGCGGGCGGCTGCCGGCGTCACGAACACCGGGTTGACGCTGCCCAGCTCGCCGTAGAACGGGATCGGGTCGGGGCGGCGTGCGGCCAGGTCGAACAGCAGCCGGCCGACCCGGGCGGATCCGGTGAACGCCGCGGCCCGGATCCGTGGATCGACGAGCGCGGCCCGTCCGGTGTCGTCGCCTTCCATCAGGGCGAAGACGCCGCCCGGCGCGCCCGCGCCCGCGAGCGCCGCGCCCACCAGCCGCGCGGTGTGCCGGGACAGCTCCAGATGGCCGTGATGAGCCTTGAGTAGGACCGGGCAGCCGGCGGCGAGGGCTGCGGCGGTGTCGCCGCCGGCGACGCTGAAGGCGAACGGGAAGTTCGACGCGGCGAAGACGAGGACCGGGCCGACCGGGACCATCATCCGACGCAGGTCCGGACGTGGTCCGGTCGGCCAGGCCGGATCGGCGGTGTCCACGGCCACCTCCAGGTAACCGCCGTCGTCGAGCAGGTCCGCGAACAGCCGCAGCTGGAAGGTCGTGCGCACGAGCTCGCCACGCAGCCGCGGCTCGGCCAGGTGGGTTTCCGCGTGTGCCAGTGCGACCAGGCGGTCGGCATCCGCGTCCAGCGTGGCGGCTATCGCGCGCAGGATGTCCGCGCGCCGGCTCGGTGCCAGCGCGGCGAACGGCCGGGCGGCGGCCCGGGCCGCCGCGAGCGGATCGGTACCGGCTGGCGGCACGAGGGTCGATGGGGTCAACGGGTACTCCAGGTCTGGGTCTGTCCGGGCCCGCGGTCCGGTCTCACGGGTGGAGCAGGATCTTGGTGGCGTCGGAGGCTGGCGTGTCCAGGAGCGCGAACGCCTGCCCGGCGTCGTCGAGGGCGACCTCGTGGGTGATCACCAGCCCGGGGCGCAGCACACCCGCGGCGAACGCGCGAACCGCATGCGTCCAGGCCCGCGACGGCGCGCCGAACACCGTGTGCAGGGTGATCCCCCCGACAACGAGATCGACCGGCGCCAACGGCCGGTCCTCGGCCGCGGCCAGGCCGGTCAAGACCACACGAGCGCCGCGGTGCGCGAGCGTCGTCGCCAGGTGGGCGCTGCCGGGCGCACCGGCCGCCTCCACCACGACGTCGAAACGTCGCTGCCACCGGGTGCCCGTGGCCGCCTCGTCGGGGCTGATCAGCGTGGTCGCGCCGCAGGCGACCGCGAGATCGGCCCGGCGCGTGCGCGGGTCGACGGCGACGAGTTCGGCTGGTCCCCCCGCGGCCAGCAGCTGCGTGGCGAGCAGGCCCAGCGTTCCCGCGCCGACCATGGCGATCCGCATGCCCGGCACGGCGGCGGCGAGCAGGCATGCGGCGGCGGCACACGCCGCCGGCTCCAGCCCGGCGGCGGCGCGCAGATCGATGCCGGCGGGCAGCGGGTGCAGCAGCGCGGCCGGCACGACCAGGTGGTCGCACCACGCCCCGGGACGGGTGAAACCGGTCTCGTCATACGGGCCGTCGCACAGGTGGGTATCCCCGCGCCGGCACGCGCCACAGATCCGACACGACCGCAGCCCCTCGGCGACGACCGGCCGTCCGATCAGGGACGGGTCGACCCCGGGCCCCACGGCTTCGACGGTGCCGGACCATTCGTGGCCGGGCAGCACCGGATACCGGACGTAGCCGGCGGGACGGGTGCCGTGCAGGATCTCCCGGTCCGACCCGCAGATGCCCGCCCACGCCACCCTGACCAGTACCTCCCCGGCCGCCGGGGGCGCGGGCACCACCGGACGAACGGTGAGCTGGCCGGGCGCGTCGATCCACACGGCCCGATCAGCCACGCCCGCCACCAGCCCGCCCGATGAGACCCGTCCCGGCATCGAGCCGAACCGCGGATTGCGGCCTCACGTCGACGGCCTGCGGCCGGCCTTCGCCACCGGTCGGGTACCGCGCAGTTCCCAGCCGTCGGCGTACAGGTTGAAGTGGGCGCCCTGGGAGGGCCGGTCGCGGATGAAGTCGACATCGAGATCCACGCCCAGGCCCGGAGCCGTGGGCAGCGCGAAATAGCCGTCGACGACCTCGGGCAGGCCGGGTGCGGCCTGTTTGACCTCCTCGTCGGCGAAGTCGTTGAAGTGTTCCTGGATCTTGAAGTTGGGGGTGGTCGCGGCCAGGTGCAGGTTGGCGGCGGTCAGGACCGGCCCGCCGACGTTGTGCGGGGCGACGAGCATGTAGTGGGTCTCCGCGGTGGCGGCTAGCTTGCGGGTTTCGGCGATGCCGCCAAGATGGCCGATGTCGGGCTGGATGATGTCCGCGGCGCCGAGGTCGAACAGCTCGCGGTACTCGATCCGGTCGTGGATGCGTTCCCCGGTTGCGACCGGCAGCGCAATGCCGGCGGCGGCCTTCGCCAGCGCGCGCAGGTTCTCCGGCGGGACGGGTTCCTCGACCCAGGACGGCTCGAAGGGCACCAGCGCGGTGGCGATCCGGATCGCCTCGTGCGGGGAGAACCGGCCGTGCATCTCCACGAGGATCTCCACGTCCGGGCCGACCGCATCACGGACCGCCTCGACCAGACCGATCGAGCGGCGGCGCTCGGCGGGTTCGAGTTCGGCCCAGCCGGGGCCGAACGGGTCGAACTTCAACGCCCGGTAGCCCTGCTCGACCACCCGGCGGGCGGCGGCATGGAACTCCTGCGGCGTGCGTTCCACGGTGTACCAGCCGTTGGCGTAGGCCTTGATCCGGTCGCGGACCTTCCCGCCGAGCAGACGCCACACCGGCTGGCCCAGCGCCTTGCCCACGATGTCCCAGCAGGCCATCTCCACACACGCGATCCCGGACATGACGATCTCACCGGCCCGGCCGTAGTCACCGCGTTTCATCCGCGCGACCAACGACTCGATGTCGAATGGGTCGGAACCGAGCACGTGGTTGCCGGCGGCCTCGTCGAGGTAGCCGAGCAGGGCGCGGGTGTGCCCGAGCATCCGGGTCTCCCCGACCCCGACCAGGCCGTCGTCGGTGTGCAGCCGCACGTAGGTCAGATCCCGCCACGGTGTGCCCAGCACGAACGTCTCAAGCCTGGAGATTTTCACCGGGTCACCAGCCGCGGTGCGTCCTTCGGCTCGGTCCCGGTTCGTGGTTGTGCCGTCGGTACCGGAACCGCCAGGTCGGCCGCGGGCAGGGTCGAGCCGGTGGCCGCCGGCCCGTAGCGGGCCAGGAGTTCGAGGCCGATCTCGGCGCGGCGGACCCGTTCCCGGCCCAGCGCCACCGCCGTCGTGCTCAGATGGGTACCGGCCGGGTAGATGTTCGGGGCGTTGCGCAGCCCGAACTTCAGGTACACGGGCGCGGCGACGCGGACGATCTCCGCGATCTCGAAGTGCCGCACGAAGCCGCCCAGATCGTCGGGTGCTTCCACGTAAAGGTCGATCGGGATGTCGACGGCCGCCCGGACCGCGGCGAGCTGGGCCAGCGACAGGTCGGTCGGCACGTTGTAGGAGTCGGCGCCCAGACGGGCGGCGATCCGGATCGACGCGGGGTTCGCCAGGCCCATCTGGACGCTGGTCTTGAACCGCAGCCCGGCGGGCAGCTCGCCGACGGCGCGCATCTCGGCCGCCAGGGACAGCACCCCGAGATCGGTGACCAGGACGCCGCGGATACCTGCCTCGCAGGTGCGGCGGATGTCCTCCAGCACGTGAACCAGCTGTTCGGTGCCGCGGGCCTGGGTACCCAGGCCCGCGGCACCGGTGGCGAGCGCGGCCGCACCGGTGTCCCAGCCAGCCAGCGGTCGGGCGAACAGACTCACCTCGACCCGCGCCTCGGCGGCCGCCTGCGCGGTGTCCCGCAGCTCGCTGGCTGTCAACAGCAGGCCACCGCTGCCCTGCGAGACGCGATGCACGGTCACCCCACGCCGGCCGGCCTCGTCCAACACCGCCTCCAGCGCCGCCGGACCCTCCACGCTTGGAATCTCGACCCGAAAGGCCCCTCCGTCGGGGAACCGCCCGGCACTGCTCGGCACCTCGTGGAGGTCCGCACCAGGAAGACCCGCGGCCCGTAGGAAATCGCGCGTTCGTTCCACTCCGATGCCCTTCTCGACACAACCGGGCACGCCGTGCACGGTGTGACCGCACACATGACGGCGATCCGCGGCTATGTACGCGCGGATCATGGCTAGAAGAAGCTCGCTTGTGGATCATCTCTACTGATCCACTTTCGTTCGATGTGAACGTTAACATTCCCGTGTGCTGGTGTCCACGGGGCTGCGCGGATCCCGGCCACCAGCTGTGGCCACGGCCCGCACCGGTAGCCTGACGGCTGTCCACTGCCCGCAGGAGAGTGCGATGTGGCCCCAGACCCCTCCGCCACCGGCACGCGGATGACCAGCCAGGCGCTCGGGTCCGACCCGGTGCCCGGCAGCCCACGCACCGGGTCGGTCATGCGTGACGTCGCGAGACTCGCGGGCGTCTCCCATCAGACGGTCTCCAGAGTGCTCAACGGCCACCCGAACGTGCGCGAGGCGACCCGCCAGCGCGTACTCGAGGCGGTGGAGGCACTGGGCTACCGCCGCAACCTCGCCGCCCGCGCGCTCGTCACCCGCCGGACCGGCACGCTCGGCATCGTCGGTTTCGAGACCACCCTGTTCGGACCGGCCTCCGTGCTCTACGCGCTCGAGGACGCCGCCCGCCGCGCCGGCTACTTCGTCAGCGTCACCACGATCCGCGACCTCGACCGCCGCTCGATCCTCGACGCCCTCGAACGGCTGCGCACCCAGTCGGTCGAGGCGGTCATCGCCCTCGCGCACAAACCCGCGATCACCGCCGCCCTCGCGCAGCTGCCAGACGCGTTTCCCCGCGTCGCGGTGGGCGGATCGGGAGGCGAGGACACGGTTTCGAGCGTGCGGGTGGACAACGTGACCGGCGCGGGCCTGGCCACCCGGTACCTGCTCGACCTCGGCCACCCGACCGTGCACCATGTCGCCGGGCCAGCGGACTGGCCGGAGGCGCGCCAACGCGAGGAAGGCTGGCGCGCCACGCTGGAGGACGCCGGTGCCATGGTTCCACCGGTGCGGCCACACGACACCGCCCGTCGGGCCTGGGGGGCCGGTATCGGCTACGAGGAGGGTCGACTGCTTGCCGCGGACCCGTCGGTCACCGCCGTCTTCTGCGCCAACGACTCCCTCGCGCTCGGAGTCCTGCGCGCCCTGCATGAGGCCGGACGACGGGTACCCGACGAGGTCAGCGTCATCGGCTTCGACGATGCCCCGGAGTCCGGCTATCTCATCCCCCCGCTGACCACCGTCCGACAGGACTTCGCGGCACTCGGCCAGCAAGGCATCGCCCTGCTGCTCGACCAGTTCGATCACTCCGACCGTGCTGACCAGGCGAGGACACCACGCCAGGTGGTGCTCCCACCCGTCCTGATCCCACGGGCAAGTACCGCACCGCCCGGGCAACAGCCCCACGCCTGACACGTCCAGGATTCGGGCAGGCGGGCTGATCGCGCTGCTGTCGGGAGCGCGGGCTGGGACCAGGGCGAGCAGGGGCAGCTTCCTGAGCTGCCAGGCGTCGACCACCTGGTCGAGAATGTCCAGGGCCTGGCGCGGCTTCTCCCGGGAGCCGAGTCGGCCCGCCGGGTGGGCAGCTCCCGGGCAGCGCTCGTGGGCGCCGGGATCTCTGGCTGGCCGAAGCGCGCACTCGGCCTGGCGCCGACGTCACTACAGTAGTAGGCTGTCGTCGCTTAGTTCTGGTGTGTTTCGTGTCTGGATGAGAGGGTTGGGCCGGCAGGTCTTCCCGTCCTTCTGCCGGTCAGGACTGTGTCGTGGGTTCGCAGAAGAAGTGGCCGGTCACCTTGACCGCGGCTGATCGTGACGCGCTGGTTCGGGTGACCTCGACGGGGGTTCATCCGGCGTCGATGATCCGGCGGGCGCGGGTCCTGCTCGCGTTGGACACCTCGGTCGGCCCGGTGGCCTCCCAGGAAGAGCTCGTGGTCCGGGTCGGGGTCTCGGGTGAGACGCTGCGGCTGGTCGCGAAGCGGTTCACCGAGACCGAGGGGGATGTGTGGGCCACGATCGGCCGGAAGGAACGGGAGCGTCCCCCGGTGCCGTCCCCGGTGACCGGTGAGGTCGAGGCCAGGCTGATCGCGCTGGCCTGCTCGCAGCCACCGGCGGGTTATGCCCGCTGGTCGCTGCGGCTGTTGGAGAAGCATGTCGCGCTGGTCGATGACATCCCGGACCTGGACCATTCCACCATCGGCCGGGTCCTAAAAAAACGAGGTTGCGTCCTCATCTGAAGAAGTGCTGGACGATCCCGCCGAAGGCGAACGCGCAGTTCGCCGCACGGATGGAAGACGTCCTGGCGGTCTACGCCCGACCCCACGACGCAGGCGTGCCCGTGGTGTGCATGGACGAGAAGCCCTACCAGCTGTTGGCCCACGCCCGCGACCCGATCCCCGCCACGCCAGGGCATGACCGGCGCGAGGACTCCGAGTACGTGCGCCACGGAACCTGTTCGATCTTCTGCTGGGTCGAGCCACTCGCCGGCTGGCGCCGCGTCCACGCCACCCCACGGCGCACCAGGATCGACTGGGCCCACCACGTCCGGCGCCTGCTCACCCTCGACTACCCCGACGCCGAACGGGTCGTGCTCGTCATGGACAACCTGAACACCCACAACATCGAATCGCTCTACGAAGCGTTCGACCCCGCTGTCGCGTTCACGCTCGCGCAACGACTCGAGATCCACCACACCCCCAAACACGGCTCCTGGCTCAACATCGCCGAGATCGAACTCGCCGCCCTGACCCGCCTAATGCCTCGACCGCCGCATCGACACCCTCGACGTCCTGAACACCGAACTCGACGCCTGGCAGACAGCCGTCAACGCCGACCAGCGCCAAGTTACCTGGCACTTCACCACCGACGACGCCCGCACCAAACTCCGCCACCTATACCCCACACATTAGCGGCGACAGTCTACTAGTGGCGGTCTGCGGGGACTGTACGAGTAACGGTGTGACCCTGATCAGGGAGAACACCCGATGACGATCATGACTGACATGGCGGACACTG
>NZ_JAMQQG010000271.1 GCF_023716925.1 Frankia sp. R82
GCACCGACCGGGCCTGCGCCGGAAGATGCGGCCTGGACACGGCGGTCGGACGTGGCGCCGGTGGCGTCGACGCGACCGCCCGCGGCCCAGCTGACCCAGGCGGCACCGTGGAAACGGACCCGGCGGAGGGTGCGGCGGGGGTGGCGGGGGTGGCGGCGGGAGCGGCCGGCGGGGTTCGGGTGAGATCAGGCGGCGGGTGCTGGGGCATCCGCGCCGATGTTGACGGGATGGTCACCTCCTCGCGGACCCGCGGGTCCCCGCGGTGGCCGTCGGTGATCCGATCGGCCGGACGCTGCACCTGGGTGGACGGGCGCGGATCGTCGCTACCCGGAACATCGCCAGAAGTATCGGATCCGGGCAGGTCGGAGCCCTGCAGATCGTCGACAGCAGGGCCACCGACCGCCCGGCCGCCCGCCGACAGGTCGGATCCGGGTAGGTCGGATGCGGGCAGGTCGGATGCGGGCAGGTCGGATGCGGGCAGCCGAGCAGCGACCGTCGAGGGCCGTTCGAGGCCCCGGGGTCTCATCGGCGGCTCGAGCCTGGTCACATTCGCGATCGTCGCCTCGCTGGCGCTGCCTTCCACACGACCTCCCGGCTCGACGCGTCGCAGGGCACGGCGGAACACCGGCAACCGGTTCCGTCCTGGGAGGCCCGCGCGACGACTCCGAGCGGGTAACACGGTAAAGCCTTATCGCGAGATAGAGGAGACCTCTCCCGCGGAACTGGCCGAAAAAGACTTCTCCTGGTCCCGCCTAATCGCGCCCGGCGACGGTGGCAGCGTAGCGAATCTCTGCGTGGTTGACCCGCTGGACCGGGGGCATCCCGATGCGTGCCCCCGGGTTCCCCCACCCAGACGTCCCCCTGCCCGGATCGAAGGCACACCGTCAACCATCATTGCGACAACGACGGCAACGGCTGTGGCAACGGTTGCGATGCCGAAAGCAACGACGGTCCCGATCGAACCGGGCACGGAGACGAAGATCGCCTTTCGACGGTTCATGTTTCCGGGGCATGCAGTCGATGTGAACAAAGAAAGAACGTCGCCGCTGCCGGGTCTGCTGGTCAGCGCCGGAACGACACCCGCATCGGCGTGAACATCGGGATCAGCCGCAGGGAGCTGCCGGCAGCCGGGCCGGGCGCGACCACGGACGACACGGTCGGCACGGCGACCGAACCACCGGTGCGCGCGCCGCCGCCGGAGTCTCCGACGGCTGTGCCGGTCATCGCAAGAACCAGCAGCGCCGCGGACCCCAGCAGGGTGCGCCGCACGGTCGGCCGCCGCGGACCGGTGGGACGCGACGGAAACGACCGGCGGGCGCGCCCGGTCAGAGCCGAACGCTGCGGCTCGGAGCGACCACCGCCCTCGCGCCGCACAACCCGGGACGGCAGGCCTCGCGGCGGCCCGAACGTCGGCGGCCCGAACGTCGGCGGCCCGGATGTCGGCCGCCCGGACCGCCGCGGGACCGACCGTCCAGGCCGGCTGCGTCGGCCGGCCGGCATCCGGGACACGTCGTCGACCCGCTCGACAGCCGACGGACGGGCGCCCGCCGGCACACTCGACGCCGCCGAGACGGGCGATGCCGGTGAGGCGGCTGACGCGGTATCGGCGGGAGATGCTGTATCGGCGGGAGACGCGGGGGATGCGGACGGAGTCGCCCCAAGAGCACGCAGGCGGGCGGTGAAGGCATCGGACATCGCCGGATCGCGCAGTGTCACCAGCTGGGCTTTCAACCGCCGCATCCGGATGACCTCGCGCTGGCAGGAAGCACAGCCGGCGAGGTGGGCGAGCGCACGGTCCCGAGCATCGTGGTCGAGCTCGTGATCGATGAGTGGCGAAATCCGGTCGCCGAGGTGCTCGGTCACGCGCGGCGCTCCGCCGGAGCACCACCCTTGCCACCAGCAGGCACGGCACCACGCCGCCGCCCGATCCGGGTGCGACCGTCATCTCGATCCCGACGCGACGGGGAGTCGGCACCCGAATGATCGGATTCCAGCCCGACGACAGGCCGACCGCCGTCGGCCTGGACCACCGCGAACGTGTTGTCCATACCATCGGTGTCGCTGGCGAGCAGAACGCCGTCACCCATCCGGGGTGCGCGGTCCGCCAGTGCCGCGCGCAGCATGGCCCGCCCGCGCGAGATCCGGCTACGCACGGTGCCGAGTTTCACGCCGAGCGTCTGCGCGATCTCCTCGTAGGACAGCTGCTCGATGTCGCACAGCACGACGGCGGCCCGGAAGTCGGGCGGCAGCGCGGCGAGAGCCGCCTCCACATCCGCATCCAGATGGGCCTCGGCATAGACGGCCTCGGGGCTCGCCTCGCGCCCGGCAAGGCGCTCGGTGTCCTCCGGGAGGGCGTCGAAACGGATCTTCTGCTGGCGGCGCATCCGGTCCAGGAAAAGGTTGGTCGTGATGCGGTGCAGCCAACCCTCGAAGGTGCCGGGGGTGTAGTCGGCCAACGACCGGAACACGCGGACGAAGACGTCCTGCGTGAGATCTTCCGCGTCGTGGGCGTTGCCGGTCAGACGATAGGCCAGCCGGTAGACCCGGTTGCCGTGCTCGCGGACCACGTCCTCCCAGGACGGCGGAACCCAGGCTTCTGCTGTGGCGGCGGCGCCGGTGGCGTCACTGGCCGCCCCGGAGTCCTGCGCAGCCACGGCCGCCTCTCGGTCGGTTCGCGTCGAACGTACCCGACGGCCCGGCCACGGAGCGGCGAATCCCGCTGCGGACACCGTTGTATCTCCCCTCGATGGTCGACCCACGATCCTCGACACGATGCGCGTCGATCAGATGAACGCGCATCTGTGCTCTCCCGTTCCCGTAGGCTGCGGATGTCATGCCCCAGACAGATATCGGCGAGCTGGGTTCAGCCGCCGCCTACGCCGAGGGCTTCCTGCTGGAAGACCCCATCCTTCGTGCTGCCCGTTCTCGCGCCGAGGAGGTCGGGATCGTCCCGGTCAGCCCCGGCGCCGGAGCGGTGCTTCGTTTTCTCGCCGCCGCCGCGGGTGCCCGGGCGGTTGTGGAGATCGGGACCGGTACCGGCGTGTCCGGAACGTGGCTGCTGCGCGGCATGCGCCCGGACGGGACGCTCACCACGATCGACGTCGAGGCCGAGCATCTGCGCCTGGCCCGGCGCACCTACGCCGACGCCGGGATGGCACCGGGCCGTTCTCGCCTGATCACCGGCCGCGCCCTCGAGGTGCTGCCAAGGCTCACCGACGGTGCCTACGACCTGGTCTTCTGCGATGCCGACCGCCGCGAGGGCAGCGAGTACCTCACCCAGGCCCTGCGTCTGCTGCGCCCCGGCGGCATCGTCGTGTTCGCCGGCGTGCTGGCCGACGGTCAGGCCGCAGACCCCACCGTGCGCACCGCCGATGCGGTCGCCGTCCGCGAGCTTGCCACTGCTGTACGCGACGACATCCGGCTCACCCAGATGATGCTGACCACCGGCGGCGGCCTGCTGATCGCGGTGGTCGCCAAGTCCTCGCCGGTCGGCTAGCCACCGCGCCGTCAGCGCCGAATCACAGCCCGGCCACCGGGCCATCCGCTGGCGCACGACAGTGACGCATCCGATCATCTTGGGATGCGCCTAGTCCGGAGGACTACTGCCGCAAGCGCGTAGTGTCCCTCTTCGGCGGGACATATCGACGCGATGGGGAGTGGATGGCACCGGCCGCGCGGGAAGACCGGCGCTACGACGACTTCGGCGGACACGCCGGTCATGGCGGTACCGCAGCTCACATCCATCCCCACCAGAGTGCTCCTCATGTGCGTGACGGACGTCACTCCCGGGTCGCCGACAGCCGGTCCAACCCTGATCATCTCGACGACCAGTACAGCTATGGCCAGCTTCGCGACGACTACCCCGATGAGTATCCCCCCGCCTACCCCGCCGAACCCCGCCCGCGCAGTGAGCCCGCCCGCACTGGTCCGGCCCGCCATCCCCGGGACAGCGCCGACCCCCGGCGCGACCATGATCCCCGGCCCGGTCGTGACTCCTGGCCCGGCCGCGATCGCTGGGACGACCCCACCGGCAGCCACCGGGACGGCTACGACCGGGCCGACCGGGCCGACCGGGCCGACCGCCCGAGCTACTCCGACAATCAGCACCGCGCCGACCACCACGTCGCCGACGGCCGCCGGCAGGCCGACGACGGCCACTACTCGGACAGCCGCCCCGTCCACGACGACCGGTACTCGGCGACCAGCCGGTACTCGGCCCCCGCCGACGAGTACCGCGCCGACGAGTACCGCGCTGACCGGTACTCCGATCATTCGCGGCCGGCCAGCCGTGGACCGGGCCCGTCCCGGACGTTGACCGGTCCCGGCCGGGAAGACTATCCGGACGATCACGACGCTCCCACCGGACCTCGACCGAGCTGGCAGCCGGGCACTGCAGCCCGCGCGCCCGGCGCTCCTCCGTACCGTCCGCGGTCGCCGCTGTCCGCCGGCGCCGGCGC
>NZ_JAMQQG010000272.1 GCF_023716925.1 Frankia sp. R82
CCCCCCCCCCCCCCCCCCCCCCCCCCCCCCCGCCGCCCCCCCCCCCCCCCCCCCCCCCCCCCCCCCCCCCCCCCCCCAGGCCATGTGACGGACGATTCCGGCCGATCCGAGACGCGACGAACGAGGCGTGACGCATGGGTTTCTTCGACCAGTTCTGGCAACTGACCATCGACGGCCTGATGGTCGGTTCGCTGTATGCCGTCATCGCGCTCGGCTACACCCTGGTGTACGGGGTGCTCCAGCTGATCAACTTTGCGCACAGCGAGGTGTTCATGCTGGGCTCCTTCGGCGGGCTGTTCGCCGCGCGGGCGCTGCTGCCCGAGAGCGGGGTGCCCGGCGGGTTCCAGTCGGTGTACCTGGTTGCCGTCGGGCTCGGCGTCGGCGCGCTGTGCGGGGCGCTGGCCGCGTTCACCCTCGAACGGGTCGCCTACCGGCCGCTGCGGCGCCGCTCGGCGCCCCGGCTCGCCTACCTGATCAGCGCGATCGGGGCGTCCCTGTTCGCGGTGAACCTCGCCGGCAAGGAGTTCGGCCGCCAGAACGTGGATCTGCCGGACCTGTTCCACAACGGCACCGTGTTCACCCTGTTCGGTGCCGACGTCTCCACCCAGTCGCTGGTCATCTTCGCCGTCGCGATCGCGATGCTCGTCGGCCTCGACCGGCTCGTCGCCGGCACCCGCCTCGGCCAGGGCATCCGGGCCGTCGCCCAGGACGCCGACACCGCCGTGCTGATGGGCGTCAACGTCGAACGGATCATCATCGTCACCTTCGTCGTCGGCGGTCTGCTCGCCGGCGCCGGCGGGTTCCTGTATGCGATGACGTTCAACGCGTCGTACAGCATGGGCTTCGTGCCCGGGGTGAAGGCGTTCACCGCCGCCGTCCTCGGCGGCATCGGCAACGTCCGCGGCGCGATGCTCGGCGGCCTGCTGCTCGGCCTGGTCGAGAGCTACGGTGGGTACCTGTTCCAGGCGTCCTACAAGGACGTCATCGCCTTTCTCGTCCTGGTGGCGATCCTGATGATCCGACCGTCCGGCCTGCTCGGCGAGCGCCTCGGGCGCGCGGCATGAGCGGCCCGACCGTGCCCGGCCAGCCCGCGCCGTCGGCCGGATCCCCGTCCTCGCCGGATTCGTCCTCGCCGCGCCGGTCCGCGGGGGCACCGCGGACGGTGCGACCGCCGTGGCATCCGACGCAGCTGTTCTCGCCGGCCCGGCTGCGCCAGCTGGGCGTTCTGGTGCTGCTCGGCCTGCTCGCCGCGGTGGTCACCGGGCCGACCGGTGACTCCGACCATCCGCTGCAGGCCGCCCGGGACGCGATCGTCGATCCGCGGATCGTCCTGTTCCTCGTGCTCGCCGTCGCGTTGTGGCTGGTCGTGGTGCTCGGCGGGGAGCTGCGGGCGCTGGTCGTCCGGCTGGCCACGCCGGTGCGGGGGCCGGTCGGCGCCGCCTACGGGCGCCGTGGCGGTCCGATCGTGCTGAACCTCGTGCTGCTCGCCGCCGCGATCATCGCCCCGATGCTGTTCTCCACCGCCGCCCAGCAGTCGATGGTCAACGACATCGGCATCTACGCGCTGCTCGCGCTCGGCCTGAACGTCGTCGTCGGCTACGCCGGCCTGCTCGACCTCGGCTACATCGCGTTCTTCGCCATCGGCGCGTACGCCACGGCCTACTTCACCTCGCAGACCGCGATGCCCTGGCACGCCCCGTTCACGCTCAACCCGTTCTTCGTCTTCCCGATCGCGCTGCTGCTCGCCGCGCTCGCCGGGATCATCCTCGGCGCGCCGACGCTGCGGCTGCGCGGCGACTACCTCGCCATCGTCACCCTCGGCTTCGGCGAGATCATCCACCTGCTCGCGAACAACGCCGACGGCATCACCAACGGTGCCCGCGGCGCGTTCGGTGTCCCGCATCTGTCGATCCACCTGCTCGGGATCGACTACCGGTGGGGTATCGATCCGCTGCCCTACTACTACCTGCTGCTCGCCATCGTCGTGCTCGTGATGATCGCCTTCGGCCGGCTGGAACGCTCCCGGATCGGCCGGTCCTGGGCTGCCATCCGCGAGGACGAGATCGCCGCCGAGGCGACCGGTGTGGCGACGCTGCGGCTGAAGCTGCTCGCGTTCGCGATCGGCGCGTCGGTGTCCGGGTTCGCCGGGGTGCTGTTCGCGTCCAAGCAGTTCTTCAACCCGCAGAGCTTCAGCCTGCAGGCCTCGTTCTTCGTCGTCGCCGTGGTCATCTTCGGCGGGATGGGCTCGCGCCTGGGCGTGGTCGTCGGCGCGGTCGTGTTGCAGGGGCTCGCCTTCTACCTGCGGGACAAGGTTGCCCCCGCGGACCGCTACATCTATTTCGGGGCTGTCATCGTGACCATGATGATCTTCCGTCCGCAGGGGTTGGTGCCGTCCCGGCGCCGCCGCCGCGAGATCGAACTGTCCGAGGCCGGGGTCGGCGCGGCCGACGCGCTCGGCGTCGCCCCGACCGGGGCCCGCTCGTGAGCCGCGGCGGCTCCCATCGGGCCGGCGCCCGCGGCGGCGGTGACAGCGGTGGTGCTGGTGGCAGCGATGCCGGGGGGCACGCCGTGCCGGGCGCGCGGCGTCCGTCCGTGGTGGAGCGCGCGGGTGGCGAGTCGGGGGACCCGGTGGTCGAGGCCCGTGACCTGTCGCTGCGGTTCGGCGGCGTGACCAGCCTCGACGGTGTCTCGCTGCGCCAGCGACGCGGGGAGATCCTCGCCGTCATCGGGCCGAACGGGGCCGGCAAGACGTCCCTGTTCAACTGTCTGACCGGTGCCTACCGGCCGCAACAGGGCTCGGTGACCTTCTGGCCGCAGCCCGGGCAGCCCGCCGAACTCGTCGGTCGCCGCCCGCACGCCATCACCCGACTCGGTGTCGCCCGCACCTTCCAGAACATCCGGCTGTTCCCCGCACTGTCGGCGCTGGAGAACGTGCAGATCGGCACCGAGGTGCGCCAGAAGTACGGTCCGCTGTCCGCCGTGCTCGGTCTGCCGCACGCCCGCCGGGCCGAACGTGACGGTGTCCGCCGCGCCGCCGATCTGCTCGACCTCGTCGGCCTCGGCCACCGCACCCACGAGCAGGCCGCCTCCCTGCCCTACGGCGAGCAACGCCGCCTCGAGATCGCCCGGGCGCTCGGCACCGACCCGCGTCTGCTCCTGCTGGACGAACCCGCCGCCGGCACCAACCCGGCGGAGAAGCGCGACCTGGCCGGGCTCATCACCCGCATCGCCGGCACCGGCGTCTCCGTCTTGCTGATCGAACACGACATGGGCCTGGTGATGTCGCTGGCGACCTCGGTGGCCGTGCTCAACTTCGGCCGGATGATCGCCTACGGCCCACCGTCCGAGGTGCAACGCGACCCCGCCGTCATCGAGGCCTACCTCGGCGCCGGTGCGGACGCCGGATCCGGCCCTGGCTCCGCCACCCGATCCGGTACCGGTACCGGATCGGGTGGCGCCGGGCCGCGAAACCGCAAGGAGCTGGGCTGATGTTGCTGTCGCTGGCCGACGTCGAGGTTGCCTACGGGGCGGTCACCGCCCTGCGCGGAGTCAGCCTCCAGGTGGACGAGGGCGAGATCGTCACCCTGCTGGGCGCGAACGGTGCCGGCAAGACCACCACCCTGCGCACCATCTCCGGCCTGCTACGTCCCCGCGCCGGGGAGGTGCATCTGGACGGCCGTGCACTGTCGACCATTGCCGCGCACGACCTGGTGGCGCTCGGGGTCAGCCACGTCCCCGAGGGACGCCGCGTCTTTCCCAGCATGAGTGTGCGGGAGAACCTGCTGATGGGCGCCTACCGCGACCGCCGGCACACCCGCGAGGACCTCGACCGGGTGTTCGCGCTGTTCCCCCGCCTGTCCGAACGCATCAGCCAGGCCGGCGGCACCCTGTCCGGCGGCGAGCAGCAGATGCTCGCGATCGGCCGGGCCCTGATGAGCCGCCCGCGCTTGGTCCTGCTCGACGAACCGTCGATGGGCCTGGCCCCCATGGTCGTCCAGACCATCTTCGAGGTCATCACCGAGATCAACCGGGACGGCGTCGCCGTCCTGCTGGTCGAACAGAACGCGGCCTCGGCCCTGCGGATCGCCGGACGTGGCTACGTCCTGGAAACCGGCGAGGTCGTTCTTGCCGGTACCGCGTCCAGCCTGCTCGCCGACGACCGCGTCCGCCAGGCCTACCTCGGCGAGGACCTCGCCTCCGCGCCCTGAACCACCCGCAATCCCGGCCAAGATCACGGCATGTGGAGGGTTGTTCGGTGAATCAGGCCCCGACACGCCGAACAACCCTCCACATGTCCGAACCATGACGCCAAGATCGGGCCCCGCGTGCCACGGCGGTGGGTGGGCGGGCGGGCGGGCGGATGGCACGCGGGCTGCGCGGGGTGCGCTAGGCGCG
>NZ_JAMQQG010000273.1 GCF_023716925.1 Frankia sp. R82
CCTTCGCGGTCAACAACTCACCCAGATACAACCCGTCCTGCCCGGTAATCCCGGTAATCAGCGCACGCGGCACGTCGATCCTCCTGTTGACCACCTGGTACTGGTCGGAAGGTTAGCGTCAGGTAAACACGGACGTTCAGCCGGGTCCCACGCCCGTGGCTTGTGGGACGGAGTCGGATGCGGGTGCAGGCGCGGACGGTGTGAGCGTGCGGGCGATCTGCAGCAGCTGAGGAATGATCGCGGCCCCGATCCGCTGGCCACCGCCGGCCGAGATGTGTACGCCGTCGTCGTCGCGCAGGCGGACCCCGTCCAGTTCGTCGACGTATCGGTTACCGGGCGTGAGAACGGCGGCCAGATCAATAATGCTCGTGCCAGGATGCCGGTTGGCGGCCTGGTGGAGCAGCTCGTTGAACCGGAGCACTCGCTCCGGCTGGGTCTCCGGATAGATGCCGCCGTCCGGCGCCTCGGTGGGTTTGAAGATCGGCGTAGTGAGAAGCACCACTTTTGCGCCTTTTGCGCCGAGTGTAGTGATGGCGAGATCGAGCTCGCGGGCGAGGTAGGCGTCGAAGGCCGGTTCGCCGATGTGCGTCCAGCGACCGTTCTGCAGCTGGTCGGTGACCTCCCAGCGGCCGACGAGCAGCATCGCGATGGCCGGATCGACCTCGTTGATCTCGCGGGCGAACCGGGCCGGCCACTGGTCGCAGCCGTCGGTGGGTGGTCCGGCCTGGCCGAGGATGCGCCGCTGCATGCCCCGGGCGACGCCGCAGCCGAGCATCGAGTAGTCGTGCATCTGCAGGCCCTGGGCGGCGGCCATCGTCGAGAACGCGCTGTAGTCCAGAGTGAGCGCCACCGAGTCACCACCGAGCGAGACCTTGACCGGCCCCGCCGCGCCCGTCCTCGAGTAGGCGATCGCCGGTACCGGGGCGCTCTGCGCCTGCCGGGCCAGCGCCTCGAGCTGGGCGGGGGTGCGCACCGAGCCCGGCGTCCCGGCGGTGGCGACGAGAATCACCGCCAGCACGCTCGCGAACACCGCCGGGACCATCACCCGGGGCCTGGGCAGTCGGATCCGACCACGCCGGATCGGGTTCTCCACCAGGTGGAACGACGTCAACGTGATGGCGAGCGTGGCCGCCAGGCGCAGCCCGAGCAGCCCGACACCGGTCACGCCGGTCCGGGTGGCCGTGAGCGTGAGAAACACCGGCCAGTGCCACAGGTACAGACCGTAGGAGATCCGGCCGATGAAGGTCAGCGGCGCCAGCGACAGAAACCGCGACAGCGGCCCCTTCGGCGCCTCGACCAGCGCGGCGACCAGCACCATCACCAGCAGCGCGACCCCGAGGAAGCCCCCCAGGTAGAGCGGCCGACTCTGGCCGCTCACCGTCATCCAGACCACCAGCAGCGCCGCCGCGGCGACGCAGCCGGCGACGGAGAGCACCGAGCGCGCCCGCTCGGAGATCGGCCGGGTGCGCTGTCCCCGCCACACCGCCAGGGCCGCGCCGACCAGCAGAGCCTGCGAGCGACTGTCCGTCCCGTAGTAGATCCGGGACGCATCGGTGCCGGTCAGCAGCAGGCCGGCACCGATCAGCGCCGAGGCCACCGCGCCCAGCACCGCCACGGACAGGGCCAACGACTGGGCCTTCTGCCGCTGCCGTCGCCAGCGGTCCACCGTGCGTGCGCTGTGGCGCATCAGCAGGAACACCACCAGTGGCCACAGGACGTAGAACTGCTCCTCGACCGACAACGACCAGGTATGCAACAGCGGCGACGGAGCGGAGAAATGGTTGAAGTAGCTCTGGTCGGACAGCGCAAAGCGCCAGTTGGCGACGTAGAGCAGGGTCGAAAGGGCGTCAAGGCGCACCGTCGCCACGTCGCCGGGAGCGGCGATCCAGCGGGCATAGGCCGCCACGCCCACGAGGAGCAGCAACAGCGCGGGCATCAGGCGGCGGGACCGCCGGATCCAGAAACTGCGCAGGTCGATACGCCGGGTGTTGCGGTACTCGGTGACCAGCAGACCGGTGATGAGAAACCCGGAGAGCACAAAGAACGTGTCGACGCCCAGCAGGCCGCCCGGCATCCAGGAGATCCCGGCGTGATAGGCGATCACGGCCATCACCGCGAAGGCGCGCAGGCCGTCCAGCGCCGGCAGGTGTCCCAGGGGAGCAAGGACCGGTCCGGTGGCGTCCAGGTCGTCGATCGCGCGCAGGCGGGTCGTTGCGGGGGCGTCGCGGGCCCCGTCCCGCTGCGAGCCGGCGCCGCGCCGGACGTCGGAGACACCGCGTCCGGTCCGCACGCCCCGGACCTCCGGTGTGCCCCGGACCTCCGGTGTGCCCCGGACCTCCCGCCCGTCCACGCCGGAGATCGGCCGCGGCTGGACAGGACGGGCCTCGCGGTGGCGCGGTGGCGCGGGAACGCGACGCTCGTCACCGGATGGATACGGCTGGACCGGGGCCCGTCCGGGTGACTGCGCCGACGGCGGGAGCCCGGCACCGTTGGGCCAGGCCCGTGGGGTGGCGGGGCGGGGCGCCTCGTCGGCCTGGACGCCCGTGCGGGCTGTGCCGCGTCGGTGGGAGCCACCACCGATCCGGGTCGCCGGCCGGTTGCCACGGGTCACGATCGGAGTGGTGGCTGGTTGCGTGTCCGTGGCGGGCTGCCCGGACCGGCCGCCCGAGGCAAGGGGGACCGTGTCGGCGTCGTTGGTGGTCAGCCTGTCCCTCCTCCTCGCCGTCGTCGTTCGGGCGTCGGTGGTGCGATCGCTGCGTGCGATATTGTGCCCCGTTTGCCGGTCGGGCCACCCGTGGGTGTACCGCCATGGCGACACCCGCTTGCCGCGGCTTCCCCGGGTGGGTGAGGGCCGCACACCTGGCCGGCAGGCCCCGACCAGACCACGCCGAGGGCGCCCGACCGAAAAGGCTAGCCGCAGGGCGCCGTGGGCGTGCACGCGCGGTGCATCCGAGCCGTTCGTCGGGGATGCACTTTCTGGTCGGGTGCACGTCGTTGGTACCTTGCGGCCGTGTCCGAGACGACAGCCGGGTACCCACGTACGGTGGATGCGCAGGCGATGCCGCGTGGCGGCGGGTGGCCCTGGCTGACCGGGTTCGGTGGGACCGGTCACGCCCGTCATCGCGCCCGGATGCGTCGATGGAAGACCTGGCTGACCGTGATCTGCCTGCTGGGGCTCGGGATCCGGCTGTTCTACCTGATCCACTGGTTGCACCCCATCCCAGTGCAGGGTGATCCCTACTACTACCACGAAGCGGCGAACCTGTTCGCCGACGGACGGGGCTGGCCCGACCCGTACGAACTACGCCGCTCCGGGCATTACGTTGCCGATGCCCAGCATCCGCCGCTGACCAGCGTGTTGCTGGCGATTCCCGCGCTGTTCGGGCTTACCAGCTTCCTGAGCCACCAGGTCTTCTCCTGTCTGCTGGGAGTCGCCGCGATCGTTGTGATCGCCCTGGCCGGGCGGCACGCCGCGGGACCGGCCACCGGACTCGTGGCCGCGGGCATCGCCGCGGTCTACCCGGGGATGTGGCTCAACGATCCGCTGGTGATGTCGGAGACGACCGGCATCCTGACCTGCTCCTGGCTCATCCTCGCCGCCTACCGCTTCCGGTCTCGCCCGGGCTTCGCCGAGGCCGCCCTGCTCGGGCTCGCGCTCGCCGCCGTGATGCTCGCCCGGGCGGAACTCGCACTGCTCGCGTTCGTCCTGGTGGTTCCACTGATCGGGCTGGCCCGGGGGGTCGCCTGGCGCCGTCGGGTAGGGCTGCTCGTCGTCGCCGCGGTGACCAGCGTGCTGGCCGTCGCGCCGTGGACCATCTACAACCTGACCCGGTTCAGCCAGCCCGAATACCTCTCGACCGGCCTCGGCACCACCCTCGCCGTCACCCACTGCCCGGCGACCTACTACGGCGAGCACCTGGGCTGGTGGTCGTTCGACTGTGTGCTGGCCCTGCCGCCGGCGCCGACGGAACGTTCCGAGCGGGACGTGTTCTACCGGCATCAGGCGATGACCTACCTGCGGGCCCACACCGACCGGCTGCCGGCGGTCGCCGCAGCCCGACTCGGCCGGACCTGGGGGGTGTTCCATCCCTGGCAGCAGGCCCGCCTCGACACGATCGAGCTGCGACCGCTGCGCCTGAGCCAGCTGGGGATGGTGACCCTGTGGGGCCTGGAGGTCGCCGCGGCCGCCGGGGTGGTCGTGCTGGTGCGCCGCCGCCGGCCCGTGCTGCCCCTGCTCGCCGTTCCGGTCGCGCTCAGCCTCGCCACCGTCATCGTCTACGGCACGACCCGCTTCCGAGCCGCGGCCGAGCCGGCCCTGGTTCTGCTGGCCGCGGTCGCACTCACCGCCGCGGCGCAGTCGCTGCGCCGACGTGCCGCCGGCTCC
>NZ_JAMQQG010000274.1 GCF_023716925.1 Frankia sp. R82
GAGCTCCGCGGGCGCTTGGTCGCACAGGCGGATCCGTCCCGGTTCGTCGCACCCGGTGACGTCGTCGCGCCGTTCGCCGCGGGGCGCGCGCACCGTCAGACCTCCCGTACCCGGCCGCCGTCGTGGCTCCCGCAGGAGCCGACCTCGACCGCCGGTCGCGGCAGCGGGCCCGGCCGGGCCGAGCCATCCGCGGACCGCACCCAGCTGCAGCCCGGCGCCGATCTGCCCGCGACCGCGATGCACAGCCCGCCGCTGCACGGCCCCGACTCCGGCTACGGCTCCGACTCCGGCTACGGCCAGGACCCGGGTTACGGCCAGGAGGCCAGGTATCGCTACGGCGACAGGTCCCGGGCGGGCGAACAGTCCGGCTACGGTTCCCCGGCGGGCTACGGCCCGACCGCGGGCTATCCCGGCACCAGCGCCCCCGGGTATCCCGACGACTCCGGTTATGGTGACGCCCGCGATCCTGGCACCGTCTACCAGCCGGGCCCGTCCGGATGGTCGAACGCGGCCCACGCGCGCGGCGACGACCAGGACTGGTCGGGCGGCCGGGCCGGCCGGCGCCGCGGCACCGCTGCCGGCGCCGGGCGCCTGACACTGCCCCTGCCCGTGCTGCTCATCCTGCTCGTGCTGACGATCGCGATCACCGCGTTCGTGTCCAACCGGCTGTTCACCGGCAACGGTTCCGAGTCGAACTCGGCGGGCGCCCCGGCCGGGGTGGTGTCCACGCCGCCGATCGGTTCTGACATCGTCGGTCCAGCAGATGGAGTCGGTCCAGCAGATGGAGTCGGTCCAGCAGATGGAGTCGGTCCCACAGTCGGGATCGGAGCAGGTGGCACGGCGCGGGCAGGGGAGTATTCGTGACCGACGCAACCCAGACGTACACGCCTGACGCGGCCCCGCAGCTCATCGGCGGTCGCTACGAACTCGGCGGCGGCATCGGCTATGGCGGGATGGCGGAGGTCTACCGAGGCCGTGACATCCGGCTCGGCCGTGAGGTGGCGATCAAGACCCTGCGCTCGGATCTGGCCCGCGACCCCACGTTCCTCGCCCGCTTCCAGCGCGAGGCGCAGTCGTCCGCGGCGCTGAACCATCCGGCGATCGTCTCGGTGTACGACACCGGCGAGGACGTCATCAACGGGACGCACATCCCGTACATCGTGATGGAGTTCATCGAGGGCCGGACCCTGCGCGACGCCCTGCAGGCCGAGGGCCGGTTCACCGAACGCCGCGCCATGGAGATCACCTCCGACGTCTGCGCCGCACTGGACTACAGCCACCGGATGGGGATCATCCACCGGGACATCAAGCCGGCGAACGTCATGCTCAGCCCGGATGGCGCGGTCAAGGTGATGGACTTCGGCATCGCCCGGGCCACCACCGCCACCTCGTCCACGATGACCGCGACCGCGGCCGTCATCGGCACCGCGCAGTACCTGTCCCCCGAGCAGGCCCGAGGCGCGCGGGTGGATGCCCGCAGCGACGTCTACACCACCGGGGTGCTGCTCTACGAACTGCTCACCGGCGCCCCGCCGTTCCGCGGCGACAACCCGGTCGCCGTCGCCTACCAGCACGTCCGGGAGGATCCCGACCCGCCGTCGGCGCACGACCGGGACATCTCCCCCGAGGCCGACGCGATCGTCCTCAAGGCGATGGAGAAGGACGCCGACGACCGCTACCTCACTGCGGGTGAGATGCGCGACGATCTGGAACGAGCGCTGGCGGGACGCCAGGTTCAGGCGATGATGGGAGGTGGTGGCGCCAGCGGTGCCGCCACCACCCTGGGTCCCGCCGCCGGCACCGCCGTCCTCGGCCGCGGCGACCGCGCCGGCTATCCCACTCGCGACCGCTACGGCGACGACCGCTACGGCGACGACGCGACCTCCTTCGCCCCGGCCGCCGGTGCGTATGCGGACGCACCGTATGACGACGGCCGCTTCGGCACCGGTCCGTTCGACCGCTACGACCTCACCGGCGCCCTCGACCGGCGCGCCGTGCCCGGCAGCCCGCAGAAGTCGCAGGCGTGGAAGTACATCCTCGCCGGCCTCGGCGTCGTCGTGGTGTTCGTCGCGGTGGTGCTGCTCGCGTCCACCTTCCTCAGCGGTGGCGGGGGTGGCGGCGGGTCGGGCGACCAGATCGCCGTCCCGAAGGGCCTCATCGGCCTCAACGAGCAGAACGCCCGGGCCCGGCTGCAGAGCGCCGGCTTCCGTGGCACGGTGACCCTCTCCTCGGTGGACGATCCGGACAAGGCCGGCCAGGTCACCAAGGTCGACCCGGCCGAGGGCACCGAGGTCGACGTCGCGGGAACGATCACCCTGTTCATCGGCAAGGCTGCGGGTGACGTCACCATTCCCAGCGACCTGGTAGGCAAGACGCAGACCGAGGCCGAGCAGCAGCTGCGCGGGCTAGGGCTGAACCCGACCATCATGCCCTTCTACAACCAGACCACCCAGAAGGTCGGCCGGGTCGACAGCACCGACCCGGCGGTAGGCGGCCCGGTGAAGGCCGGTTCCACCGTCACCGTCTACGTCGTCAGCGCCAACGTCAACGTGCCCGACGTGCGTAACCGCTCCTACGACAGCGCGGTCGCCGAGCTCGGCCGCTGGGGTCTGAACGCCACCCGCCAGGACGTGGCGAACAACAACGTCGCGCCGGGAACCGTGGTGGACCAGCAGCCCTCGGGCACCAATGTGGCCCGCGGGTCGACCGTCACGCTCTCGGTCGCCGCCCAGATCCAGACCACTCCCCCGCCGAGCCCCACCACCACCCAGCCGACCGACCAGGAGCCGACCCAGACTCCCGGCGGCGGCCAGACCCCGACCCCCGGCACCGGCGGCCAGACTCCGTCGACCGGCCCGACGGGCGTGCTCGGCGGCGGTGCCGGTGCTGCCGCCGCCCGGCGGCCCGGCAGTGGTACCGGCACCGGTGTGGGCGGTGGGACCGGTGGTGGTAACGGTGGAGCCGGTGGTGGTAACGGCGGGACCGGCAGTGGGACCGGCGGGACCGGAACCAACTGAGCACCGATGACCGCGCCGAGTACTGCACGCCGAGCCTGGACGGGGGCTGCCTGATGCGGATCCTGGTCGTCGACAACTACGACTCGTTCGTGTTCAACCTGGTCCAGTACCTCGGCCAGCTGAGGACGGACTGCGTGGTGCGGCGCAACGACGAGATCACGCCGGCCGAACTTGCTGACCTCGGCGGGTCCGGCCGCGTCGACGGGCAGCCCGTCGACGGCGTCCTGCTCTCCCCCGGCCCCGGCACGCCCGAGGCCGCCGGGGTGAGCATCCCGATGGTCCTGGCCTGCGCCGCCCGGCGACTACCGCTGCTCGGTGTGTGCCTGGGCCACCAGGCGATCGGCGTCGCCTTCGGGGCGACCGTCGACCGGGCGCCCGAGCTGTTGCACGGCAAGACCTCACAGGTCCACCATGACCGCGCCGGTGTGCTGGCCGACCTGCCCTCCCCCTTCATCGCCACCCGCTATCACTCCCTCGCCGTCGACGAGCGCACCCTGCCACCGGAGATCGAGGTGACGGCGCGGACCGACAGCGGCGTGGTGATGGCCCTGCGCCACACGACGCTGCCGTTGGAGGGCGTCCAGTTCCACCCCGAGTCGGTGCTCACCCAGGGCGGACATCTGATGCTCGCCCGCTGGCTGGAGCAGTGCGGCGACGGTGGCGCCGCACGCCGCCTGGCCCCCGGCCTGTCCGCCGAAGTCGAACTTCTGCGCGCCGCCGCCTTCAGCTGACCGTCCGCACGGTCAGGGTCGGGCCGCCGGCAGGGTGGCGTCCGGGCCCTGGCTGACCCGGTAGCCCAGGCGGTAGGCGTCCACGTACTGCCGGTAGATCGTGACCTGTGGATCGTCGCGCAGGCTGGCCTGCATCGCGGCGCCGTCCCCGACGGCGGTGATCCGGAACGGCGGCGAGAACACCCGACCCTGTAGCAGGAGGGTGTTGCCGACGCAGCGCACCGCGGTCCGCGCGGTGACCCGGAGATCCATGATCGTCATCGCCTCGGCGCCGCCGTGCCACAGGGCGTTCACGACGGCCTGGACGTCCTGTTGGTGAACGACCAGATCGTCCGGGCCGGGGGTCCGTATCCCCGCCGGGTAGGGCCCGCGCCGACTGGACGGTGGCGCATCGTCGAGTTCGACGCTCACGGCCGGTCCGTGCACCGCGGCGAGGCCCACCGCCCCGGCGAGCTCCCCGCCAGCGGCGTCGGTACCGACGCCGGTCGCCGGTCCAGTGGCCGTCCCAGGTCCGGGAGGCGTCCCAGGTCCGGGAGGCGTCGCGGGCGCCGGGGACGCCGCGGGCG
>NZ_JAMQQG010000275.1 GCF_023716925.1 Frankia sp. R82
GGCCCGCGCGGCCCGGGACGCCCGCGCCGCCGGCCGCCTCGCCATCGCCGCCACGGCCGACCCGCTGTTCACCGACGACTGTCTGAGCGCCCTGCTGCTCGCCCGCGACCCCGGCCTCATCACCGACCTCGCCACCCGTCTCCTCGCCCCCCTGGACGATCTCCCCAGCCGAACCCGCGAACGCCTTGCCGAAACCCTGCTGTACTGGCTTTCCCTCCGCGGCCAGCGCGGCCTGATCGCCGAGCACCTGCACATCCATCCGCAGACCGTCCGCTACCGCGTGAATCAGCTGCGCGACCTGTTCGGCCCCAGCCTCGAGGACCCCGACATCCGCTTCGACCTCGAACTGGTCCTGCGGGCCGGCGTCGCTGCCACTGCTGGCACCCCCAGGACTGCTGCCACGGCCGGCACCGACATCGCCGGGGCGCCCGTCCAGACCGTGGAGACCCCGAAGACCGTGGATCGCGTCGTCCTGGCCGGGTGACGGCCTCGCCACCCGAACACCACGACCCACGACCCACGACCCACGGTCCGCGGTCCGCGGTCCGCGGTCCGGCCGGGGTCCCGGTGCCGCGGGGTCATGCCCGCTCCTCGAACGGGATGCCGGCGTGTTCTTCTGGGGTCCCGGTGCCGCGGGGTCATGGCTGCGCCACTTTCGCCCACGGTCCGGTACGGTCGGCGGCGTGCGACTGGGCACCTTCAACGTGATGCACGGTCGGTCCCTCACCGACGGCGAGGTTCAGGCGGAGCGCTTCCTCGACGCCGTCGCCGGCCTCGACGCGGACGTGCTCGGCCTGCAGGAAGTCGACCGTGACCAGCCCCGTTCCGGTCAGCTCGACCTCGCCGCGCTGGCTGCGCAGGCCATGGGCGCAGGTGACGGCGACTGGTGTTTCGTCCCCACTGTCTTCGGCACCCCCGGCGAATCCTGGCGCCCGGCGGACATCGCGCGCCCTGGCGGGCAGCACATCGCGGGCGAACGGCCCGCCATCACCGGTAGCCACGAGGACGACGCTGGCGAGCCGGCGTATGGCATCGCGCTGATCAGCCGGTTGCCGGTGCAAGAGTGGCGGGTGATCGAACTCGGCCGGGCACCGGTGCGCTCACCGATCGCGCTACCCGGCGGCGGGCCGGGCAGCCGAGCACGCCTCATCCTCCTCGACGACGAGCCCCGCATCGCGATCGCGGCGATCCTCGACAGCGCGGACGGGCCGCTGACCGTGGTGACCACGCACCTGTCCTTCGTCCCGGGATGGAACGCATGGCAGCTGCGCCGGCTCACCCGCCGGCTGGCCGAGATGGACGGCCCGGTCGTCATCCTCGGCGATCTGAACCTGCCCGGCGCCCTGCCCGGCCTGCTCACCCGCTGGCACCGACTCGCCGCCTCGCCCACCTACCCGGCGCCCGCCCCCCAGGTGCAGCTCGACCACGTGCTGGCCCGCGGCCCGATCGGCGAGGTCCGCGCCGTGCACTGCCAGCGCACCCCCGTCTCCGATCACCGCGCCCTGCTCGTCGACCTCATCCCGTCCACGCCCCACACCCCCTGACCCGCCGTCCCCGGCCCACGACCCACGGCCAGCTACCCTGTTCCGTTCCGTAACCCATGGCACCCATCTCGATACCCCGCGCTCCCGGTCTCGGCCGGCACCCGCCTCGCTCTCCCCCGACCGCCCCGAAACCCCGGCCACGACGTGGGTCTGAACGTGGGTCTGAACGTGCTCCGGCGCGCCTCCTGCCACATACGTCGGCCGTGGCGACGCCGCGATCCGCGGGTCCGGCCCGACCCCCGACCGGTGGTCCTGGCCCGTCGAGACGCAGGCCCGCCATCACGTTCCACGCAGACATGCCGGAGAGTGACCATCCCGGGGGCCGGTGGACGTTCCACCAGCACACCCCCGCCCCCATCCACCCCCGACACCCACCAACCGGCACCCTCCGTGCCACCCACACCACTTCCTGCAACGAAACCGGCTCGGTCACGGATGACCGAAAGCCATGATCCGTTCCTGCCGAGGCTTGGTGAAGGATCTGCGGGCCGGAACCTTCACTCCGCCTCGGCAGGAATCCGTGACTTGGCGTACCGGTCGCCGGCCACGGCGGACACGGGACACGGGGACGGAGGCACGGGAGGCACGCAACGTCAAGATCGGGGGGTGTTCGACGAATTGGTCGGCGGCGGCGGCGGTTCGGCGGCGGCTCGGCGGCCTCGAAGGAGATCGTGTCTGCACAGGCCGGTGAAGCGGGCGGCGAGGGTGGTCGTGGTCGCCTTGGTCGCCGTCCAGATGTTCGAGGTCGGGGCGGCGGCAGGGGTGGTCGGGATGGTCACGGCCGGGGTAGGGGCGCGGTGAACGAGGTGGTCGGGGGAAGGGCGGATGGGGCCTCGGGGGTAGAGGTGGGGGTGGTGAGGAGGATGGTGAGGTCGGCTTCGGACAGGGGGCGGGGACGGACGAGCTCACCGGTGCGGACGTAGAGGAACGCGGCGTCGACGGCGTCCGGGGACACACCGCGCAGGCGTGCCCAGGCCAGGCGGTAGACGGCGAGCTGCAGGTCGTCAGCGGGTGACTGGCCGGTCTTCCAGTCGATCACTTCCCACCGACCGCCGCCGAGGGCGTAGACGGCGTCGATGCGGCCACGGACGACTCGTCCGGCCAGAGACAGTTCGAAGGCCTCCTCGATTGCGTACGGCCGCCGGGTGCCGTACGGGGTTCGTAGGAAGGCGTCCTTGAGATCGCGCAGATCGTCGTCGGTGAGCTCGGCGTCCTCGGCGCCGGGTAGGTCATCCGCGCCGATCAGGGCCCGGTGGTCGAACAGTTCCTCGACCCAGGCGTGGAACCGGCTGCCCCGGCGGGCGGCGGCGACCGGCTGGCGCGGTAGCGGGCGGACCAGCTCGCGGGCGAACGCAGCGGGGTCGGCATGCATCCGAACGATCTCGGATGCGGTCAGGTTCGCCGGTAGCGGCACGTCGAGCTGCGGCGCCCGCCTGGCACGTTCCTCGGCCAGCAGCAGCCGTGCCTCCCGGTCGAGCTCACTCAGCAGCGCCCGCTCTCCCGCAGTCAGTCCGGCCGGATCTCCGTCGAGCACGGATCCCGCCGCACCGCCGGCCACGCCGTCACCGCTCGCGATCTCGCCCAAGCCGGCAGCCTGGGCAGTGCCGTCGATCGAACCGGCGCCGCCGGACGGGGTGTCGGCACCGGACGGGGTGTCGGCACCGGACGGACGAGGGTGCAGGGTGGCGTCGAGGCGGGCGATGACCTCGCGGGCGGCCTCGAGGCGGCGGGCGTACGGCTCGGGGTCGTAGGGGACGGGCCAGGCGAACTCGGGTGGGGTGTCCAGGGCGGGGTTGGAACGTTCGGCCGGGCGTGGGGCCCAGACATCGACGCGTCCGCCGCCGGCATGAGCGTGCGCGGCGAGTTCCTCGAGGAAGACGGATGCGCCGCGCGGACGTTTCTGGCTGGGGCCCCACCAGTGGCCGCTGGCGAACAGCAGCGACTTCGCCCGGGTGACCGCCACGTAGGCAAGGCGGCGTTCCTCCCGTTCGGCGTAGGCACGGGCCTCGGTGGCGTACGCGTCGTGGTCTGACTTCTGGTCGGAGACGGTCACCGCCGGCAGGTCGTCGGCATCGCCGCGCAGCGGCACCGGGAGCACGCCGGTCGAGGTCGTCCACTGGTCGCGGACGGTGACGTCGGGGAAGACGCCGGCGCTCAGGTTCGGGACGGCGACGACCTCCCATTCCAGGCCCTTGGAGCGGTGCATCGTCATCAGGGCGACCGCGTCCGCACCGGAGGGACCGGTGACGTCCAGGCCGCGCTCGTGCTCCCGGGCGGCGCGCAGAAAGCCGAGGAACGCGTGCAGGGAGGTGGTCCCGTCGGGGTCGGTGAAGTCGGCGGCGATGTCGAGGAAGGCTGCGACGTTCTCCTCCCGGCGGGCGCGCACGGCGGCGTCGGTGGCGGTGAGCTCGACGTCCAGACCGATGGTGGCGATGACCCGGTGCAGCAGGTCGAGCAGGCCTTCGCCGAGATGCCCGCGCAACGCCGCGATCTCGGCGCCGAGACGAGCCACCCGGGCGGTGCCCTCGGCGGACATCTCCGGCCCGGGGTCGGCCAGCACGTCGGACAGTGCGACCACATCGGCCGGGTCGACGTCCGCAACCGCCGCCCGCAGCGCATCCTCCCTGGTCGGCAGGTCTGCCCCCGGTCCGCCTGCCACCGGCCCGCCCGCCACCGACGGACTCGGCGACTGTGACCCCGGCGACTGTGACCCCGGCGGCCGGTCGGTCGGCCGCGGGTCCGGCACCTGACGGTCGCCGGC
>NZ_JAMQQG010000276.1 GCF_023716925.1 Frankia sp. R82
GGCCGGGCCGGTGCGCCCAGCGACGTCCCGCCTGCTCCGCGTCCGCTGCGGATGGCCGCCGGGCGGGCGAGCCCCGGCGACATGCCGATGCCGCCACCGACGGCGCCACCGATGCCGCCGCCGTCACCGAGCATGCCCCGGTTACGGGTCTGCAGACGGGCACCGATGCCGCGGAACGTCTCCCGGGACGACGAGCCGAGTAGCGCTCCCGCGCCCTGCCCGAAGGAGGCCGCACTGCGCCGACCGGCCGAGCCGACGGCGCGCATCAGGTGCACATCGGCGAAGCCCATGAGGTGCATGAGGACGAACGGCGCGAACACCGCAGCAATCATCACGACGGTGCCACTGAGGATCGTCAGCGTCTGGTCAACCGTTGATCCGGTGGAGTCACTCGCCATGCCTGCGCCGAGCGCGAAAATTGCGTAGATGACCGGCTTGGCGAAGATCAGTGCCAGGAGCATCTCGGTCGCCCGCTTGATCCACCCGCTGGTGGACATCGTCGGCTGCCCCGCCAGGTAGAGCGGGATGAACACCGCCATCACGATGATGGCGACCTTGCGGATGTAGAGCACAACGAACAGGGCGAAGGAGAACATCGCCACCAGCAGGGACAGCACGAGGTCAAGCGCGAAGTTCCCCTGGTCCGGCAGTGCCCGCAGCTGGCCCACCAGATCGGCCCCCAGCGGCTTTCCGTCGCCAAAGGCGTCCGCCATCCCGTCGGACGCGGTGAGGATCATTTGGAGCAGTGCGAGCGCGATGAAGGAACCCAGGATCGCCGTCCCGGTCGACGCCACCGCCCGAGTGAAAAGATGGGGATCACCCCGAACCGCACCCATCATGCAGGCGCACAGAAAAAGACCCGTGACGATCAGTACCGCAATCCCGAACGCGATGTTGTAGTTCTTGACGACATAATCAGCGCTGAGATTGATCGACGTCTTCTGTGCGGCAAAACTGAACACGGAACTGGAGAGATCTGCGGCCATCCCGCAGAACGCCTTCCCCATAGAGTCGAAGTAGGCATCCACGCTCCCCGTTATGACGCCCTTGACGGCGCTAAAAGGGTTTAGCTTGACGGCCAGAATTACCGTTCCGTCACCGGTCATCTCTGTCGTCATTTACCTGCTCCGATCGGAAGGAAACGGCGGAATTCCTCGGACCGTTGTTCGGCCGGGTCTGGGCCGTCTGGGCCATCATTGACGTCGGATATTCGCCAATCCGAGCCATTCCAGTCGATAGTGCAGAGATCGGTTCCCCAAAAATCGCGCGGCTGCAAGTCTGGGTTCCCATTAATGACGCCGGCGACTGCATTAAGCCAGATGGTTACTGTGTTTCTGTCGGATTTGTACGCAGCAGCCTTATACCCTAGGACGGTGAAGGAGAGTCGAAAATTCGGAGAATAGACCGACTGTATGCTGAAATTTTTTGCCGTTCCGGCATTTGCGTCAATTAGCCGCTGACTAAGTTTATCTGCGGATTCATTGCTGATAGAGATTGACCGGAGCACCTGGTGGAGGCGGGTTGGCTCGCGGTTATCATCTTTCGTGTATGCTGCAACATAATTTGCGCATGCGCTAACGGCGCCAGCCTCCGAATGCGGGTAGCCGACTGGAATCCCCAATTGATTGATGCGAGTAGGGAGACCTGGAATCTGGCTGGTGCTGTCGGAAGGCTGTTCCGGCGTTGCTGTAGTGGGCTCGGGGCTTGGAACGAGCGTCGCGGTTGGTGCGGTCGTTGCCGGGCCAGTAGGCGTAGGCAACGGAGCGACGGAGGCGGTGTCGGGGGACTTGGGGTTGTTCGGGATGGCGTAGCGGCCGATGACAACACCGGTAAGCACACCAACTGTGCTGGTGGTAACGATGATGATGATCAGCCGCCTGGCCACGGTTTCGATCACGCCCGGCAACGCCCACTCCCCTCCCACGACGGCACGACCATCATCGCAACGTCCGCCCGCGGGTACCCGGGGAACCGGTCAGAACAGCGTGGATGCTGAGGCATGGACCACGCCGGGGTCAGCGGCAGCGGAGACTTCGATGGCGGGCGGACGCAGATCACCGGGGTTGGGCGCTGGCGCGGTGGCCGTTGCGCCGGTGACCAGGAAGAAGTTGATGAAGGCGGCGGCGGCGCCGACGAGGAATGCCAGGCCGAAGCCGGCAATGACCCCGCTCTTTCCGACCGTGGAGGCGCGCTCGAGACCCATCCGTTCGCCAAGCGCCCAGGCGATACCGCCAAGCAACACGGCCGCAACAGCAGCGATCACCGCATACGCGGCCAGGCCGTTGACCAGGTCTTTCAGTGCGTTGATGCCGGGCGCTTTCGAGTCATCCGGCTTCACCTCTACGGCAAGGAAGACGAGCGCCTGGGGGTAGGCGGCGTCGTGGATCATCGCGGTTCCTTTCTCACGGGCAGGTCTCCGCCCGGACGATCCGGTCCGGCGATCCGCGAGGGAGCCGTGGGTGACCGTAGGTCGCCGAATGATACGCCCAACGGTGCCCCGTGATCCTCGGTAGTGGCCGGTAGGCCGCTGGTCGAGTCGGTCTGCGCACGCTTCGCGATCATGTCGATCGTGTCAGGTGACGGCGTGCCAGGCTTCCCGCCGGCCGCTTTCGGGGTTCCTACCTCGGCTTTTGCCAGGATGAAGAGGTTTTCGATGGTGGCCGCCGCAAGGCGCAGGTAGGCACGTCGCGTACGCCGCCGTAGCCGCGGGATCCGGACCGGAGCGTGCCGGCTCGGGTCCAGCCGGGGGTCGTAGGGAATGCGCACCAGGGCGTCGACCTGACGGCCCAGCCGGGCGGCCCCGGCCCGAGTGCGCGGCGACGGGCGGCCTCGGCGAGGTGCGACGACGGCGGCGACCACGAGTGGCGCCGGCCCCGCCGGACGGTCGCCGGCAGCTTCACGAAACGCCCGTAGCCGCATCACGGTTGCCTCGAGGTCTGCGGCCGTGGCCAGGGTGACTAGCACTACAAGGTCAGCGGCCTGGACAGCGACGTCGGTCAGGGGCGCATCGGTCGGCGCGTCGACGAGGACCAGCGGATACGAATGCGCGAGCATGCCCAGCGTTGATCGTAGACCGCTCTCGGTGACGGTCGGCTCGTCGGAGCCGTGGACGACGGGCAGGTCCGTGGACGTGTCGCTGCCCGCCGCCTGCTCCCGAGCGAGATGGCCAGCGTCGCGCCGCATCGGCAGGACGTCGAGGTCCCGGGCGCTGCCCGAGCGCTGGCCGCCGATCAACAGGCGCAGTTCGGCGGCAGATCCGTCCCCGACGTGGTGGCGGATGACGTCGGCGACGGTCGTCGCCCCGGTCGAACCGACCCGGCTGGTCAGCGGATCACCGCGGGGTTCGTCCTCGTCGGTGGGCGCGGCCGGGGGGCTCGCGTTGCCGCCCGGGCCGGGCTCGGCGTCCAGGTCGGGCTCGCCAGGCCACAGATCCACCGCCAGCACCGGCTGTGCCCGCATACCCGCGAGGGTCAGGCCCATCACGCCAGCCAGTGTGGTCGTCCCGGAGTACGGGAACAGCGATGTCACGGCAATCCGCCACGATCCGGGCAACGGAAGACGGGAGCGGTCCCGAACCGAGAGCCGCACCGGGACCTCGTCCTGAGGCTCGGGTACCGGCCCGGCGTGCGGCGGCCGGGACGGCTCCGCTGCCGGCAGGTGACGCGCCCCCGCGCGACGCTGCGGCGCCGCGGTGCCTGAACCTGCCCGGTCCCTGGTGATCTCAGGGGCCGCCGCGTCCGCGGTGCTGCTGACGGGTTCGGTGATGGCGCCGGTCATGGGCTCGGGTGCCACGATCGGGCCGGTCACTGGACTGCGCACGTCGTCCACGCTGCGCGCGTCGTCCACGGAAACGCTGGTGGTCGGTCCGGTGGCTCCGGTCGGCTCGGTGGATTCGGCCGCAGCCGCCGACGGGTGCGTTGCGCCATCCGCCGGCTCGGACCAGGCAGGCTGCGCCTGACCGATCGACCAGGAGGTGCCGGATACCGGCGGCCGGGACGGGGACGGCGTTGGGACAGGTGCGGTGGCGGTGGGTGGTGCTGTTGTGGTCGCGGCGGCGGTTGGTGACTCGGCGGTTGGTGGCTCGATGGTAGGTGGAGCGTTGTCCAGCGGATCGGCGACCGCCGGGTCGGCGGCCACTGGGTCGGCGACCGCCGGTGGGTCGACCGCCGGTGGGTGGACCGCCGGTGGGTGGACCGCCAGTGGGTGGACGGCCGGTGGTGCGGCGGCGGCGCGGGGTGGGGCGGACG
>NZ_JAMQQG010000277.1 GCF_023716925.1 Frankia sp. R82
CCGCGCCGCCGCGGCGGGCCGCCTTCTCCGTCTTGAGCTGCGTCTTCACCCGAGACTCGACCTCCGACCGGGTGCGCTTCGCCGCAGCCTTGCGCACGCCGTAGCTGAACGCCGCCACCCGCACCATCGGACCGCCAAGGGTCGCGGCGAACAGCGACGTCAGCGACGAGACGTTCGTGGTGATCGACTGGACGTTCGCCGTGATCGCGTCGACCCGGTCAAGCTCCTTGTTGACGTGGGCGAGTGCCACGTTCACCTCGTCGACCGTCGCCCCGGCCTGGCGGACCCGGGCGGTCCCCTCGTCGATGGCGGCACCGGTCTGGCGCACGCGCGCGGCCGCCTCGTCGAAGATTCGGCCGAGTTTGAGCAGGACGAAGCAACCGAAGAGGGCGAGCACCGCGAACGCGCCGGACGCGATCAGGCCCGCGACCGCTCCACCGGACATATGTGCTCCCTGCCTCCGTCGTCGTGAGATCATCCTCGTGCGGGGATCACTGCCGTGAGGGGATCATCGTCGTTATGGGTCGGTGGTTGACCTTACCGAGGCATCCGCCTCGACCACGGGTAGCCCCCACCGCCGGCCGCGGGTACCCGGCCGCCGCCGGTCGGTCCGTGTCCTGCCGTCAGGTCTCGCCGTCGCGGTCGCTGACCGGATCGTCGGTCGCGGTGTCGGTGCCACGCACGACGGCGCGCAGCTCACGCAGGCGCTCGGTCGCACGACGTTCGAAGCCGTTGCCACCGGGCACGTAGTAGTCGGCGCCGACCAGTCCGTCCGGCGGATACTGCTGGCCGACGACTCCGCCCGGCTCGTCATGGGGATACCGGTAGCCGGCGCCGCTACCGGCGCGGGCGGCCCCCGGGTAGTGGGCGTCACGCAGATGCGGCGGGACGGACCCGGCCCGCCCGGCCCGCACGTCGACAGTGGCCGCGTCGATGGCCCGGATCACCGCGTTCGACTTCGGCGCGAGCGCCAGGTGGATGACCGCCTGGGCAAGCGCCAGCCGAGCTTCGGGCAGCCCGACGAGATCCAGGGCCTGCGCCGCGGCGACCGCGACCCCGAGCGCCCCCGGATCGGCCATCCCGACGTCCTCGCTGGCCAGAATGATCATCCGCCGGGCGACGAACCGCGGGTCCTCGCCGGCCTCCAGCATCCGGGCCAGATAGTGCAGGGCGGCGTCGGGATCCCCGCCACGCATCGACTTGATGAACGCGCTGACCACGTCGTAGTGCTGGTCGCCGGAGCGGTCGTAGCGCACCGCCGCCCGGTTGACCGCCTGCTCGAGCACGTCCACCTCGAGCCGGACCGCAGCCGTCTCGGGACTGGTGGAGTCCTCGGGACGGCCAGGGGTCTCGGCAAGCAGGGCCTCGGCGCCGGCCTCCAGGATGGTCAGGGCCCGGCGGGCGTCGCCGCCAGCGAGCCGGACGACGTGCTCGCGGGCGGCCGTGCCCAGCTCGACCCGTCCACCGTAGCCGCGGGGGTCGCGCAGGGCCCGGTCGAGCACACCGCGGATGTCGTCCTCGGTGAGCGGCTCGAGGGTGAGCAGCAGCGAACGGGACAGCAACGGGCTCACCACCGAGAAGAACGGGTTCTCGGTGGTCGCCGCGACGAGTGTCACCCAGCCGTGCTCCACGGACGGCAACAGCGCGTCCTGCTGGGTGCGGGTGAAGCGGTGCACCTCGTCGATGAACAGCACGGTGCGGGCGCCCGAGGCCCCGCGGGCGCCCCGCGCCTCGTCGATGACCGCGCGGACGTCACGCACCCCGGCCGTGACCGCGGACAGTTCCCGAAAGCGCCGCCCGGTCGCCCGCGACACGATGTGGGCCAGCGTCGTCTTCCCCGTGCCCGGTGGTCCCCACAGGATCACCGAGGTCGTACCGCCGCCCTCGACCAGTCGCCGCAGCGGGCTGCCCGGACCGAGCAGATGGCGCTGACCGACGATCTCGTCCAACGTCGCCGGCCGCAGTCGGGCGGCGAGCGGCGACACCGGCCCGCCGCCGGACGGGGACGTGGCCGGGGCGGAGGGCGCGGCGGTGGCCGGCCGGACGGACCGGGGCGCCGCCGGGTCGAACAGGTCGGCCGGGTCGAACAGGCTCACCGTCCCACCGTACGACCCACCGGCCCGCCGGCCGTGACCGCGTGATCTAGTGAGAGTTCGGCGGCTCGGAGAAGCTTCCCCGCCACACGGGCGTCGGCGCCGGCGGCAGGTACTCCTCGCTGGGGGTGGGCGTCGGGACGACGGGCGCACTCGGCCGCACACGGCCCGTTCGGGCCATCGTCAGCGCACCGGACTCGGTCACCCCGCCCATCGCCGAAAAGATGACCACGGCCAGCACGGAGAAGGCGATCACGCAGACGATCGGAGCGAGGGCGATCGGATCCGCCCCGTCAACGTGCAGGTCATTTCCCGCGATCAGGGCAGGATCGGCCGCGACCCGGGTGGCTGCCATCGCCGTGTAGTGCATGCCGCAGACGGCGGCCGCCATGACCATCGAGGCGACCACGACATGTCGGCCGGTCCGCACCCGGAAGGCGATCCACAGCGCGGCGGTGGCGGCCGCGACCGCGATGGCCAGGGAAAGGGCGACCACCGGCGTCCGGTAGGTCACCACACCGCCGGTGTGCATCGCCGCCATACCGGTGTAGTGCATGGCCGCAACACCCAGCCCGGCGATCAGACCACTTGCTCCCAGCCACCCCAGGCTGTGCGGATGGCGCGCGACCAGCGTGAGCCCCAGTGCGGACGCGCCGATGGCGATGAGCAGCGAGAGTCCCGTGTAGGGCAGGCCGTAACGCAGATCCAACCCGGATACCTGGTAGCCGATCATTCCGATGAAATGCATCGACCAGACCGCCCCACCGCCCAGCGAGACGGCGGCGGCGATCGTCCACCGGGAGCGCTCCCGCCCGTTGGACAGGGGGATCCGGATCGCGCTGACCAGCGCCGCGAACGAACCGATCAGGGCGAGCCCAACCGACACGACGACGAACAGCAGGTCCTGGCTTGCATGCTGGTGAACAGCCGACGCAGCGATCACTTGACTCCCCCTTGGCGTGTACCCGAGCTCCACAGATTTAGCACGACACCGGATTAAAACCAAATGAAACGGCAGAGCGATAATCGCGATGCGGAAATATATACTTAATGTCCATACGGTGCAAGTTGGACAAAGTTTCACGACCGTCGGACACCGCGGTTGCTCCGCATCAACCATGACCGGCCCCGGCGCCCTTCGCCGCCCGCCGGTCGGCCGCGTACCGGCCAGACCAATCCCGAGCCTCCTTGGCGACCACCACGCTGAGCACCGGACCTGTGATGACTCCGTTCGGTAACCATCTCTAACGATCGGCTTGGTCGACCACCCCGGCCGCCGCGTCGACGAATCCGGACGACCCGGAAACGGTTGGTCCGGACCGGCCGGTCCGGACACCGTCGACACGACCCGCGAGGTGGCGGGACCGCCCGGGCCGACCCCGCGGACCGGGCACAGCCGGTCGGCTGCCATCACCTTCGGGTGGAGATCAGGACACCGAACGGAATTTTCCCGTCGCCCGTCAGGTGACCTCTTCCGGTCACCCTTCTCCGGAACCTCCCCAGGGCCGTCACGGTGACCACGAACACCCGCCCGTCGAGACCACGCACAGGACACGGAAAATACGTCATCTTGCTTGACAGAAGTCGATGTGGCCGATTTTCATACCCCCGGGCACTCCGTTACCCCAAAAGACCACTTATTCTTTATCCGGCGGCCTATCCGGGCAATGCGCCGCGGTATGGTTCGACTGGCCGGTTTGCCTGCGCGGATGGCCCGCCGCACCGGATGTGAGATATGACCCCCGCCCCGTCTTCGGTCGTTCCCGCGCGGACCAGGTCCCACTGGACGCAGAACCGAATTCAGCCCGGATTCAGCCCGGAAAGGTGCAGCACATGAGCGCGTTCCCGCCCACCCGCACCCGCACTGCCCGAACCGTCGCCGCCCGGCCCCCCGCCGCGCGCGCCACCCACGCCGGCGGCGCCCGTCCGGCATCGACAGGAACCACGACGGCAGCAGCCACGGCGGCAGCAGCAGCCACGGCGGCGGACGTGCCGGCCAGGCTGCCCGCGTCCCCGGGGGTGGGCAGCCTGGCGGTGAGCGTTCCCCCGCAGGCTTCAGGGGCGGCGAACCGGGTTGGTCAGCACGTGCGGGTACCCAAGACCGCCGAACTCGTCGCCGCCCACCTACGCCGCCAGA
>NZ_JAMQQG010000278.1 GCF_023716925.1 Frankia sp. R82
GGTGCGGGCAACGCGGCGATTGCCACCAGGCTTGGCGTCTGCGAGGACACCGTGGGCAAGTGGCGGGGCCGGTTCGCGGGGCTGGCCATGGCGGGCAGCGCGGTCATCACCGGACCGATCCCGGCGACGAGGGTGACGCCCAGACCGACCTCGACCAGCCGGCGCATGGCCCGGGGCAGGACGAGCCGCGCGAGCGCCGCCGACAGCCGGCCGATGCCGCCGGGGATGGCCGCCGCCGTGGCGAGCAGGACACCCAGGCACAGCCACAGCAGGCACAGCCAGGCCACCGCCGCGACGATCGTGACCAGCCCCTGCTCGGGCGCGGCGGTGAACCAGCCCGGCAGGTCGCCAAGGCCTGCGGGCAGATCGGCGGCACGTGGGCCGAAGACGATCAGAACCGCCGCCACGGCGATCGCGCCGGCTGCGCCAACGAGTCGCGCCAACGTGCGCCGCACCCGCCCCGTGCCCATGATCGCTGCCCCTGTCTCCAAGAAGTGCTGGTTGTCGGACGTACTACCGGTCGGAGGTGCTACCTGCCGGGTGTGTTGTCTCGTGGATGGCATCGAAACTCTTCGTTTGCCTCTGTTTGTTTGTGTAACCCTCTTGGGTCCCGCTGTCAATCCCGGTTGCCTTCGGAGTGGGCGTGCGGAAGGGTCGACGGCAGGTCCGGCCAGGCCGGCAGGTCGGACGATCCGGCTGAACTCGGGCGGCCCGGGTGGCCGCGGGACGTGTTGGATGAGACGCGGAACGGAGGGGATCCGATGCGTTGGGAGGATCTGTTCGCCGATCTCGAGCTGCAGTGGGAGGCGAACGAGGCGGCGGAGTTCGCCGCGGAACTGGCCGACCGCAGCCGTCGGGAGGCCGGCTACCTGCGGATGATCGATCGGATGCGGCCGGTGGTGGGTCATCCGGCCCGGATCCGGGTGCTCGGCGGTCAGCAGGCGGGGGAGAGCCTGCACGGCACCCTGGCCGCGCTCGGGACGGACTGGCTGCTGCTGGCCGAACCGGGGGCGACGGAGGCGCTGGTGGCGATGCGGGCGCTGCTCGCGGTCGAGAACCTGCCGGTCGTGTCCGCGCAGCCGGGGCACGAGGGGCCGCTGGGCGCCCGGCTCGATCTGCGCTATGTCCTGCGGGGACTGGTTCGTGACCGATCCACCTGCACACTGCGGTTCGTGGACGGGGCGACACTGCACGGCACGCCGGTGCGGGTGGGGGCGGACTTCCTGGAGGTCGCCGAGCACGCCGTGGGCGAGTTCGCCCGCCGCGGGCAGATCCGCTCCGGGTGGACGCTGCCCCTGGACGCCCTTGCCTACATCCGCCGCATCCCCTGACGCCACGCGACGAGGCCGGAGCAGGGCCGTGCCGGGGCGGTTCAGTCCTCGGGGACGGATTCGCCCCGGGTCATCGGGTTCGCGGCCACGAACGCCCTGGTCTGCTCGTAGGCACGCTGGATGTAGCCCTCGAGTTCGGCGCGCTCGACCCGCCACTGACCGCGTCCACCGATCTTGATCGCGGGCAGCTCGCCCGAGCGGACGAGCGCGTAGGTCTGGCTGGAGGAGATGTTGAGGATGTCCGCCACGTCACTCAGCTGCAGGAAGCGGTCGTTCATCGGGTCCTCCTCCTGAGACCGGATGTCTCTCCTCTCGTGTGTACCAGAGATTCCACCGTCCATCGTCTCCAGATGCTTCAGGTTGTGGATAACTGCGCCCGGTCATGGTCGAAAGACCCCGCTCGCCATCAACCGCTATGACTGAGCCAGGGGTCGACCGGAAGCGGTGGCCACATTGTGTCCGCGATGTGGGATGGGTGGGTGCGCATCGACCCGGCCCACCTGCGCGTCCAATGAGTGGGCCCGACGTCCGGATACGTCGGGACGTGGGGTGGTTCTGACGTAGCGTGGCCCGACGCTGCGCTGGGTGGTCGGATGTGGTGGGATGCGATGCGATGTCGCCACCGAGCTCACCGGTATGACTAGGTTCGAGCTGTTCGACCACGTACGCTCTGCGACCGGAGGGTGCGTTCCCGCGCCGCAGGGTCCGCCAGGAGAAAGGGAGGTCTCCCGGTGACCGAGCTTGCTGCAGGGGTCCGCCCCGAGACGGCCGCGCCGCCGGCGTCACCCCCCGCGCGCCGGCTCACCCGTCGGCGCTGGCGAGATTCCCGGCTGCTCGTCGGGGTGCTGCTCGTGCTGGTCTCGGTGGTGGTCGGCGCGCGGCTGTTCGCGTCGGCGGACTCGTCCCGGCAGTGGGTGGTGGCCCGCGGTGATCTCCCGGCGGGGCATGTCGTCGTGGCCGGCGATCTGGGCACCGTGTCCGCGCGGCTGGACGGGGCCACGTCCGGCCGGTACTACCCGGGTGCCCGGCTGGGTGACCTGACCGGGGCGACGCTTGCCCGGCCGGTGAACGCGGGTGAGTTCGTCAGCGGCGGCGACTTCGCCGGGCGGGACCGGACGGCCACCCGCCTGGTGCCCGTCATCGTCAAGGCGGGCAGACTGCCGGCGCTGGAGCCCGGTGACCATGTGGATGTCTACGTCTTCCAGGCCGGAGCGTCCGCGGGTGGCGCCGCCCAGACCGGTGGCCCGGGCGGCGGGTCGGGGGCTGCGAACAGCACGACCACGCCGGCCGCGCCGGCAGCGGGGTCCGGCGCCGAAACACTTGCGCTGCATGACGTCGAGTTCGTCGAGGTGGAGAAGCTGGCCAGCGGCGACCGGTCGATCACGCTGCGGGTGCCGATCGACGGCGCGATCGCGGCGGTGGCGGCATCCCAGAGCGAGCGGGTCGACGTCGTGAAACTGGAGCGTGACGCCAACGGTGGCGTCGGCGCGACCGGCCCGACCAGCACTGCGGGGTACGGGCGGTGAGCCTGCCGATCCTGACCGCGGTGACCGACTCGGACGTGGAGGCGGGGCTCGTCTCGGCGTTCGACCGTCGCGATCTCGGGGTGACCGTGGTTCGCCGCTGCGTCGATCTGCCGGATCTGCTGGCCGCGGCGACCACCGGCGCGGCGCGGGCCGCGCTGCTGTCGGCTGACCTACGGCGCCTGGACCGCGATGCGCTGACCCGGCTGGCCATCGCCGGGATCGCCGTCGTCGGTCTGATCGCCCCCGGCGACGAGGACGGCGATCGCCGGCTGCGCCAGCTCGGCGTCGCCGCCGTCATCGCGGCCGATGCCACAGCGGAAGTGGTCGCCGGCGCCGTCGTCGAGGCCTCCCGGGCCCTGGCCTCCCATCCTGCCGTCGGCAGCGCCGCCTCGGTCACCGGCTGGCCGACCGGCTACAGCGAGACGCTGCCGGGTTTCGGGCAGCTCGACCCGTTCGGTGTCGGCGGGGACAGCGCAGACGTGCCCGAGGTCGGTGCCGGCCGGGTGATCGCCGTGTGGGGGCCGGCCGGTGCGCCGGGCCGCACCACCCTCGCGCTGTGCCTGGCCGCGGAGATCGCCGCACTCGGGGCACCCACCCTGCTGATCGACGCCGACTCCTATGGCGGCGCGATCGGCCAGCTCGTCGGCCTGCTGGAGGAGGCGCCGGGGCTCGCCGCCGCGGCCCGCTCGGCCAACCAGGGGCTGCTGGACGTGCCGCGCCTGGCCATGCTGTGCCGCGATCTCGGCGACGGGCTGCGGGTGCTGCCCGGCATCTCCCGCCCGTCGCGCTGGCCAGAGCTTCGCCCGGCGTCCATGGAGACCGTGCTGTCGCTGGCTCGGCGGCTGTCGGCGTACATCGTGGTCGACTGTGGCTTCTGCCTGGAAAGCGACGAGGAGCTGTCGTTCGACACCGCGGCGCCCCGGCGCAACGGTGCGACGCTCGCGGTCCTGGCGGCGGCGGACATCGTGCTTGCGGTCGCCTCGGCGGAGCCGGTGGGGTTGGTCCGGTTTGTCCGCGGGCTCGCGGATCTGCGCGAGAGCGTGCCGACCGTCGAACCACTGATCGTCGTCAACCGGCTGCGCGCCTCGGTGGTCGGGGGCGAGCCGACCCGTGAGGTGAGTCGGGCGATCCTGCGCCACACCGGCAGTGAGCCGGTTGCACTCGTTCCCTACGACCTCGCCGGGCTGGACGCCGCCCAGGTCGCCGGCCAGCTGCTGCGCGACATCGCGCCGACCTCTCCGGCCCGGCTCGCGATCCGCGAACTCGCCGGTCGCCTGGCCGGGCGGCCCGCGGCCGCCCGCCGCCGTGGCACCTTCCGTCGACAGGCTCGCTAGATCCGCCGGGT
>NZ_JAMQQG010000279.1 GCF_023716925.1 Frankia sp. R82
GATCTCGGCACCTGTACTCCTCCCTGAGACCATTATCTCAAAGAGCCCAGGTGTGAACAGAATCGGGTCAACTTCAGCTCGCCGAGAACGACCGGCTCGAGGAGGCTTTGGACTGGCACCGGCAGGCAGCTGAAGACGACGACACCTTCGCCGCGACGGAAGGCGCCCGCCCGCTGATCGCCGTCCGTCGCCTCGAGGACGCGCAGGACTGGCTACGACGCGCCGCCGCGACGGCAACCCACTACCGCCTCGACGACGCCGCCGAATTGATGTGGGAGGCCGGTGGCGAGGAAGAAGCGCTCGGGTGGTGGCAGCTTCTCGCCGACGCAGGCCACAGTTCGGCGGAGTGGAACGCGACTCGCGCGCTCGAAGCCGCCGGCCGTGTCGACGAAGCGTTGGACTGGCAGGAACGACGAGCACGCCAGGGCAACGGCCGGGAGGCGTTCGGCCGGGGCGCCGCGATGCTGGCGAACGCGGGCCGTGACGTCGAGGCGCTCGCATGGTGCAGCCGGGGCATCGACGCCGGTGACCTGTACTCGATGGACCTCGCGGTCAAACTGCTGGCGAGGACAGGCCAGGGAGACCAGACGTGGGACTGGTACAGGCGGGCGGCAGAGACAGGAGACCGGAACTTCCTCAACATGCTCGTGAAGCGCTCCAGGCACCCGGTCGCGGAGCAGAAGTGCCTCGAACTGCTGCGCACACTCGCCGACGCGGGACACGACGAATGCGTCGACAACGCCGTACGGGTCATGAGGCGCCGGGACGGTGACGACGTGGCCCTGGCCTGGCTGCTCGAGCTCGCCGCCAACGGTCGCACCGTCGCGTTCTGGGATATCGCCGACATCACGGCCGAAGCGGGTCGCATCGACGAGTCGCTGACCTGGTGGCAGCGTTGCGCGGACTCCGGCCTCGGTTTCAGCGCGCTGCGCAGGGCCGCGGAAACGCTGGAAAGATCCGGAAGGCTCGCCGAGGCGCTCGACTGGTACCGGAGGGCTGTGGCGGCCGGCGACGTCGACATCATCGGGAAGACAGCAGAACTCTTCGCGACCCTCAGTCGAGTCGAGGAAGGCGTCCGCTGGTGCCACGACACTGCCGAGAACTTCCAAGCCTCGTACGCGCTGACCTCAGCCGTGGAGATCCTGGAGATGGCCAACCGCGAACCAGAAGCGGCGAACCTCCGCCACTTCGGCTGGGAGCCCGACGGGTCCACAGCTCCGCCGTGGGACAGCACGCCCAGCACCGACGTCGGCCGCCTGCTCGCCGTGACGGACCAGGCCCGCGCGGACATCCTCCGCGTGGCGGCTGAACACGACGGCGCCGTCGGGGACCGGCTGCGCCACGCCATCGAGCTATTCCGAGGCCGGGATGCCGGCGAGCACGAGAAGAGGTCCGCCGTCGTCGTGCTGAGCGGACTCCTCGAGGAACGCCGCGACCTACTCAAGTCCGAGCTGCTCCGCAAGGACGAGCAAGAGCTGTTCAGCGTCGCGAACAACTTCGCGATACGCCACCAGAACGAACAGCAGAAGCGCGACTACAGCGTCGAGTTCCTCGACTGGATCTTCTGGTGGTACCTCGCGACGATCGAGCTCACCAACCGCTTGGGGGACCGCTAGCGAACCGGGCGGGCTCGCGTGACGCCTCAAGACCCACCAGGTCGACTGCAGCAAGCACGGCGACGAACGCCACGATGACGGGAGTGGCGGCCCGCACTTCCGGGTTGCCACTCCCGGCTCGCCAACACGTTTCCCGGCGGGGCTCGGACCAGACCGGTGTAAAGCACGCTCACAAAGGATCCGGCCACCCGCGGCGTTCAGTCAGGCTGGCCGTCAGTCACGGCCGAGTAGGCCCGAGGCGCGGTGCCAGGATTGCTAATCCGTTTTCTATTGCAGATCGCTGACCAGCCGGAGCTGGTTGCCGCCGTTGAAGACCAGGCCGGGTCGTGTCTGGACACACCCGCCGCGCTCCTGCGCACCGTCTTCTGGCTCTACGGGATTCGAGTTTTCGGGAACCGTTGACATGGTCAACCTCGATCGCGGCCCAAGTAGTGGTCCGGGCACACAAACGAACCGGGATGAGCCGGCAGATCAAGGAGGGAGGTGACGCATGGTCACACTTACTCCCTCACGACGTCAACCTAAGTCCTGCGCGAACCGCTACCCAGACCGCCGGCCTGGCCGTTCAGCGCATCGCCAACCAGCCAGGCCGACAGGTAGAACCTATTTATGCAGGTCAAACACGTCGCTACTGGGTGTGGTGGACTGATTGACCACAATGCGAACCGCTACCTGATCCTGCCAGGCCCAGTGATCAGCGTCGCGGGTGCCGTCAGCGGGGCCGTGACCTGCACAGATACGCTGCCAGTCAGCTGATCGCCGACTCGCACCCCGTGCGGCCGGCCAGCAGGCTGCGAGACGAGTGGCCGGCGGCGCGGTTGGGCGCCGGCAGGTTCGGCAGTGGGACCCCGAGTCGGGGCGATCGAGCTAGCGATCCCGCGGCTGCGGCAGGGCTCGTACTTCCCGGAATGGCTGCTCACGCGGCGCCGACGTGCCGAGATCCAGGATTCGTGGCTAGCTTGCGGTAGTCCCCCGGACCGCAACGCCGCGCGACGTCCCGCCTCGGTCCGCCGCGGGCCTGGACGGCGAGGATCAGACGCGGAGATCGTACAGGTGATGGCCGTCGGAAGCCACCACGAGAAGCCTGGAACCGTCGGCGGCGACGAAAGTACAGGCGACGACCGCCTCGTCGACGTGAACGCGGCTATGGCATTCCAGGGTGCGCGCGTCGAGTAGGGTGACCGACCCGTCCTCTCCCCCGACGGCGACGAGCCGCAGGCGTTCGTCGAGAGCCAGACATCGCGCCCGCGGCAGCCGGGCAAAACCCAGCGTCCGGCCGTCGGTGGGATCGCACGCGGTAAGTTCAAGGTCGGGAAATCCGAAGGTGTGCATGGCGACGCCCAGGGCGATTCCGTAGTCCTGGCATGCCTGGGTGCTGCTCGGCAGCCAGTGCGTCGGGTCGGGGAACGACAGGATCAGCGTTTCGGCGCGGACGAGGATGTGGTGCCTCGCCTGGTCGGCGGGGTCGGGTGCCGGCAGGGGCCGCTGGCTGCTGATTCTCATTCCGCCCAGCACAGAGAAGTAGGCGCGCCCGTCAGACCCATCGGACGTGTCGTGGGTCAGGCCGAGGGAACGTGCCCAGGCTGGCTTTCCGCCCTTTCCATCGTCGGCGACACGGTCGTCGTAGGTTTCGTCGTCGGGGTGCTCCGGGGGGTACCGCCAGATCCGGGCACTGCCATCGGTATATGCGGAGACGAGCAGGTCGCCCTCCGGGCTCCAGGACACATCGAGGGCGCTCACGTAGCGCGAGTCAATTGTCTCGACCCTTCCACCAGTTCTGCCCCAGACAGAGATCATGGACTCACTGTGAGTTACACCGGCGGTGTCCGGGGGTGTGCGAGCCTGGTTCTCGACGATCGCGAAACAGGAACTGTCCGGCCGCCAGGCCATCGCACAGGGATAGCCCAGGTCGATCAACCGCCGGACCCAGCCCGTCGGTGCCGCGGGCCACAACTGGCCAGTCGGCGCGTGTACGTGGACGTCGTAGGAGACATTCACGACCGCGACGCTGAACCTCGCCGCGACGGCGACGCAGTTCCCGTCCGGACTCCACCGCAGCGCGCCATTGCCGCCTTCGTCAGAAATCCTGGCGAGGACGTGGCCGCGTCCACCAGCCGCCGGATCCGGCCAGTAAACGACCTCCCCGCCGCCGGTTAACCCGGCAATACCGCTGCGTGGATGCCAGTCCAGCGTGACCAGCGCCATCCCATCCTGCCGCAGCATCGCCGGTTGGTTGTCGTCGAACAGCGACCAGAAGCCGACCTCCCTGTCGTCGGTAAACGCGAGCGTGCGGGAGTCAGGGCTCCAGGCCAACTCTGCCAGCTGCCCCCGGAACAGGAAATCGATCACCGGTATCTCCCGGGATCGAACCGTCCGGCCATCAGTCAGCGACACCACGTCGAGCCGCCACGACTGCGGCGGTGTCGGGACGTACATCAGCACCGCCAACAGACGTCGGTCCGGGCTAGCCCAGATCTTTCGCGCCTGGACCGGGTGTGATCGTGGGCTGATGTCCCACTCTTGTTGATGTTGAGTTATGCC
>NZ_JAMQQG010000098.1 GCF_023716925.1 Frankia sp. R82
GGCCACGGCGCGCCGCCGTCTCCTCCTTCGGCATCAGCGGCACCAACGCCCACGTCATCCTCGAACAGGCCCCGGACGCGCCGGTCCACACCAAGCCCGGCCGGGCCGAACCGGCCGCCGGCGAACCCGGACCCGGACCCGGACAGCAGGAGTCGTCCTCGGGCGATCTGGCGGCAACCCCGGTGCTGGTACCACTGTCGGCCCGGTCCGACCCGGCGCTGCGCGACCAGGCCCGGCGCCTCGCCGCGCATCTGCGAGCCCGTGCCGACCAGCGCACGCCGACCGGGCAGCCGGACGGCCCGGAACGCGCCGACCACGAGCGGAGCTCGGGCCACGTCGACCTGGAACGGCTCGCCGCGGCGCTGGCGACGCGCACCGTCTTCGCCCGCCGCGCGGTCGCCCTCGCCACCGACGAGGACGGTCTGCTCACCGTGCTCGACGCGCTTGCCCACGACCGACCGGCCGCCGGGCTCGTCACCGGCACCGCAACCGCCGCACCCGGGCCGCTCGCGTTCCTGCTCTCCGGCCAGGGCAGCCAGCGCCCGCGGATGGGCCACGACCTCTACACCACCCACCCCGTCTACACCGCCGCCCTCGACGAGGTCGCCACCGCCCTCGACCCCCACCTCGACCAACCCCTGCTCACCGTCCTTCACGCCGACCCCGACAGCCCCGACGCAGACCTCATCCACCAGACCCAGTGGACCCAACCCACCCTGTTCGCCCTACAGATCGCCCTGCACCGCACCCTCGCCTTCCACGGCATCACCCCCGACCACCTCATCGGCCACTCCCTCGGCGAGATCACCGCCGCCCACCTCGCCGGCGTGTTCACCCTCCCCGACGCCGCCCGCCTCGTCGCCACCCGTGCCCGCCTACTCGGCTCCCTGCCCGCCGGCGGCAGCATGCTCACCATCCACGCCGACGAGGCGACCGCCCGCACCCTGCTGAACGACCACGCCGACCTGGACGGCATCGACGAGGTCGACATCGCCGCGCTCAACAGCCCCACCAACACCGTCCTCGCCGGTCCCCGCAGCACCCTGGACGGCCTGGCCGACGCGGCCGCCGCGCGCGGCGTGCGCACCCGTCGACTCACCGTCAGCCACGCCTTCCACAGCCCGCTGACCGAACCCGTCCTCGACGAGTTCCTGGCCACCGCCGCCAGCCTGAGCTACCAGCCCCCCACCATCCCGATCATCAGCAACGTGACCGGCGCCCTCGCCACCGCCGAGCAGCTCACCTCGCCCGACTACTGGGTCCGCCACGTCCGCGAGGCCGTCCGCTTCGCCGCCGGCGTGACGGCGCTGGCCGACCTCGGCGTCACCACCTACCTCGAGCTCGGCCCCGACACCACCCTGACCACCCTGACCACGCAGACCCTGCAGGCCCGAACCTCCGGCGCCCACGACACCGACACCGACGCCGACACCCGCCACAGCAACGCCCGCGGCGCCGGAGCCGAGGCGACGATCATCCCGACGCTGCGGCGCAACCAGGCCGCGACCGTCAGCCTTCCCACCGCCCTCGCCACCCTGCACGTCCACGGCCACACCCCCACCGGCACCGGCGTCGCCCCTGACGACACCGGCGTCGCCCCCGGCGGCGAGGACCCCCGTCACCTGGCCGCCGCCCTGCCCACCTATCCCTTCCAGCGGCAGCGCTACTGGCTCGAGGAGGCTGCCTCGGGGGCACGCGACGCCGCCGGGCTCGGGCTGACCAGCGCCGACCATCCTCTGCTCGGCGTGGCCCTCGGGCTCGCCGACTCCGACGGCGTCGTGCTGACCGGACGGATCTCCCTGGCCACGCAGCCGTGGCTCGCCGACCACGTGGTGCAGGGCAACGTCCTCGTGCCTGGCACGGTGTTCGTCGACCTGGCGCTGCGGGCCGGTGACGAGCTCGGCGTCACCGATCTCGAGGAGCTGCTCTTCGAGACCCCGCTGATCCTGCCCGCGCGCGGCGCCGTGGCCATCCAGGTCACCGTCGCCGCGCCCGACGAGGCCGGCCGCCGCGCCGTCACCGTCCACTCCCGCCCGCAGCGCACCGACACCACCGAGGCCACCAGCGCCGCCGAGGCCGACTGGACGCGGCATGCCAGCGGCCTGTTCACCACCGACGCGACCGACGCGACCGATACGACCAACGCCATCGACGACGCGGAGGCCACGGAGGCCGCGGAGGCCACTGACAGTCCGGCCAGCTGGCCGCCGCCGGGCGCCGCACCGGTGGAGGTGCCGGTCGCGGGCATCTATGCGGCACTCGACGCCTCGGGGCTGGCCTACGGTCCGGTGTTCCAGGGCCTGCGGGCCGCCTGGCGCGACGGTGACCACCTGTATGCCGAGGTCGCCCTGGCCGACGAGCACGCCGGTGCCGTCGACGGCTTCGGTGTGCATCCCGCGCTGCTCGACGCGGCCGTGCACCTGTCGGTCTTCCACGGTCTGACGAACGTCCCGGCCGGTCACAGCCGGCTTCCGTTCGCGTGGAACGGCGTCCGGCTGCACGCCACCGGCGCCCGGTCGCTGCGGGTCCACCTCACCGTCCACGGCTCCGAGGAGATCTCCCTACGGGCCACGGACAACACCGGTGCCCCCGTGGTCACCGTGGCGGCGCTGCTGGCCCGGGTCGTCTCGGCCGAACAGCTCGCCGCGGCCCGCGGCGACCGACCGGACTCGCTCTACCAGCTGCGCTGGTCGCCGCTACCGCTGACCGCCCTTGCCCCCGGCACCACAACCGCCTGGGCCACGATCGGTGCCGAGGCGACCGCCACCGCCGCCGCGGCACTCGGCCAGGACGCCCAGAACGGCCAGGACGTCACCACGACGGCCCATGCCGACCTGGCCGCACTCGGTGCGGCGATCGACGCCGGTGCGGCCGGCCCGGATCTCGTCCTCGTCACCTTCGGGTCGGGTGGCGATCATGGGAACGGTGGTGACGTCGCCGGCTCCGCACGGAGCACCACCGCGAACGCACTGGCCACCCTGCAGACGTACCTGGGCGATCCCCGGCTGGAGGCCACCCGGCTGGTCGTGCTCACCTCGGGGGCGGTCGCCGTCGCGGGCGGGGACGTGGACCTGGCCACCGCACCGGTGTGGGGGCTGGTCCGCAGCATCCAGACCGAGCAGCCCGGACGCATCCTGCTCGTCGACCTCGACGGCGACCCGTCGTCCACCGCCGTCCTGCCCACCGCGGTGGCCGCCGCCGGCCACGCCGACGAGCCCCACCTCGCCGTGCGGGCCGGCATCCCGCTCACCCCACGCCTCGCCCCCGCCCCCAGCCCGGTCGTCCCCGTCCCGACCGCCGACCCCGTCGCCTCGGCCGCCACCAGCGCCGCTGCCAGCGGGGCAGACGCCACCGCCGGCTGGCACCTCGACCCCGCGGGCACCGTCCTGCTCACCGGTGGCCTCGGCACCCTGGCCCGCCACCTCGCCCGCCATCTGGTCGAGCGCCACCAGGTCCGCCACCTGCACCTGACCAGCCGGCAGGGCGCCGACCACCCGCAGGCCGCGGCGCTGCGCGACGAACTCGCGGACCTCGGCGCCACCGTCACGATCACCGCCGCCGACATCACCGATCCAGCCGCCGTGACGCGCCTGGTCGCAGCCGTCGGGGCCGAGCATCCGCTGACCGCCGTCGTCCACACCGCCGGCGTCCTCGACGACGCGGCCGTCGCGGCGATCACACCGGAGCGTCTCGCCGGGGTCCTGGCCCCGAAGGTCGACGGTGCGTGGAACCTGCACCAGGCCACCCGGGACCTGCCCCTGGCCGCGTTCGTCCTGTACAGCTCGGTCGCCGGCATCACCGGCGGTCCGGGGCAGGCCAGCTACACGGCGGCCAACAGCTTCCTGGACGCACTCGCCCAGCACCGCCGCGCCCACGGCCTGCCCGCCACCAGCCTCGCCTGGGGGCTGTGGTCGGACACCAGCACCTTCACCGCCGGACTCGGCGCGGCCGACCAGCGCCGCATCGCGCGCAGCGGGCTGCGGGCGCTGCCGGCCACCGAGGCACTCGCCCTGTTCGACGCCGCCGGCGCCCTCGAC